>DATKGE010000024.1:0-10945 GCA_035510955.1 Occallatibacter sp. | reverse complement strand
AAGGTCTTTGCCGCGAGCGCCCCAGAACCGCTGTGGACATCGAGCTTTCGTGCTCCTGTAACCGCCGCGCCGACAGACAGCTTCGGTACGCGGCGAATGTTCAACGGAAAACTCGCCAGCATTCATAAAGGCATGGATTTTCGCGCCGCGATGGGAACGCCGGTGCACGCGAGCAACAGCGGCGTGGTGGTGCTCGCCCGGCCGCTCTACTACGAAGGCAACTGTGTGGTCATCGATCATGGGCTGGGCTTGTTCACGCTGTCGATGCACTTCAGCAGAATTGATGTGCATGAGGGCCAGCGCGTAGTTGCCGGCGAACGGCTCGGGTTGAGCGGGGCCACGGGACGCGTGACCGGCCCGCATCTGCATTGGGCAGTACGCTGGCAAGACGCGTATGTCGACCCCGGCAAGCTGCTGCGCCTGGACCTGAGGGACGTTCGCTAACGCGAGACGGCCTCTTCTTCCGCGTCCGGCGCGGTGGGAAGGATAGAGGCAGCCTGCTCGGCGGCGGCTTTCTCCTGGCGCAGCGCCTTGAATGCGCGATAAACAAACCAGCCCAGATACCAGCCGTCAATGAACTTGTAGGGAGTTTCGCCGGTGGTGTAGTGGCCGCAGGGCAGGACGCGCGGCTCGAAATTCAGCCCGTGGTGCTTGAATGCCTCCACCACCTGCAGAGAGTATTCGCGGGGAAAGGTGAGGTCGTAGTCGGCGTAGACCAGCAGCACGCGCTTGTCGGGGCCGCCGGCTTCGGGTGAAGCAAACCGGGCGTAGTAGCTGCACGGGCTCACCGCAGACCAGAGCGCACGCACGCGATCCTGAGTAAGCCCCGCATCTTCCAGAGCCTGCTTCACATGACGCGTGCTTTGACCGGCCCAGGTTACGTCGCCAAATGCCGTGGATGCATGATTGAAGGCGTTGACGCGGATGCGCTTGTCGAAGGTGCTGGCGAGAAACGCGTAGCAGGAGCCGAGGCTGGTGCCGAGTACGCCGAAGTGCTCGTAGCCCTGTTCTTCAAGCCAGTCCAGACAGCAGCGAATATCCACGACGGCCTGCCTGCACGCCGCCAGTGTTCGCCCGATGTTGGCGCTGACGGAGTAGTCTGACCGCTCCAGCTCCGCGGGGCGGCGAATGTCGTGATAGGGCATGGACAGGCGCAGCGCCGAGACTCCCATGCGATTGAAGAGGGTGCAGAGCGCGTTGTGGCTGAAGCCGTCGGAGTTCCACTGCGGCAGCACCACGATGGCCTGTTTGGGTCGCTTCGGGTCTTTGTGCGCGGGGGCCGGATACCAGCGCGCATTGACCAGATCGTTCTCCGTATAAGGCGAGCGCTCCGGCGAAGTGAAGCGCAGAAACTGCGCCGCGGGAATCTTGCCTTCGACAGCCTGCTGCTTAATTGAGGCGTCCTGGGCCAGTGTCTCGGGACGAACGTTGGTGGGGTAAAGCTGTGGATGGCGTTCTTCCAGGCGGAAATCGGTGGGGTGATCGTAACCGAAGAACTTGTCGCCGTGGCGGATCAGCATCTCGTTGATTCGGACCATGGCCGCTTCGGCGGCGGCAGGATCGCGTGCAACCTCGGGGCTCGGCACCGCGGCGCCGAAGCCGTTCGCCTCAAGGAAAGGCTCGAGCCATTCGAAGCCCCACTCCAGCGGGCGCACCACGCGGTTCTCGTCGCGCATGGTAAGCCGCGTCTCCCACTCGTACATCCAGCGCGCATATCTATCTCTAAACATAGCTTCAGTTCAATTTTATCAGTGCCAGGGGAGGATGACGATGATCGCGGGACAGAGCCGTGCCGCGGATCACACATCCTGCCTTGGCTCTAACGGGAAGGCTCGGCAGGCGGAGCCGTGAATACCCACCACAGGCTCAGCAGCGTGGTCACGACGATGATGCCCAGCGAGGTGACACAGTAGATGCAATACACCTCGAGCACGTACTTTTCGATGTATGTGAGATAGAGAGAAAATGCCAGCGCCGCCAGCGCCAGCCCAGCCAGAAACCGCCTGCGCCTGGCCAGCGCCAGCCCGGCCAGCGTGAGGTAGCCGGCGATGCCGATTGCCGCCACAGGAATGTGCAGGATTTCTGCGAACGGGCTGTGGTTCACGATGCCGCAATCCCATTTGGCGTTGATGTCGCACGGCTCGGTGGAGGTGGAGTAGTGAACCTGCAGGGCGAGCGAGGAAACCACCACGCCAGCCAGGGCCAGAAGTGCAATCAGGTAACGCATCGTCGTGAATTTGATGCTACCAGAGGGCCTTGCCGGCAGCGGACGCCCATTTCTGCAAGGGTACGATAGAGAAATGGAGTCGACCTCTACCGCCGGCAAGCGTGTCGCCTTCTTTGGCGGCAGCTTCGACCCGCCCCACGAGGGCCATTTGGCCGTGGCGCGTGCCGCGCGTGCCACTCTGGCGCTGGACTCCGTGCTCTTTGCACCGGTGGGCGCGCAGCCGCTCAAGCCGCAGGGGTCGACCGCCGGCTTTGAAGACCGATTGGCCATGACCCGGCTGGCAATCGCTGATGAACCAGGGTTCGCAGTTTCGCTGGCCGACGCGCCCCGTCCTTCCGCTGCCCCTAACTACACGCTCGATACGCTTCTCCATCTGCGCATCGAACTCGCGCCGGGGGGAATCCTGTTCTGCCTGATGGGCGCGGACTCGTTTCTGGGTCTCCGTCGGTGGCATCGCTCGGCGGAGATTCCGTTTGTCGCTCCGCTGATTGTGGCTTCGCGGCCCGGCCAGCCGCTGGACGGCCTGAGAGACGCTTTGCCGCTTGGCCTGACCATGGAGGCCGCGTCCGGCGTGGTTCCCGGCGCCCCGGTAAGGCCCGACCCTGCCGTCGAGGTTCGCACCTTCATTCTCCGCAACGGGGCCGGGGAGAATTCGCCGTTCTTTCTGCTTCCAGGTCTGGACATCGAGATCAGCGCTTCCCGCATCCGCGGCCTGATCCGTGGCGGGGCTCGCGAAGCAGTGGTCGCCGCGCCTGAATCGCCCGATGCGGGGCGACGGCTTGTGCCCATTGCGGTTTTGAACTACATCCGCGCGCACCGGCTTTATCGATAGGGGTTTCGGCCGGCCTCGGCTTGCCGCGTGAGAAGCGAGCGACTACGATTAAGGCTGGAGAAGATTTCCACCGAATGACAACAACCGAAGCCCACCAGCAAACCCGTATCCTCGTGCAAGCCGCCGCCCAGGTCTGTGAAGAGAAAAAAGGCGAAGACACCCGTATTCTGGAGCTCGACCCCATCGACTCCGGCCTGTCCGATTTCTTCCTCGTCACCTCAGCCAGCAACGATCGTCAGGCCATCGCCATTGCCGACGAGATCGAACATCGCCTCAAGAAGGAATTTGGGGTTTATCCCAACTCCGTCGAGGGACGCCGGAAGGGCGACTGGATCCTGCTCGACTACGTCGACTTTGTGGTCCATGTGTTTCTCACCGAACGGCGCGCCTTCTACGACATCGAGCGCCTGCGCAAGTCGGCCCGCCCGCTCACACCGGTCGAGTTTGACGCGGAATTAAAGGCCGCCCTCACCGCCAAAACCCGCGCCGCCCGGACCAGGACCTCCACCAAACGCAAACCCGCGGCTTCTGTTCCTCGGAAGGCGGCAGCGAAGCTCGCTCTAACGAAACCCGCTCCGAAGAAGGCTGCCGCGAAAAAGCCGGTTGCTCGAAAGAGGACCAGCAAGCGGGCTTGATTGGGTGTCGGCTTTCGGGATGAAGCGAAAAGGCCCGGAACTTACCTCACGCATAAACGCACAATGGGCACCCATCGCGGGCGCCCATTGTGCGTTCTTGTTCCGGCATTGCCGGCGCTGGTTAGAAAGTGAACTTGCCGAACACCTGGAGCACGCGTCCGGTAACGGCAGCTCCCTGGAACGATCCGTACGGGCTGGTGGGCGGCGCCGCAACACTGGTGATTGCTCCGAATGTCGAGGTGCCGATGCCTGCACCCGGCGGTTGGAAGTTGGGATGGTTAAATACGTTGTAGGCGTTTGCTCCAATCCTGAGAGTCATCGATTCCCACTTGACCAAATCCTTGGACAGCGCCAGATCCGAGTCCACATAATGAGGTCCGTACAGAGCATTGCGGCGCACGTTGCCAAAGGTGGTTTGGGCACCGGGCGCAACAAACTGAGTACTGTCGAGGCAGTTGGCGTTGGTTACGCATGAATGCGGATTGCTGGATGCGAGGTTGGTCAGCTTTGTGACTCCGGGATTCGTTTGTGCCAGCAGCAGGCTGCCCAGTTGCCCATAGTCCCCGCTCTGCGATGTCACGACGGAAAACGGCTCGCCGCTCCTCGCGTAAGTCTTGATGCTGCCTACCCATCCGCCAAGAACACTGGTCTCGATCTGATTCCGGAATTTGAACGGCTCTTCGTAAACCAGATCGCCGGTAAGGTTATTGCGAACGTCGTAATCCGAGTTGGAGTAATTCAGATTTCCGGGTCCCAGGGCGGGAGTGACCTGGCCGCTCACCGAGACCCCATTGAAGGGCTCGCCTTCGCCGCCGTTGGAGATGGTATCCAGCGAGTGGCTCCATGTGTAGTTCAACTGCCCGGTCAAGCCGTGCGAATTGCGCTTGTAGCTCAACTGCAACCCGCTGTAGTTCGAGTGCGCGTTGTTGGTGTATGCCGTCACCTTGCCAAAGTTCTGGTTAGGGGGAGTATTGCCGATGCCACCGATAATTGGAGAGCCGGTCGCTTCCCAGGCTCCGTCGGCCGGATTGAAGGCGCCTGAAGTGGGATTAATGAACGGGTTAATAAGCACCTCGTTATAACCGTAGTTGCCGGCATAGGTGACGATGACGGCGTCGCTCCTCGAGAGTTGCCGCTGCAACTGCAAGCTGTATTCCACATATTCCGGCACCTTGAACTCCCCGCCGAAGTAGGCATTAATTGGAGGCGGGCTGGCGGACACAGGCGAAGGCAGGCTGGTCAGCGCCGTGTTGATCGCGCCCCAACCCTCTCCGGCCGTGAATCCGCTCTGGACGGCGCTGTTAGCGGCCGCTGCCGCCGATACTACGTTGCCCGCGCCTGAAGGCGCAACGATTCCGCTCGTAATGGCCGGAGCAAAGTAGTTGGGGAAGTTTTGGATAACCCCGTCCAGGAACCCTGCCGGGTAAAGGTCGGAAAAGATCCCCGCCCCTCCACGGATTTCGGTCTTCTCGTCGAAGCTGTAGTTGAATCCGAAACGAGGTTGGAAGTTCCCTATCTCGACGCTCGGGAAAGGGTGCGCGTTCACCGGGTTAATCGGACCTCCTGCTGCGGAACTGAACGGGGATGTCAGCGTGCCGGACGCAAACGTCCCGGAACCATATTCTGAGAAGCAGCCGCCGTGGCAGAGGGGGTTGCCGGTCCGGTCGACGCGGAAACCGAAGGTCAGCTTCAGCTTCGGCAGAGCCTGATACTCGTCCTGAAAATATGCGCCGAGATTATAGAGCGCCAAGTGCGCCCTCGATGCGTTGGTGAACGCCTGATTGTAGCTGTTGAAAGGATAGAACTCGTTCGAGGGTCCAATCTGGCCCTGGGTAAAGTCGGGCAGATCGAGAATCAGAAGCTCTGGAAAAATTGTCTCGATTTGCTGATCGTAATCCTCAACCAGGTCGCGGCGGAAGTTCGCGCCTAACTTGAACGTGTTCTTGCCGTGGATCCAACTGAAATCGTCCTCCAGCTGATATTGAGTTACGTTGCGGCCCTGAGTCAGATTGTCTGGAACTCCCAGCAGCGAAAGACCGCCGCTTTGGGCCGTGCCGCTGCCGTCGAGTCCGGCGTCCGTTATGCTGAAGAACGGGTAAACAGCCTCCGCCGCTGAGTTGCTGGCCGGCCCGAAGTAGGCCGAATACCAGTTGGCTGCAGCCACAAAGACGTTGGTCTTCGTCGGGCTGATCACATAACTGTCGTTGAATTGGCCTTCATACTCGGGTTGGATCGACACCGCGTCAAACAGGGGATTGATGAAGCTGGTGTAAGTCGGCTGCGAGCCCCGATCCATCTTGTAGCGTCCGTAAATCTTGTGTTTGTCGCTGATGTTCCAGTCGCCGCGGCCGGTGAAGAGCCACTCCTTGTTGATGTTGTTGGCTGCGCCAAAAGCCTGAACCATGCAGGGAGTGTCGACACCGAATGTCCCCCCGTCCGGGGCGGTCGTGCCTCCCAGACCACCATTAGCACCCGCGCCGCAGCCCAAGGAGCCGGACTGCGCGGCAGTTACAGCCGCCGCGCCGAATTTTGTGGACGCCGCGTTGTAAAGAGCAAAACCCTGGTTAGCGAAGTCAAGGGCGCTGGACGGCAGCGCCTCCGAGGCGATTGTGTTTTGCGTATAGGCCTCAAGTTGCGATGACGGAGCGGTGAAGTAGCCGCTGGCAGGAAGAACATACCGAAGGCCTTCAAAGTCCGCGAAGAAGAAGACCTTGTCCTTGATGATCGGTCCGCCCGTATTCGCCGCCCACTGATTCGACACCGCGTGCGGCCGGGGCGCGCCGTTGAAGTTATTGAACCATCCGTTCGCGTTCAGCAGCGTTCCGTTGTAGTTGTAGTCGAGCAATCCATGGAACTTGTTGCTGCCGGACTTGGTTGTGTAGTTGATGACCGCTCCGGCGGCGCGGCCATACTGCGAGTTGTAGCCGTTCTGAACCACCGTCGCTTCGGCCAATTCGCCCTGACCCAACGTCAAATTCGAACTTCCGGAGTTGTTCAGATTGAGGAACGGGTCCTGATTGTCGAAGCCGTTCAACACGAAAAGATTGGAGATGCCGGGCAGACCGTCAGAGCTGAAGTTGCCGTAAGACCCGCCGGCATTCACCACTACTCCAGGCGCTGTAAAGGCAATCGTCGTGACGTCGCCGCCGGGAGTGGGCAGTTCCTGAATCTGCTCTTCATTGAAGGTCGTCGCCAATGCCACATTCTGCGTATCGACCAGCGGCAAGCTCGTCGAGGTAACCTCGATGACCGTGCTGTTGCCGGTCGGGGTTACCTTGATGTCGCTCGGAACGGTTGTGCCGAGGATTACGGTTACTTCGAGGGTGTCCGACTTCAGGCTCTCAGCGGACGCGGTCACCTTATAAAGGCCCGGCTTCAGCAGGCCAACCGTGTAGCGGCCTTCGGCGTTGGTCTTCACGATTTGCTTGGCATCCGTGCCCGCATCGATCACCACCACTGTCGCGCCAGGAACTACCCCGCCCGTCGCATCGGAAACCGTACCGCTCATTGCGCCGGTCACGGCCGATTGGGCATGAGCAACCGTTGCCGTGGTGTTCGCCAGAAAACCGGCGACGGCAAGAAGCCCGAGCCCTAGGACCGCGTTCTGCAAACGAATAAATCGCATTGAATCTCCTTCAGATTTGGGTAGGGAACGAAAGACCGTCTTTATAAAAGGCCTCTGGATCCGCTTAAAGTGCAGCCGCATCTCGGTGGGGTGGGCCGATTCGCGATCAAGATACAAAAAAGATTGAGATTGCTAAAAAAGTAGGCGCTTTTCGGTTTTATCTCCTTGGAGCGCCGCTTACAAAAACGCCTTCCAAAGAAACGCCGGGTGCTACTTACCCGGTGCTATACCTGCATGACGGTTGCCATTCTCTCCCGCAGTTAAAAATAAGCCTCTTGTCTCTGAAAAGAAATGATTTGGTGACATTTCGTTGATAATCCAAAAGAAGGCACAATATGGAATTGCGTATGTTTGGCGCCGCATATCCCAAAAATGGCATCCTGCTCCCCAGTTTTGGGGATTGCATCCCGTGAAACCCTTGCTGCCGAACCCTGCCTTGGTGCGCTATCCTCCTCCCCATGCAGCTCACGCTCGCCCACATCGGCGCCCGTCCCGGCTCGAAGGATGGGTTGAATGCTCTTGTGCAGGTCTATCTCGAGCGATGTTCGGGGTTTGCGCGTTGCCAGGCCGAGACATTTCGAAGCCAGGAGGCATTCGCGGATTGGCTGACCCGGCGCCAGGGAAGGACGCCGGCCCTGCTGGTGCTTCTCGACAGCCGGGGCAAAACAATGACCTCCGAGGCTTTTGCTGCCTGGCTGGGTGCGCGGCGCGACGACAGCGTCCAGCACATGGTCTTCGCCGTTGGGCCGGCCAGCGGATGGTCAGAGCCGGCCCGCAAGCGCGCCGATCTGCTGCTGTCGCTCGGGCCCATGACGTTAGCCCACGCATTGGCCCGCCTGGTGCTGGCCGAGCAGCTCTACCGGGCATTTACAATTCTCTCTGGCCATCCCTATCACGGGGGACACTGAACAGTCGTCAGCTGACAGATAACAGCTGACAGTTGGCACTTTGAGACCAAAATGTCACAGTCTGCCGACTCCTCCGTCTCCAGGCACTCGAAACTGTAAGCTATTAGCTGGCAGCTGCTAACTGATATGACTGACTCCCGTCGCGGACTGATCCTGATCAACACCGGCCCCGGCAAGGGCAAGACTACCGCGGCCATGGGCACCGCTCTGCGTGCCGTCGGCAACGGCATGAAGGTGCTCATGCTCCAGTTCCTCAAAGGCTCCTGGCACTACGGCGAACTCGACTCCACCAAAGCGTTCGGCGACAATTTCGTTCTCCGCCAGATGGGCCGCGGCTTCGTGAAAATCGGCGGCGCGGAAACCGATCCCGAAGACATCCGCCTCGTCGAAGAAGCCTGGGCCGAAGCCCGCACCGCCATCCTCTCCGGCGACTGGGACATGGTCATCCTCGACGAGATCAATTACGCCATCAGCTACGGCATGCTCGACCCGGCGAAAGTCGTCGAGACGCTCGAGGCGCGGCCGGAAATGGTCCACGTCATTCTCACCGGCCGCAACGCGCATCCATCGCTCGTCGCCATCGCCGACACCGTCACCGAAATGCGCGAAGTGAAGCACGCCTATGAAAAAGGCGTCCTCGCGCAGCGCGGCATCGAGTACTGAGGACGAAGCCGGGAGCCTGGAGCTGGGAGCCTGGAGCGAGACGAGCCTGCCTCAGCTTTCTTCAGTTTCTCCACTCGTCGAAGCGGGCATCGCGCAGCGCGGTTGCCAACGATTCGATGTCGTTGGAGAGCACGCGGTCTTCGTCCAGCGGACGAACGATCTGGCGAATCGTGCCGAAAGCCCGCTCGATCCGCCGCGCCGGCTTCAGCGGCAATCGATACTCCAGCGCCTGCGCCGCGCACAGCAGCTCAATCGCCAGCAGTCTTTCGGCGTTATCCACAATCTGCCGGAACTTGAGCGCCGCCGTCATACCCATTGAAACGTGGTCCTCTTTTCCGCCCGAAGTCGGCACGCTGTCCGCGCTCGCCGGATGCGCGAGCACCTTCGCCTCATTCAACAGCGCCGCCGCCACGATGTGCGCGATCATGAAACCCGACGACACTCCTGGCGTCCGCGACAGGAAAGGAGGCAATCCTTCATTAATGTCCGGATTGACCAGCCGATCGATGCGGCGCTCGCCAATGCCCATCAGCGTGGTCAGCGCGATGGCGCTCGTATCGAGCGCCAGCGCCAGTGGCGCCCCATGGAAATTCCCGCCGGAAAGAATCTCTCCTTCCGCAAACACCAGCGGATTGTCCGTCGCCGAACCGGTTTCGATCTCCATCGTCGTCCGCGTTTGCCCGAGCGCGCCCCGGACCGCTCCGTGAACCTGCGGCATGCAGCGCAGGCAATATGCATCCTGCACCCGCGGATCGTTGTGCCGGTGCGACTCGCGAATCTCGCTCTCCTCGAGCAAACCCCGCAGATGCGCCGCCGTCGCCATCTGTCCAGGATGCGGCCGCACCGCGTGAATCCGCTCGTCGAACGGGGTCGGCGTTCCTTTGAGCGCCTCCAGCGTCATCGCGCCAGCCAGATCGGCCAGCTCCGCCACACGCAAGGCGCGCGCCAGCGCCAGCCCGCCGACTGCCGTAATCGCCTGCGTTCCGTTCAGCAGCGCCAAGCCCTCTTTTGCCTCGAGCACCAGCGGCCGAAGCCCAGCCTGCAGCAGAGCCATCGCCGCCGGAACCTGCCGTCCGCCAGCGAGCACCCGTCCTTCGCCGATGATCGCCAGCGCCAGATGCGCCAGCGGAGCCAGATCTCCGCTCGCGCCCACCGATCCGCGCGCCGGAATCACCGGATGAATGCGGTAGTTCAGCAGCGCCAGCAGCATCTCCAGCAGCTCCGGCCTGACCCCGCTGAATCCCTTGGCCAGCACGTTCGCCCGCAGCAGCAGCATCGCGCGGACTTCTTCCTCGGGCAGCGGCTCGCCCACTCCGCAAGCATGGCTCCGCACCAGATTCCGCTGCAGAACCCGAACCTCGCCCGGTTCGATGCGCACATCGGAAAGCTTCCCAAACCCGGTGTTCACGCCATATGCGGTTTCGCCGCGCCTGAGCAGTCCATCCACCACGGAGCGCGACGACTGGATACGCGGCAGCGCCGCCGGATCGAGCGCAGCTGTGCGGCCCCCCAAAGCAACATCGGAGATTTCTTCCAGCGTGAGCGGCTGACCAGCCAGCAGCAGAGGCGATGACATCACGAAGAGCAGGGTACAGGGTTCAGCGTGCAGGGTACAGAGGGAATACCAATCGCTCTCCCGTTACGCGCTTCTCGGGTCCTTCACCCGCGACCCTCGCACGCCATACCACGCGATGTACGCATAGCACAGGATCGGCAGAACAAAGGCGTGATGAATCCCAATCCGATCCGCGAGTACTCCCTGCAGCTCCGGAATCACCGCCCCGCCCACGATCGCGGTGATCAGCAACCCTGACGCTTCGCCCGTCAGCGGCCCCATCTCCGCCACGCCCAGCGTGAAAATCGTGGGGAACTGGATCGAGTTGAACAGCCCTACCAGCAAAATGCTCCACACCGCCACTCCGCCGTCGGTGAACATCGACACCACCACCAGCCCCATTGCGCACAGCGCAAACACGCTGAGCATCTTCCCCGGGCTCACCTTCTGCTGTAATCCCGAGCCGATAAAGCGCCCCACCATCAGCCCGCCCCAGTAGA
>DATKGE010000023.1:0-42772 GCA_035510955.1 Occallatibacter sp. | reverse complement strand
CCGGTCGGCGTATTCATGCTGGTCGGCCCCAGCGGCGTGGGAAAAACGGAAACCGCGCTGGCGTTGAGCGACCTGCTTTACGGCGGCGAGCACAACCTGATCACCATCAATATGTCCGAGTTCCAGGAATCCCATACTGTTTCAACCTTGAAGGGTTCGCCTCCGGGCTACATCGGCTACGGCGAGGGCGGCGTACTGACCGAAGCTGTGCGGCGCAGGCCTTACTCCGTGGTGCTGCTGGACGAGGTTGAAAAGGCCCACCCCGACGTGCTGGAGATTTTCTTCCAGGTCTTCGACAAGGGCAACATGGAAGACGGGGAAGGCCGCTCCATCGACTTCAAGAACAACATCATCATCCTGACCACCAACGCCTGCACCGACCAGATGATGAAGCTGTTGGTCGATCCTGAGACCGCGCCCGGCCCGCGCGCCCTGATCGAGGCACTCAAGCCGGACCTGAACAAGATCTTCAAGCCGGCCTTCCTGGGGCGCATGGTTCTCATCCCTTATTACCCGGTGCGCGACGAGGCGCTGAAGCAGATCATCCGCCTCAAGCTGGGCAAGATTCAGCGCCGCATCCTGGAGAATCACAAGGTGAAGCTGACCTACGACGACGCTTTCCTGAACGAAGTCGCCAACCGCTGCACGGAAGTGGAAAGCGGCGCCAGGAACGTGGACAATATCCTCACCAATACTCTTTTGCCGGATATTTCTCGCAAGATTCTGGGCGGCATGGCGGAGGGCGAAAAAATGACCGCGATCCACGTGAGCATTGGAGAAGACGGGGCCTTCAGCTACGCATGATGTTATGCCGGCACCCGGAGTGCCGGTATCACTGGAGAATTACTTCAATGGCCGGATCGCAACCTCCAACTCCGCAAGGTCTTGACCCGCATGCGAAGGCGCCTGCGACGCCGGGGCCCACGGGACAAAACGACGCCGCCGATCCGAATATCAAGGTTCCGGTGGGCGATACGCCGGGTTCCGTGGGGGTGAACGACCACGCGGCGGCGCAGGCGGGAACGGACGCGACGAAGACTGACGCGGATATCGAGGCTCTCAATCTATCCGACACTGCCAAAACTGCTGCGTACGCACTGAAGAAACAGTACCCGGCCGTGGTGTTTACCAGCGGACACCGGGACAAGAGCGAACAAGCCAGTGCGATGGCCAGCAATGTGGTGCTCAATCGCACCTGGATCGAGGAGACGTACACGGAGAGCACAGCGAGCAAAGCATGCCAGAAATGGGTCAACGATAACAAGGACAAGAAAACGAGAAAGGAAATCGCCGACGGGTTGAAGGGTGTGATGGACGGTCTGACCGACGCTCAACTGGCTCAGTTGAGCAAGCATCTGACCGGAGACGCTTTCGATGTGCAGCCGGTCGACAAGGACGGCGCCGCCATCAAGAAGGCGATCCGGGGGCTGCCCGGCCTGGGCAAGTTCCTGGAGAAAGAAGGAGGGCTGGTACGATGGCACGCGCAGTTTTAACGCCTGCTCGATTTTGCGCGGCCGCATTGTTGCTGGCGCTTTCTCTGCTCGGGGGGCGTGTGAGCTGGTCGCAGAGCCCGGCGTCGCCGTGCGCTCCTCCCGAACTCGCAAGCATGGCCGCGGCCAGTCAGAAACAAGTGAGAGACCTTCAACAGCGCGTGGAAGCCGGGCCGTTCTACAAGAAGATGCTGCAACAACTGGGAAAGCCGCAAAGCTGCAGCGTGAAGCAGGAGGGAGACAGCATCGCGCTTTCGTATGCATTTCGCGATGAGGCGCACCTGGACGCGCAGGTCAATGCGACGATCGAATCTTCGATGCAGCGTGCCGAATTTCGGGGCTTGAATCGCGAAAAGGCGTTGGCGCTTTTGAAGAAAGGGGAATCCGAATCCTACGGCAAAGGCGGTTGCGGAATCGACTGGAGCAAACCGGAAGACCAATCGATGGGGGACCCGCCGGGCTCCCATGCGACGGTGTTTCGAGGCGATTCCTGCAACTGCCAGGCGCGCATCGTTTATCAGGGCGATTCAGTGGTGGCGCTGGTGTTGAGCAGCGCGTGCTGAGGAAGCCGCGAAGCAGCCGGAATCAAGGACCGTCGTTTCCCCAGGGGTTTTATAGCAAGCATTGATTTTGCTTGAGCGATGGCACGGATGAGGCGGCACACGTTCCAAACGCATCCGTAGCCGAGAATTCGTAATGCGAAAAGTATCCAGGATCGGGAACCCTGGACGAATGAAACAACGGCGATAAGGGGCCCCCACTTACATTGCCGGAAGGGAAGTAACTCGAAGCTGGTCCCGGTAAGGGCTTGGGCGTCGACGAGAGAATCGTGGAGGGGCGATTAGAAGGTTTGGAGCAGTGTTTAAAACATGAACACATGAATTGACCGATGAAGCGAATCGTCCGATACTTAGGAGGACCAAAATGCCCTATACACAAGAAGGTCGGCTCATATCAATCGACACGGGTCTCAGCGATCTCGGGTATCCGGACGAGTCGCTTCTGCTGACCGGTTTCAGCGGACACGAGGCGATGTCGCGCCTGTTCAAGTTTCAGCTCGACCTGCTGCAGGAAAAGGCCGTCGAAGGCTTCCAAGCGGTCAAATTCCAAGATATCGTCGGCAAGAACGTAACCATTAACGTGACTCTATCCGACGGCACCCAGCGCTATTTCAACGGCCTGGTCAGCCGTTTTGCGGTGAGCGGCGAAGATTCAATATTCGTGCAATATGAAATGGAAGTAGTGCCCTGGACGTGGCTGCTGACGCGCTATGCGGATTGCAAGATCTTCCACAATAAAACCGTCAACGCCATTATTGAGGAGGTCTTTTCCGACCGCAGCCAAACCGATTTCAAATTTCAGTTGAACAACACCTACCCGACCCTCGAGTACTGCGTGCAATACCGCGAGACAGATTTCAACTTCATCTCCCGGCTCATGGAGCAGTACGGAATCTTCTACTACTTTGAGCATGAGTCGGATAAGCACACGATGGTCATCGCCGACTCATCCAACAGCCTTTCATCCTGCCCAGGACAGGAAACAGCCGGGTTCAATTTGGCCGGCGGAGGGCTGGACGAGGACGATGTCGTCAACACCATCAGTTTTGAGCAGGTACTGCTGAGCGGCAAATATACGCTGAACGACTATTATTTCGAGACTCCCGCGGCGAACCTGCTGATCTCCGAGACAACGGTCTGGGGGGACTCGAGCATCCTGAGTTTTGAGTTGTACGATTATCCCGGCGATTACACCAACCGCACGGATGGGACGGCTGCGGCCAAACTGCGCATGCAGGAAGTGGAGGCAGGTTTTGGGGCCCTTCAGGGTTCCAGTGTCTGCCGCGCCTTCACCACCGGCTACAACTTCGATTTGACGGATGCGCCGCAGCCCGGAATGAACACCACCTACCTGCTGACCGAGATCCAGCATACGGCTACGGCAGCCGGCGGCTACAGCAGCAGCGGCGGTGGGGAGCAAGGCGGGGGCGACAGCTACTCCAACCACTTCACCTGCATTCCGGGGAATCTTACGTTCCGGCCCGCGCGCCTTACGCCCAAACCCTTTGTGCAGGGGCCGCAGACCGCGGTCGTAGTCGGCAAAAGCCAGGATCAGAACAGCGGAGACGCAGACTCCGGTAGCGATGGCGAAGAGATCTGGGTAGACAAGTACGGCCGCGTGGTGGTTCTGTTTCCCTGGGATCGCGCGGGCGCCTGCTCCTGCTGGGTGCGGGTTTCGCAGGACTGGGCCGGGCAGGGCTGGGGCTCGATGACCATTCCGCGTGTGGGCCAGGAAGTCATCGTCAGCTTCATCGAAGGCGACCCGGACCGGCCGATTGTCACTGGGCGCGTCTATAACGCAACCCAGGTTGTCCCGTATAAGCTACCGGACTACCAGACACGCAGCACTTTCATGACGCGCAGTTCCAAAGGAGGCAGCGCCAGCACCTACAACGAGCTTCGTTTTGAAGACAAGACGGGCGCCGAGCAGGTCTTCATTCGCGCGCAGTACGACTACGATACGCAGGTATTGCATGACACTCGCGAGGCAATCGGCAACAACCGCAGCCTGACCGTGGCCAAGGACCAGATGGAAACCGTGGGCGGAGACCTGCACACCCAGGTAACGGGCGGCGTCATCGAAACGGTTGGGAAGGATGTTAACACCAACATAACGGGCGGAGTCGTCGAGCAGGTTGGAAAAGATGTCAACACCACCGTCACGGGCGGAGTCATCGAGTCGGTTGGAAAAGATGTGAACACTACCGTCTCCGGCGGCTTGATCGAGAGCGTGGGCAAAGACGCGAACACCAGCGTCAGCCAGAATCTCAACGTGAAGACCGGACAAGCCATCAACATGAACGCGGGGACGAACCTGGTCTCAGCGTCTGCTACGGCCTACTCTCACAATGCGGGCACATCGATTGATCTTAAAGGCGGCACCACGGTTACCATCGAGGCGGGCGTCACCCTGACTCTGGTGTCCGGCGGCAACAGCATCGTGATCGGCCCGTCGGGTGTCTCCATTACTGGAACCATGGTGATGATCAACAGCGGAGGCGGGGGCGGATCGGCCAACGCTCCGAGCCCGACCAGCCCGACCAGCCCGGCCAGCCCGACCAGTCCCGGGTCGCCCACCGATCCGGACAAGGCGGACGACGGCAAGACGGGCACCAAACTGGGTGGCGGAGATTTCGCGTCGTCTCCGGGCGCCGCGGCCGCGGGTGGGTCTGCGGCTGCTGCCGGCGCGCAGGGAACCCTGCTGGAGCCCGGATCGCCGGCGCCCGCAAATGTGATCAGTGGTGCGGAGGGGGCCGCTGCCGGAGCCGCGGGCGCGGCATCGAGCGCAGCCAACCAGGCGGAACAAGCTGCACAGCAAGCTACGCAAGCGGCGGCCCAGGGTGCGCAACAGGCGGCCAACGCAGCACAGGCAGCCGCGACCCAGGCACAACAGGCCGCGCAACAGGCTGAGCAGCAGGCGCAGCAGGCCGTGCAGCAGGTGGAACAGCAGGCACAACAGACCGCTGCCCAAGCGCAGCAAGCTGCGCAGCAGGCGCAGCAGGCCGCCAATCAGGCCGTGGGCCAGGCCAAGGCGGCGGCACAGCAGGCGGCTGCGCAGGCTGAACAGCAGGCCCAGCAGGCCCAGGCTGCCGCACAGCAGGCTGAGCAGCAGGCGCAAGCTGCGGCCGCCCAGGTTCAACAACAGGCACAGGCAGCAGCGGCGCAGGCCCAGCAAGCCGCGCAACAAGCCCAACAGGCCGCGCAGCAGGCGCAACAGCAAGCCCAGCAGGCCGCTCAACAGGCGCAACAGCAGGCGCAGCAGGCCGTTCAGCAAGGCCAACAGGCGGCGCAACAAGCTGCGCAACAGGCCCAGCAGGCGGCGCAACAGGCCAAGCAGGCCGCGCAACAAGCGCAACAGCAGGCGCAGCAGGCGGCGCAGCAGGCACAGGCGGCAGCCGCGCAGGCGCAACAGCAGGCGCAGCAAGCAGCCGGGCAAGTGACGCAGGCTGCCAGCGGAGCTCAACAGCAGGCGTCACAGGCCGCGGCGGGCGCACAGCAAGCAGCCAGCCAGGCCATGGGCCAGGTGCCGAAGGGGCTATAACGCTCTATGGGAACGCCGGCCTCAATTGAATGCCATCCAGTTGCCCGCGGCAGAGCCCTTGCCGCGGGCCTGGCGAATCGCGCGGCTTCAGCAATTGCGCGCGCAGCGGTCGGAACGCAGGGGTGCGCCGCGTGCGTCCCATCCCGCCTGCATGAAAGCGGCACTTGCGTCCCTTGCGGTGAATTACTATTGTTAAGGCTCGGTCATTGCCAATGAAGCAACTGCAACCTGTGCTTTGGACCAAAGGCACCTTCCTGACGCCGCAGCATATGCAACTGCAGGACAGGTTCCTGGAAGACAGTCTGAATTTTCGGCTACAGGCGCTCAAGTTCTGCGGCTGGGGCTTCAGCGAAGTTGTGCTCGACCAGGGATTGCTGGAACAAGGCCAACTGGCCGTCACTAGCGCCTCGGGCATCTTCCCCGACGGTCTGATCTTCGACATTCCCGGCCCCGATCAGCCGCCCCCATCGAAGGCGCTGGCGGAGTTTTTCGATCCTGGAGTGCGCGACCTCGACATCTATCTCACCGTTCCCGACTACAAGCTGAAAGGACTCAACGTTGCCGGCCTGGGCCGCGTTGCCGGCTCCCGCTATCTGGCTGAAATTACCAATGTCCGCGACGAGAACACCGGGACCGGTGAAAGGCCGATTCAGATCGCGCGAAAGAATCTGCGCCTGCTGGCCGGAAACGAAACCCGCGAAGGTTCCTCTGCGCTGCGCATCGCCAATGTGGAACGCACCGAGGCGGGCGCCTTCCGCCTGAACACGCGCTTCGTTCCGCCGCTTTTGGAGGTGCGGGCCAGCGATTACCTGCGCGGCCTGGTGAACGGAATTCTCGAGATTCTCTCCGCAAAGAGCACGCAGCTTGCCGGCGGCCGCCGCCAGAAGAACCAGAGCCTGGCCGACTTTACCGCGTCGGACATTGCCAACTTCTGGCTGCTCTATACCGTCAACTCGCACATCCCCGTGCTGAGCCATCTGCTGCAAGGGCAGCGGTGTCATCCGGAGGAGCTGTTCTCTGCGCTCACCGCGCTGGGCGCTTCGCTCACCACGTTTTCCACCACGGTCCGGCCGCGCGACCTGCCGCTCTACGACCATCTCAACCTGAGCAAGGTCTTCACCGACCTGGAAGAAAAGCTGCGCATGCTGCTGGAGACCGTGGTGCCAAACAATGTTGTCTCTTTGCCGCTCAAACAGGTGAAGAACACCATCTACGCGACCGCGGTCGATCAGGACAAGTATCTCGCCAATACGCGGATGTATCTGGCCTTCTCCGCCGATACCAGCGAGGAGGCGATCATTCGCAAGGTTCCGCAACTTGTGAAGGCGTGCTCCGCATCGCAGATCGAACAGCTCATCAACATGGCGCTGCCCGGCATAACGCTGAGCCATGTGTCGGTTCCGCCAAGTGCGATTCCCGTCAAGATGAAGTATCAATACTTCAGCCTCAACCAGTCCGGAGCGGCATGGGAAGCGGTCACGCGCGCGCGTAACTTCGCCGCACACGTTCCTGGAGAGCTTATCAATCCGCAGATGGAATTGATCATTCTTCTGCCCCAGGCGGGATAACTACGATGAAGCAACTGACCAAACCCGTCTGGTTCGAAGGAATGTACCTGGGACCGCATCATTTCCAGGCGCAGAGCCGCTACTTCGAAGACTCGCTGAATTTTGTTACTTCGAGCTTGTGGCGCGACGCGTACGGGTTCGCGGGCCTGCAGTTCGACAACGACGCTCTGCGCAACGGCACGGTTGCCCTCACTCATGCCCGCGGCCTCTTTGAAGACGGCCTGGCATTCGATTTGCCGGGAGCGGACACGCCCCCGGCTCCGCGCGAGTTCACCACGCTGTTTTCTCCGGTGGCCGATCACCTCACCATGTATCTAGCCGTTCCGGCGAACCTGAGCGATACCCAGAGCACCAGCCTGAACAACGGCGGCGGCGTCCGCTACCTGGGAATCGATCAGCCGATGCCCGATCAGAATACGGGCCGTGATGAGAAACCGATCACCATCGGACGCAAGAATCTCATGCTGCTGGCGGAAGCGGAATTGAGCGACCAGTATGTGAGCATGCCGCTGGTGCGCATCACGCGGGATGGGTCGGGGCGCTTCGAATCCGATTACAGTTTCGTTCCGCCTTGCTTGAGCCTTAGCGCCAGCCCGACGCTGACCGACATGCTGAGGCGCCTGATCGACATTCTGGATGAAAAGAGCGCGGTCTTCTCCAGCGAGCAGCAACAGCGGGCGGGTGTATTTCAGGCCGGCATGTCGGCCCGTCACGTGGCGCATTACTGGTTTCTGCACGCGTTGAACTCCAACGTCTCCGTGCTGCGGCATTTCCTGCTCTCCAAGCACGTGCACCCGCAGGAACTCTACCGCGAAATGTCCCGCCTGGCCGGCGCGCTCTGCACCTTCGGCCTCGAAGTCCATCCCCGCTCGCTGCCCGCGTACAATCACCTCGACTACGGGGCGAGCTTTGCTCCCCTCGATGAGCATATCCGCCGTCATCTTGAGATCGTCATGCCCTCCAAGGCAATCAGGATTCCGTTGCATCCGGTGGAGAGTTTTCTTTACAACGGCGAGATCAAGGACGAGCGCTGTATCGGGCCGTCGCGCTGGATTCTGGAGATCCACTCGCGTATCGGCGAAGCCGATTTGATTGAGCGAACGCCGAAGCTGGTGAAGATCTGTTCCGCCCGGTTTGTACTGGAACTCATCAAGCGCTCCCTGCCCGGCCTGCCGCTGAATCACCTGGCTGTTGCGCCAGCGCAGATCGCCGCCAGGGTTGAGAGCCAGTACTTCGCAGTCAGCCGCGGCGGCCCTTGCTGGGATCACCTGGTGCAGACCCGCCAGGTGGGCATCTACGTTCCCGGCGAGATTCCGACGCCGGAATTGAGCTTGATTGTTTTGCTGGACGAGTAGTCCGACGCAGGCAGGCAGGCCTGTATGAATCTCATCGCCCTTCCCGCCGCCAGCCCGGAGTCAACTTATCGCGCAATCAGGTCCGGTTGCTCCTTGAATCCATCCCAACGCCGGCTATTGGTTGGTCGCGTCCCATATCTTAAGGACGGCCGGCGACACATAGGTTCGCACGGGATGGTAACTTGCAGTACGGGCACTTACAAATGCGGAAACCACATCCGGCGAAGGTCCCTGCCAATTCGATGTTGGCGTTGTAAGCATCGACTCTTCGAGTAATGTTGCGCCAAGGTAGAAGTACGCCGCGCCGGGACTTTGCGTGGTCGCCGGCGTCTTCAAGTAGTCTCTGAACTCGCGCTCAGCGTCTTCGAATTGTGACCGGTAGAAATATCGGATGGCCGATGTCAGTTCGCTTTTGGCGGCGGCAGGATCATTCTTGACGGCCAGTTGCAGCCGGTCAAGGTTGCTTTGCGCGTCCTTGTTGCCAGGCTGCAGTTTCAAGGCCGCGCCGTAGCCGCTCATTGCGCCTTGCGGGTCGCCTTGCTGCTCCGCACTATGCGCGTCGCTCATGAGCTTGCTGACTTTCCTGGCGATTTCCGCGGGCGAATCACCTGCGGGTCTGGGAGCTGGCGTGGGAGTCGGCGGCGGGGGTGCCGGCTTTCTTTGCAAGTTGGCTATCATGCCTGCTGGATTGCCAGGACCGTTGGAGTTAAGGTTTTTCGCCAGCGTCAATTGCCTGATCGCGTCCTGCGGATTGCTTTGCGCCTCTTTCTGCGCTTGCTCGATGTAACCGTTGTAGAGATTCACATTGTTGACGTACACATTGGCGGAAGCTTTGGCGTCCGGGTTAGTTATCTCTTGCGCCTGCGATAGGACTGACTGAAAATCACCCTTGTTCCATGCGGCTTGCACTTGAGTTACAAGTCGATCGTTCCTGATCCTATCCAGCAGGAAGTGGGCTTCGCCGGATAACTTCTGGTCATAATTTGAAACTAGCTTTGCCTGAGTCTCCGCCGAACTGATGTCATGATTCTTGTAAGCGGCAATGGCGATTGCCATCTCTGCCGTGTCATCCTGGAGAAGGCCGGAGCGGTAGCTGTTACATGTGTCCTGGTACTTTTTGTTCTTAGGCTCCAACTTTGCCGCGGCGCAAATATCCTGAACCTGCATGGCGCGGTCGTTGCCTTCGCGTTGACCTTTCTCAAACAGGTCAGTGGCTTCCTGCTTCGGTCGTTCCTGCGCAATCAGCGGCAGCGCAAGAGCTGCGGCAAGAGTGAGGCAGAAAATCGAAGCAGATCGCGGAAGCCTCATTTTGCGCCTCCGATGATTTCCTCGATAGAGTCGTGGTCGATGGCCTTCATCACCATGTTGCATACCTGCGCGGTTTGAGCCGCTTCGCATTGCTCAGCCTGCGTACTGCCGTCTGCGCCCTTGAAGCTGACCGTGTATTTACCCACCGGAATTCCTTCCAGGCGCATCGGAGTCCAATGATCTCCGGCAGGGAGGGGAATTGCGGCGCCTTTCGCAGACGTTACGCTCACCACCTCGGCGTAAGGAGTGGCGTTGAGTTCGAGAGCGCCAAGAGGCACAGCGGGCGCGGGACGCAGGAAGAACCAGTAGCCTGCGCCCGCGGCTGCGAGCAGCACGACAACGACTAAGCCAACTACAAGACCCCACGGGAACCCTGACTTTGCTTTGACGGGTTTGGCGACTGGAGCCGCAGGCATAGCCGCCGAAACTGGCGCCTGCATGACGAGCGGAGCTGTTGGAAGTGGCGGGTGCGGCGCGGTTGGCTGCACCGGAGTCCACGCAGGCACGGTTGCCGTGGCCGGTGAGCTTGCCTGCATGGCAGGCGCGGATTCGAATATCGCGGTTGCGGCTGGGACTGGCTCCGCCACGGGCCGGCTCTTGGTTGCCTCAACACCGGCGCGGCTGGCCTCAAGCCTGGCGCGCAATTCACTCACACGGACATTCTGTTGAATGTCCTGCGATTGGCTGGAAAGGAACTGCAATGCCTGATCAGCATTGGTTTGGCTCAATGCCTGCGCGCGGTTCACGGCCGCATCCACGCGGCGATTAAACTCCGCCATGCCGGCGGTCGCCTGGCGCAGCAGTTGCTCCAGCGAAGGATCACCGGTCTCTGTCGCAACCGGCTGCAGGCGGGCGATGGCGGTCTCAAAATCACCGGCCGCAATGAGCCCTCTTGCCTCACGAGCGGCGTTTGCCGCGACCTGACTTACTTCGGTCTTTCGTTGATGATCGCGCGCATAGGTCAGCAGAGAGGCCAGGTCCGCGCTTTCGCCGCACTCAACGGCCGCAGACTCCAGAATCTGGATTGCCTGATCAAACTGCTTGGCGTCGATTGAAGTTTGTGCCCGCTTCAAATATTCGGTCTTCTGCTCCTCGGTCTTTACCTTCCGAGTTTGCTCAAGGACCTTCTCCTCGAGAGAAATCAACCGCGGCTCCCCGGGCATCTGTTCCAACGCCTGCTGAACAACGGTCAGAGCCTCCTGGGGTTTGGTGACAAACAGACTCGATACATCGAGCATTGTCTTCTCGACCAGTTTCTTGGCGGCTCTATCGCGCTGCCCGGCTTCCGCTTCGCTCTTCATGCGCAATAAAGCAGCGTCTCCGGGCATGTGTTCCTGCGCACGTTGAATAAGCGAGAGTGCGCGCTCGAAATCTTCTGCCGCAATGCAATTGGAAATCTCGGAGACGATCTGTTCGATGATGGTGCTGCGGCGTTTCTTCTCCTGGCGTTCAACCGCGTCCTGGTAGAGGCGCTGAGTTTCGGCGTCGGAAGGATCGATCTCCAGTGCCGCGCGCAAATTCTTGATGGCCTCGGTATGCTGCTCGGCAGCAAGCTGGCCTTGTGCGGCTTCGATGAACCCGTGGCGCGAACGCTCACGGCTGGACAGTTCCGCTTCCTGAACAATCCTTGCCCGCTCGTTCCGAAGGTCCGTATTGCGTTCATCGAGTTGCAGTGCTCGATCGATCAGCTCGGCCGCGGCCGCAAAATCGCTGCGGTGGCGGGCATCGCGGGACTGGCCAAGAAGCGACACGACGCTGTCGGCCTTCTCCTTCAATCCGCGAACGTGCACGATTTTTTGCGCGAGCGTGGCATTCTCCGGCTCGATCTGGGCGGCCTGATTATAAAACTCAAGCGCATCCGCATAACGCTGCGAGAGGACGGCTTCCTCAGCCGAGGTCAGAAGCTGTTGAAGCTGCGCCGACTTTTGCAGAAGCGATAACCTGGTCTGCACTTCACGCAGCAGCTTCTTGACTTCGGTGTTCTGCGGATTGAGACGCTGCAGATCGACTAATACAGGCCTGACACTGGTCCACTGCTCTTGCTCGATAAGTTGCTTCACGCTGCCTAACACTTCGCCCACATGTTCGCGCTTGAGTTCGTCGTTGATGGCTTCGATGTCCGCCGCCATATCTTCGGCAGTCTCGTAACGATCGGCGGGCTTCTTGGCCAGGGCACGTTCAAGCACGTTATCAAGGGCCGGCGGGTAACCCGTCAGCAAGCTCTGCAATGGGTCGTATGGCTCGTGAAGAACTTTTTGCAGAATGGAGATATCATCGCCGGGAAACGGCAAACGCCCAGCGAGTAAGCGGTAAAGCATAACTCCCACCGACCAGGTATCGGCTCTTCCGTCGGCTGGCTTACCCAGGAGTCTCTCCGGCGATATGTAATGAAAGGTACCGATAACCATGCCCGTTTGGGTGTGACCGGAGAGGTTTTCCAGGCGGGCAACACCGAAGTCGACAATCTTGATATTTCCATCCGGCTGCAGCATGATGTTTGCCGGCTTGATGTCGCGGTGCACTACGCCCATCTTGTGCGCATAACCCAGTCCCAGGCAGGTCTGGTGAATCATGTCCAGCTTTTCAATCAGAGAAAACTGACGCCCGGCCTTGAGCAGATTCTCCAGCGAATCTCCGCGGACAAACTCCATGACGATGTAGGGGAGGCCATCCTGCTCGCCGGAGTCATAAACGGTGACGATGTTGGGATGGTTGAGAATGCCGGACCGGGCCTCGAGCAGAAAGCGCTGGCGCAGCTCATCGGTGGCCGCGGTGAGCGTCTTGATGGCCACCTCGCGGCCCACAGACTTGTCCATGCCGCGATAAACCACACCCATGCCGCCAACGCCCAGGACTCCCAGGATTGGGTACTTGCCGATTTGCGTGACTGGCGCCCCGGTATCCATGGCCAAACACCTGATGGGAAGAGATTCTCAAAGCAACAAAGCTCAGACGATCGCCGTTTCCACGACTACGGGACGGAGGCCGCAAAACTCAGCGCCGGCCTTGTCGATCGTCGCCTGCAAAGTGTGTTTCTGCCGGTTTCATCATACTGTTTCGGCTTGAGGAATGGGGCAAGGACGACCGGTGGGATTCGAAAGGCAAAGCCGGCTGATTTGGCCGCAGCAGCGAGTGGTTGTGCACACACAAAAACAGCGGGTGCGGAGGATACTCCGCGCGCGGTGCGGAATGTTATGTTGGGGGATTCTCCTCGAACCCATTTCGCATCGAGTCCAACCATGATGAGATCCTTGTCGTTCGGGCCCCATACGGGAGGTCCATGTTACTTTCCCGGTTACCAGCAATATACCTCAATATGGTTCCGCCAGATACCCCCTTTTGCGGCCGTTTCCCTCCCCACGGTTCGGGATGACCTGAACAAGCGGAGCGGGCCGGGTGAGAAACCGCGCCCCCGGAGCCGGACCTGGCTCGACCTCCCCGCCGCCATGGCCGGCTTAAGACGAATGCGTTTCGAACATCAATGTTGGTAATAAAGACCGTGGAACCGGGCCTCTTATCGCGTAGAGAAACAACTCGCGCTCGTCCATGGCACAGGATCTCGACGGCGATGTGAATTCCTGGCGGAGTTTCACCCTCTGTTCCATACTTCGATTTCATTCGAGAAGATCCCGGATCGCAAGCCTGTGAAGAGTCTCCCCTAACATTCCCAATGAACCAAAAACGCAGGGACTCATAAGTCGCCATTACCGGAGACTCGTCTTGTTTGGGTTGGTCTCGTTCGTAACCGGCGAAGAGGTCCGGCGGTGTAGCTTGCCATCGAGTTTCCGCTTTCCTTCCGCGTACGAAAGGGTAGCATGATGAAGACATGAAGAGCTTCGCCAATGCGCTCTGCAAGGCCTTATTGACTACTTTGCAATGGCGCATTTTTTGCTTGACATGAATTTTTGCGGGTGTTATTGTCTCGCCTCATACGGAAAAAAAGGTTGCGCAGTGCTGTCTGAAACATTTTCTTAGATGGTTCAATGCTGGGCAAAAGAGGCTGATTCAGCGCGAACACCGGGGGAACCGCAGCTTTCCTGATTGGCAAATTGCGGAAGGTGTCTCTAGCAGAAGGTATCTCTAGCGAATGCCGTAATTTCGAAGAAGTGGCATGCCAGCCACCACGAGTTTCGATGTGCTGACCGAAGGGATTCTAACTAACTGACCCCGGAGGATTGCTGCTTTCGATTGCTGCTGACGGCTTTGCTTCCTTCCCTGCGCCCTCTTTTGCGCGATCACGTTGAAAATAGTCTTTGACCCAAACAATCGATCGAGTTTGGAACTCAACAAACTCGGATCGCGGATTCCCGGCCCATCCGTCTGGAGAAAATAAATGATTCGCTATAACTCGGTTCGCTCGTGTGGAACTTTTGTCTCGGCAGCGGTTGTCTTCCTGGTTTCCAGCGCATGGCTCGCAGGCGGGATTGGCGCGCAAACGGCCGAATCGGCGATCGCCGGATCGACGCTGAAGTCTGCCGGGCCCGCACCCTTCATTGTCGCTCCATCGATCCCGCTCGGCTATGCTCCATCGAGCGTGGCGACAGGAGATCTGCGCCACAGCGGTAAATTAGATCTGGTCACGACAGACTATGCATCCGGGAATATCACGGTCTTTCTCGGAGCCGGGCAAGGCAAGTTTGCAGCCGGAGTGGAGTATGCTGCCGGGCCGGAGCCGGGTTCTGTTCTGGTGGCCGACATCAACGGAGACGGAAGGCCCGACGTTGTGGTTGCCAACCAATCCGCAGGCACCATCAGCGTGCTTCTCGGCAAGGGGGACGGAACACTGGAAGCGCGGCAGACTTACGCGGTCGGCTTCAATCCATCCTTCATCGTGACGGGCGACTTTGGTGGAACCGGGCGAGTGGATGTGGCGGTTGCGGGAACCTCCAGAAACCTGCTCGCCATCCTGTTGAACAACGGCAATGGAGGCCTTGAGAAGGCCATCTCCCGTTCCCTGAGCAAGACCCCGACATCGCTTTCCGTGGCGGACTTCAACAACGACGGCCACGCCGACCTGGCATTGGCAAACACGGACGGATCGGTCAGTATCCTGCTGGGCAAAGGCGAAGGACTGTTCAGCGCGCTTGCAGACGTGAACGTCGCCTCCGGCTCGCTTTCGTCGATCGCAACGGGAGATTTCAATAAAGATGGCAAGGTCGATCTGATCGTGACGCAGCCAGGGCAGAAACTGGTGTCTGTCCTGCTGGGGAAGGGTGACGGCACGTTTGCTTCTCCCGAATCGTATGCCGTTGGGCATGAGCCTGTTTCCGCCGTGGTGGCAGATGTGAACGGGGACGCCATTTCCGATCTCGTAGTGATCAACAATCAGAGCAACACCTTCAGCGTGCTGGATGGAAACGGCGACGGGACGTTCGCGAAATCGCGTGACTTTATTGCCGGCAATGCGCCTCTGGCCGCCGTGGCAGGCGATTTCTACGGCAGCGGCCATGTCGATCTGGCCATCATCAACCACTCGTCGCAAACCGTGAGTATTCCCGGGGGCAATGGCGACGGAACGTTCAAGGCCGCCCGCTCGTATGTTTCCGGACAGCAGCCGGCCTCGATCGCTTCGGGCATTCTCAACGGCGGCAAGACGCAGGGCCTGGTGGTCGCCAACTACTGCGGTTCCGACCTCACTTGCGCCTCGGCCGGAAATGTGGCCGTGTTTCTTCCCGACGCGAGCGGCGCTTACCGCCTTTCCTCCACCTACACCGTGGGCGCAGGCCCGGTATCGGTGGCGCTGGCCGACCTGAAAGGTGACAAGAACCTGGACATCGTCGTGGCCAACCGGCTCGACAAAACCGTTACCGTGCTGATGGGCGCGGGCGACAACACCTTCCGCCAGCCTGCGACCTTTCCGCTTGCCGCAGCTCCCGTTGCGATTGCCGTGGGCGATTTCAACAAAGACGGAAAGCCCGACCTCGCGGTGCTGGAGGATTGCGGCGCATCCACTTGCACGGAGCCGGGCAACGTCGAGATCCTGCTGGGTGCGGGCGCGGGCACATTCCAGAGCCTGTTGACCTACCCGGTCGGCTTTTCCCCGATCTCCCTTGCAGTTGGCGACATCAACGGCGACAAGAATCTCGACATCGTTGTTGCAAATCGCTGCGGCGCCGAAGCCTCGTGCCTGTCGGCTGGCTCCGGCACTGTGCTGCTTGGCGATGGATCCGGCAAATTCAAGGCAGGAACCTCGCTCGCGCTGGGGAACAGTCCATCCTCGATTGCGCTGGGAAACTTGACCGGCTCCCGTCTTGACCTGATCGTCTCGCGGTCCACCGACAATACCGTTGCCGTGCTGAAAGGCAACGGCGATGGCACATTCCAGGCGGCCGTTCCGTATCGCGTGGGCAATAAGCCAGGGTCCCTGGTTGTGGCCGACTTCAATGGCGACGGCAAGGCCGATGTGGCTGTCGCCAATGGGAGCGATTCAACCGCGAGCGTACTGTTCGGAAAAGGGGATGGCACGTTGCAGCCCGCCACTGCAATCGCGGTGGGAAACAGTCCCGCATCGCTGACCGTGATCGGCAGCGCAACGGCCGGACATGCGAGCCTGGCTACGGCCAATGGCGCCAGTTCTTCCGGGGTTGGAACAGAGTTCACAGTGCTGCCCGAGATCAGCGGCGGGACCGATTTTGCGACCTTTACACTCGCACTTACTGCCGGATTAGATCCCTCGAACGTCAACGATTCGGTTACGTTTACGGCGACCATTACCGGTGACGGCACGGACGCGCCGACGCAAAATGTCGAATTCACGTACGGCGGAACCCCTATCTCCGACTGCGGCGGTGCGACCGGCGAGCCCGTGACCCTATCTACGGTCAACACATACACTTCGGTGTGCATAACGTCCACGCTCACGGCCGGCACCGGCGTCTCTGTGACTGCCACGTACCTTCCAGGAGACCTCGTTTACGCCGACAATCAGGTCGACTCGAGCAACCTGACGCAGACCGTGGACCAACTCAGCCCGACGCTGACCATCTCGGCTACGACTGCGGCGAACCTGAACACGGTGGTGACCCTTACAGCTACCCTGAGCGGCGCTCCGTTTACGCCAACCAGCCCCTCGGGGACGGTAAGCTTCACATCCAACGGGAGCGCGATCAGCTGCAACAGCCCGGCAACAGTGAATGCCACTACCGGAGCGGCGACCTGCGCCACATCCGCGCTTCTTGCCGGCACGGATGTAATTGGAGCCAGTTATCCGGGCGACAACAACTTCGCTTCGGCTACGGCAGCTACGGTCAACCAGACCATCAACCAGCTGAGCCCCACGCTGACCATCTCGGCTACGACTGCGGCGAACCTGAACACGGTGGTGACCCTTTCAGCTACCCTGAGCGGCGCTCCGTTTACGCCAACCAGCCCCTCGGGAACGGTAAGCTTCACATCCAACGGGAGCGCAATCAGCTGCAACAGCCCGGCGACGGTGAATTCAACCACCGGCGTGGCGAACTGCGCAACCTCTGCGCTTCTTGCCGGCACGGATGTGATTGGGGCCAGCTATCCGGGCGACGCCAATTTCAAGACGGCTACGGCAGCTACGGTCAACCAGACCATCAACCAGCTCAGCCCCACGCTCGCCTTGACGCCTTCGCCGACAGGTCCGATCACTGTCGGCACCAGTGTGACCTTCACGGCGCAACTGGGATCCGCCGCATTCTCCCCAGTCGCACCTACGGGAACGGTGATCTTTAAAGCGAACGGGAACCCGATCACATGCGGCAGCGGCAGCTCGCCAACGGTCACCGCCGCAGGGACCGCGAAATGCCAGACCTCTGCGCTGGTAGCACCCGCCGATATCATCACTGCGACCTACCCAGGCGACGGCAACTTCAACGCGGTCGGCCCGATCCAGATTGCCGAGAGTGTGGGAACAACCGCCGCTAACACCATTCTGGCATCTTCAAACCCTTCTCCGGACGTAAATCAGTCGGTGACGTTCACAGCCACTGTTTCGGCGCCGTCGGGCACAGTTGTGCCCACGGGGAGCGTCACGTTTACGTCGGGCTCAACGACCGGACCGCAGTTGTGCGCTCCGGTTACGCTCACGGTGGGCAGCACGAATTCGACCGCGATCTGCAACGATTCGTTCACCAGCGTGACGGCCGGAACCACGATCTTCGCGAACTATAGCGGCGATACCAATTTCTCGTCCGGGACGGCCGCAACCCGCACGGAGGTTGTGGCAGTTACCAGTACGGGGACCGGTCTTTCGTCCGTGCCGAGTTCATCCACCGTCAATCAGCAGGTGGCCTTCACGGCTGTCGTGACGCCCGTTTTCACCGGCGCTGCCGCGCCCACCGGGACGGTGAACTTCACCAACAATGGAACTCCTCTCGCGTGTTCTCCTGTTACCGTTGCCACCTCGGCAGGCGTAACCACGGCGGTTTGCAACGTCACGTTCCTCTCGACCAGTTCCAACAGCGTCGTAGCAAGATACAACGGGGATGCGAATTTCACCTTAAGCAACTCGGCCGCAGATCTGCAGCCGGTAGGCAAAACCGCAACCTCGACAGGGGTGGTTTCTTCGCTGCCCTCTCCGCCTGTCAACCAGACGATAACTTTCACTGCCACCGTGACGCCCGCCGTCACCGGCTCGACCAACCCAAGCGGCACGGTGAAATTCAGCTATGTGTTGAACGGCGGTTCGTCCGTAACCCTCTGCGCATCCGCAGGCGTGACCACCTTGTCCGGAGTTACTACGGCAACATGCGCGCAACCGTTGCCCTCCGATGGGAACTACACCATCAGCGCGGCGTATAGCGGGGATGCGAGCTTCCTGACCAGTACTGGCACGGTGCCTCAGCCGGTTGGTTTGGCCACGACGACTACGGCACTCAGTGCAGTGCCCTCAACGTCGACCGTCAACCAGTCGGTAACCTTTACTGCCACCGTGACGCCGACCATCAGCGGGTCGACAAACCCGACGGGCAATGTAACCTTCACTTTCACGAACAGCAGCGTCACTACACCGGTGAACCTGTGCGTGCCCAAGGCAGTGAGCACTTCGGCTGGAAAAACAACAGCTACCTGCGTGGCGTCATTACCCGGGGCCGCGGCGGACACTATCAATGCGACCTACGCTGGAGACACGAACTTCGGCTCGAGCTCCGGCACAGCGGCTCAGACGGTGAATCAAACTGCAACCACAACGGCAGTGACTGCGTCTACTTCCTCCCCAACCGTCAACCAGGCGATTACCTTCACCGCGACCATTAACCCGACGATCGCGCCGTTTGCGGGTTCCACAAATCCCAGCGGCAAGGTGACCTTTACCTATACGCTCGGCACCGGTTCGCCGGTCACCTTGTGCGCCTCGGCGGCAGTGAGCACGACGGCGGAAGTTACTACCGCTACATGCTCGACCTCGCTGCCCACCGACGGGAGCTATACGATCTCCGCGGCGTACACCGGCGACGCGAATTTCATCGCAAGCACAGGCGCATTGCCGGAGTCGGTAGGCGTAACCGCAACCACAACGACGGTCGTTTCGTCGCTTACGACCTCGGTTGTCAACCAGGTCTCGACCTACACCGCAACCATTGCGCCGGTCGTCCCAGGCTCAACGAACCCCAAAGGCTCGGTAACTTTCACCTATTCGCTCAACGGCGGCGCGGCAGTCAATCTGAATTGCACAGTCTCCCAACCCGTGACCGTGAGCACTTTGGGTACGGTCACTACGGCTGCGTGTACGGCTCCGTTGCCTACAAAGGGGTCATACGTCATCAAGGCGACGTATTCGGGAGACTCGAACTTCGCCGCAAGCGTCGGGACAACAACACCTCAGACCGTCAACCAAGCCTCCACCGCGACTACGGTTGTTTCGTCCGTCCCCTCCGCGGCAGTCAACCAGGCGGTGATCTTCACTGCGACGATTACGCCGGCCATCGCTGGCCCAACCAGCCCCACCGGTACGGTAACCTTCACCTCTACGCTAAGCGGCGGCTCGCCAGTCAATCTGAACTGTACATCCGCCCAGCCCATATCCGTAAGCACGACGTCTGGAATCACAACGGCAGTTTGCACCGCCTCTCTGTCCGCGGGTGGGAGTTATACCATCACGGCGACGTATAGCGGGGACACGAATTTTACCAGCCCCGCTGTTGGCACGGTGGTTCAGCCGGTGGGTTTGACCGCAACCACAACGGCGGTTGTGTCGTCGCTGTCCCCCTCATTTGTCAACGAGGCGGTATCCTTCACTGCTACTGTGAAGTCAACCATCTCCGGGTCAACGAACCCCAGCGGCTCTGTGGCTTTCACATACGTGTTTAGCGGCGGCGTGCCGGTGACTCTGTGCGCAACCGCAGGCGTGACCCAGTCAACTGGAGTTGCTTCGTGCAAAGTTCCCCTGCCGTCGGCGGGAACCTACGCGATCACGGCGACTTACAGCGGAGACACGAACTTCGCAGGGAGTACGAACCTGAATTCGACACCTGCGTCGCCGTTGACCCAAACCGTCAACCAGCCGGTCACGACCGTCGGTTTGACATCGGTTCCAGCAAACTCCTCAGTGGTCAACCAGTCCGTGACCTTCACTGCCACGATCAACCCGGTCAACACCGGGGCGCCCACCTATACCGGGACGACAGAGCCGACGGGAACGGTGACTTTCACCGACACGCTTACCAGCACAACATTGTGCACCATAAACGTCAGCTCGGCAGGAACGGTTCCACCCTGCTCCTTTGCATTTACATCGCCGGCCGCGAACACCATCACGGCTACTTACAGCGGCGACTTGAATTTCCCCAAGACGACATCCGCAGTTGTGACTCAGACCGTCAGCCAAAGTCCATCCACGACTACGGTGGTTTCGTCAAATGCGAACCCATCTGTCAACCAGCCGATGACCTTCACAGCGACCGTGGCGCCGACCACCTTTACCGGATCGGTTTTCCCAACCGGCACGGTGACGTTCAGCTATACGCTCAACGGGGCCGCGCCGGTAACTCTGTGCGGATCCGTCAAAGTGGCCACTCTGGGAACGGTTACGACTGCGCTCTGCACTGCCCCGCTTCCCTCGCAGGCTCCCGCCAAGGCACCCTACACAATCACGGCAACGTATTCCGGAGACACCAACTTCATATCGGGTGCTGGCACAACCACGCAAATCGTCGCCGGAACCAATACGGCGACGACGGTCATTGCGTCCCCATCCCCCTCGGCAGTCAACCAACAGGTGACCTTTACAGCTACCGTTACGCCGGCCGTCGTAGGCTCAATTGTCCCCACCGGCTCGGTGACTTTCACCTATTCGCTCAATGGCGGCTCGGCGGTCAATTTGTCGTGCAAACCCGTTCAACCTGTGAGCGTGGGCACGGTGGGCACAGGCAGTGCTGCTGTCACTACCGCCCAATGCACGGCCCCGCTGCCCGCGGCTGGCAGCTACACCGTCACGGCGTCGTATAGCGGCGACGCGAACTTCGGAGCAAGTTCGAACAGTTCGACCCCATTGACCCAGACCGTCAGCCCGGCGAACCTGACATTGGCTGTGATTTCGTCCACAGCTGCATCCGCATCCGCTTTGCAAGCTACCTCTTTGGTGAACCAGCCTTTACAATTCACGGCGACTTTGGTCCTTCCATTTTCGGCGGTCGCCACGCCCACTTCAACGGTGACGTTCAACGATACCCTCACGGGCTCGACACTCTGCTCAGACGTAAGCGTCCTACCCGTATCGGCTCTCACTTTCAAGGCGGTCTGCAACCCGCCCGCCACGACACCGTGGGTAGCGGCCACTCATTCGATCACCGCGACCTACAACGGCGGCGATGCCAATTTCCCCGGCACCACTTCCCCTGTATTTAAACAGGTGGTAACGGCGGCGCCGGCCACGGCTACCGTAGTGTCCTCCATGTCAATCAGCGTCGCAACCCAAACCGTTACATTCACCGCGATGATTACCCCCACCATGACCGGACCGGTTCTGCCAACCGGGACCTTCCAATTCGCGACCTCTGGATTGTGGGCCCCGTCGGCCCCGTGCCCCACGGTTCAAGTGAATCCGATTACCAGCGGGACGGGTTCCGGGACGGCCACTGCCATCTGCACTGTTCAATTCCCCGTAACGGCCCAGAGTCAGACCATTACGGTCACCTACGTGAACGACCCCAACTTCTCCGCCAACAGCAGCAGCGTTTCGCAAACAATACAAAACTTCACCATTGCGAATTCTGTGACATCGACGCTGGCCCCAACCTCGTCAAGCGGGCCCGTAATCCTGACCCAAGGCTATTCCACCGCCACCACGTCGGCGCCCGGAACGGATCCGTTCAACCCCACCAAGGTCCAAATGGTGGTTACGTCCACAGGCGGGTTCACCGATACGCTGGGCCTCACCTGCAAAGTCACCAATTCGATCACCAACGCAGTTGCCACGAATCCAACCTGCACCGTTTCGGCGACTGCGGCTGGAGCGAACAGCACTGCATTGACCTACACGGTGACATCTCCGCCTTCAACGACAAGTCCAACTCCCATCGGAGAATACACCGTGACGTTAACGGCCGATGACAACGCCAACCCCGCCCTTTCGAATTCATCGGCGTTGACCGTCTTCATTGTCGGCGAGGCCAACCTGCTGAGCCTGGCGCAGGGTGCAAGCGGGCAGGAGAACGTCTCCTTCAACACTTTCGCCGCACCGGCATCGGATACGTTCACATCCGTTGCCTGCGGCACTGTGGTGCCTCTTGTCAACGGCGTTCCAGGAACTCCGCTCACCAGTCCAGGGATTACCTGCACCAGCCACATCCCGGCCGCAGGCATTCCGATCATCTCGGGGGGAACGACCACGGTTGCGGTCACCATCTCACCCTCCAGCACAAAGACCGCCGAATTGAGACAGTCCAATGCGGTCTCCATGGCGGCGTTCCTGGGCATCCCCTTGCTTGCCCTGATGGGATGGGTGGGCAGCAGGAAGTCGCCGCGCAGAAACTTCTTCCGCTTCCTGGGCCTGATCTTGCTGCTGGTGGGAGTCTCGTACGCCAGCGGATGCGGAGGCAACTTCACTTCCTCAAGCACGACAACGAGCACCGGCATCGCGGCGGGAAATTATCTTGTTCAGGTAGTCGGCACGGACCAGAACAGCGTCAGTTACTACGCGGTAATTCCTCTGGACGTGAGTGCAAATTGAGTGATTGGGGAAATTGGTGTTGCATTCGATCGACTGTTAATGTTCATCATTTGCGCTGCTTGCGCAGGGGAGAATTCGTGAAAGCCAAAGCACTGTTGCTCTTCGTTTCGTTTGCATGTGCGCCGACGCTCTACTCGTTCGGGCAGGTCAATTGCAACACTTCGACCAAACTGGTGTGCCAGTTTCCCTTCAGCACGCAGACCTTAGGGGTGTTTGCCTCCGGAAGCAACAGCACCAGCGCATTGGACACTGCCGCCGAGGCAGTAGCGAATCCAATCAACGCATCGATCGCCACTCAATTGACCCAGCTTCCCATCCCCAGTGCTACGGTGGGCGTGGTTACTCTGCAGAAGAAGGGGAGTGAGTTCGGTACGGCATTCGACAATCTTGGCCCGGTCCTTACCGATCGCCCGGATACGGTGGGGAAGAACCACATCTTCGCAGGTTTCAGCTACCAGCACTTCAATTTCAATGCGCTCGCGGGGAATAACCTGTCCAATATCCCCATCGGCTTCTCCTTTAACATCGGCAATGTAACTTCCTTTGAAGCGGTAAGTAACAAGGTCGGCTTTCAACTCGATCAGTATGTGGGCGTCGCGACTTACGGCGCTACCCGGAAGATGGACATTTCGGTGGTTGTGCCTATCAATTCTGTCACGCTGAACGTTGTTACTGCCGGTTTTCAAGGGTACCAATTTAACACGGTCACACAGAGCTATGGTCAGATATTCGCTCCGACAACTTCGGTATCTTCAAGCGGATCGTCCAGCGGCGTGGGCGACGTCACGGTCCTCGTCAAGCAGTTGCTCATCGGCGGAGAAGGGAGCCGCGGCGCGGTTGCAGCCGGGGTTTCGGTGCGTTTCCCCAGCGGCGATGCACTCAACTATCTTGGGTCCGGCGCATTTGGCGCCAACGTCTACGGCCTCTTCGAGTACAGAGCGCGCCTGGCTCCGCATATGAAGTTGAGCTATCAATGGAACGGTGACTCACAAGTGATGAATCTTCAGGCAGCGCCTACCACCGGGTTGCCCGGCGGACTGCAATACGCGATGGGTGCCGACTACAAACTTATCCGGCCCTTGACAGTGGCGATCGATCTGCTGGGCAACCAGTTTGTAAATGTGCCGTCCTTCACCCTGGGTAAAACGTCTCTGCCGAAGCCTGTGACTCCTCAAGCCGGGATACCGGGCACAATTCCAAATACATCGCAGACCAACCTCACGTATACGACCGCCAACTTCAGTGGTGGGTTGAAGTGGTCTCCGAAGGCGCATTTTCTTTTGTACGGAAACGTGCTGGTGCCGCTCAACAACGTCGGCCTGCGCAGTGATCCCGTTCCACTGTTCGGTATCGCCTATAACTTCAAGACGCGTTAGGCGTCGGCAAAGGCGTGCTGCCCAGGATCTCGGAATCGAGATCTGGGGCACTCAGCCTTGCTCACCAACGAGCGGTGGGGGTTGGAATCAATTGCCGCGATTGACAATGTGCAGATCGGTAGACGCGATGCCCTCCCGGGGCTGGTTCAGCGTTGCCTGCACTGCATGAAGCGACTTCATATGGTCGGCTATCCGTTGCAGGGTCCGAATCAGGTAAATATCGCCATCCTTGCGGTCGTGCCAGGCAACGCAGAGGCTGAGCGCTGAGGTAACTTCAAAGTCGATCGATGATACTTCAAAGTCAATTGCAGTCAGCAAGGCCTTGGCGCGTCTGAGACTTTCCGCGCTTGATGCGGATGGGCCGTCGGATTCCTTGCCCGAGGCAGCAGCATCGCGAATAAATGGCACAAGTTCAGGGCCTGTAAAAGCATTCGGGAGTGGAGCGGGATTCGCGGACATTGTCTTTTCCTCCCTATGCGGCGCGGTGCACCTTATCTCAACTTGAATCATCGGCTTTAGGAGCGAGGATTGAAATACAACTTAAACTTCGCGCGTCGGACGCTAGGTGCTATGCGCCTACAACTAAAGTTCTCAGGAGGATGGACGCGGCAGTTAATCTACGCGACGGGGCTGGGGATGGCGACGTGGCAAACTGCGAAACGAGAGGGCATTCCTGATAAGCGCCAGGAATTCGAGTTCGCTGCAAGTTGAACAATCCAGATGGGGCGGCAGTGGGGGAATCCTGGAGCAAACGGGGGAGTTAGCCCACGATTTGCAAGCACTGCGGGATAGCAGAATAGGCGGGGAAATCGGCTTCAGGTCTTAGCCTTATTTACCAGCCCGTGATTTGATAGGGGCCGTTCCCGCTGAAGTGGAAGGTCTTTTGAGACGTGTGCGGCTTCGGGTCACCATCCTTCGGATAAACAACCAACGTCTCGGTGCAGGTCAATGTCGGATTCTCAGCGGAGCCGCCCACCTGGCAGTTCTGCTCAGTGGCCTCAAATTTCTTAGCCACTTCGCACCATCCCTGGGCCAGGTCCTGCAGCTTGCCCTGGTATTTGCCGCTGAGGGCAGCCTGGCAATCCTTGCGGCTCTTGCCGGAGGCCTGCGCGAACACGCTCTTATATGCATTCAGAGCCGGAGTCAAGGCCGCCAGATCGGGGCCTGCGGGTTTTGCCGTTGTGCTCACTGCGGGTGCCTGGGTCACGACCGCCGGAGTCGGGGCCTTGGGTTCGTTCACGGTTACCGTCTGCTCTTCCAGAACGGTTCCATTCGCTATCAATTGGTATTTCGTGGTGCTGCTCGGATAGTCCTTCTGATTGCCTTGGGAACTGAGGCCACTGCCCAGATTGGTAATCGAGACCGACGATGCGTTTTTCGTTTCCCACGTCAGTTGTACCGAGCCGCCCTTTTCGATCGAGGTGGCGCTCACCTTGAGGGCACCCGTCGGCGGCAGAACCGGCGCGGGCGGAGGCGTCTGTTGCGTCTGCACCGCAGGCACCTGCGTTTGAGGAACGGGCGTCGGGGTTTGTTTGGCGGTTTGTGTGCCTGCGCTGGTTACAGGCTTGGGCGGCGCCAGCTTCACGACGAACGAGTCCGTGGTGTTCTGGTTGAGCGCGATCTGAACCGAATGTTCCTGGTAAGCAGTGGGATCGTCAGGCGCCGTATACCGGACGGTACGGGTGCCGATGGGGAGGTCGATCGGTTGTCCAGCCCGGTGCACTCCCATGTTCTTGCCATCCACAGAGAGCTTGAACTCGGGCAGATTGCCCTGCGCAGAAAGGGTTCCGGAAGTACCGGCAGGCGGGAGTTTGGTCAGCGAAACGGCGTCCTGATAGGTTCCGCCGGGGCTGACGTCGACCTTGTCGGTAAACGGCTCATAACCTTCCTTGGTCACCTGAAGCTGACGCGATCCAGGCTTGACCTGGATAGTAGCCTCGCCATTGGCGTCGGCAATCACCGGGGTTCGATTATCAATGGAAACCGAAGCGCCCGGCGGGGCCTTGGCGATCTTGATATAGGCCGTCGAAACCGGGGGTGGCTGCAGCCTCCAGATGACGATGGCGATAATAGCCACCACCACCACACCCGCGACGGCCACGATCGCGACGGGGAATTTCTTCGGCTTGGCGGACGCAATGGCGGACAACTGCGCGTCGAATGCGGCGCCGGAGCTGGCTGTCGTCCCGGATTGTTCAAGCGCTTTCTTGACCGACTGGCCGATGCGCTGCCAGTCCGCCTGCTTTTTGGCGTCGGCGAACTCCATCCACTGGGTTGCGCCTTTCAAAGCCGCCAGCGCGCCCTGGGGATCGTTTCTAAGCAAGGCGGCGCGGGCCGACTCGATCGACTTGCCAACCACTTCCTCCGCATAGGCCGAGCGTCCGCTTTGGACCTCCTGCAGTGCGCCGGTCAGTTCCGCCGATTCTCCATAAGCACGCACTACCGCCTGCAGGGAATCGAGGCCTGCGGAAAACTCTTTCCTCTGGGCTGCTGCGCGGGCCGCTGCGACTGCTTTTCCCGTGACCTGCTTCTGTTCGAACTCGGCCTGAACGGTGTTCAGAAGATCCTGCAGCGTTTTATTTTCCGGAAGCGCAGTCAGTTGCTCGCGCAGAAGCTGGATGGCTTCATTCAGTTCCCCGCGTTGGCGCATGCCCACAACGTGCTGCTGCAGAGCCTGAATCCTGCTCGCGAATTCCGCCTGCTGTTTCTGCTGCCGGTCGCCCTTGAGCGCCGCCATCAGCTCCTGCAAAGCCGGATTCCCGGGCATTGCCGTCAGTTGCTCCTGCAACAGTTGAATCGCTTCGTCAAGCTCGCCGCGCTCCCGCAAAAGCCCGACGCGCTTGTGCAGGACATCCAGCTTGCGGGCGAAGGCAGCCTGCTGTTCGCGAATCTCTTCAAGCAATCGCGACAACGATGAGTCGCCGGTATCCTGAATGCCGGATTCGAGCAGCCGGATGGCGTCGTCCAGGCGTCCATCGCGAATCAGGGCGCGTCCTTCAGAGGCGCAGCGCTCAATGATCGTACTGCGCTGCAGGCGCTTCTGCTCCTCGCGCGCAAAGGTCAGCAGATCGTCGATGTCGCCGTGATGGCCAAACTCAAGTTGAAACGATTCGAGCGCGCCGACTGCCTTGTCGTATTGCTTTTGAGACATTAGCTGGCGGGCGTTGTTGAGCGTGCCGCCGCGCACCTGCTCCACCTGCATGGCATCCAACTGCTGGCGCAGCGAGCGTTCGTAGGTGAGCAGCCGTTCGTCGCCGGGCATGCGGTCCAATGCCTTATGCAGACCGGTCAATGCTTCCGTCGGGGAGCTGGCGAAGAGCTCTCTGGCCTGGGAGATTGCCGTCTCCACGAAGCGCCTTGCTTCCAACTTGCCGACTTCGCCGTCAACCTCCGCTTTCAGCCGATGCAGCAGCGCTTCATTGGGCAGTCTTTCCAAAGCGCGATTGAGCAGATCCGCTGCCTGATCGAGGGATTCGGTCCGCAGAAAATCGCCCACCCTCTTTTGAATCTCGTCGAGGATGACACGGCGTTCTTCCTGTTCCTTGATCTTGGCCAACTCGCGGCGCAGCTTGTCGGTCTCCAGGTACGCAGGATCGATGCTGTCAGCCTCGGCAATGAGCTTGTCAACCGCCGCAAGATTACGCGCGGCGAGCTCCCTGCGGGCATTTTCGAGTAATTCGAGAATCTTGCCTTGCTGGGCCTCTTTCTCTGCCTGCCGGGTGAGAACTCCATTGATCGCGGCAAGCTTGCGGTTATCCGGGTCCTCCTGGAGCGCCCTGGTCACGATGCGCAGGGCCGCGGTGACATCGCCGCGGTTTCTTGCTTGCTCAGCGTCGGCCAGAGCCTTGGCGCTTATCTCAGCGCGGCGCTTTTTCTCCTCGACCGCCTGAATCTTCTGCTTGAGATCGGCGGATGTGGGGTCGAGATTCTGCGCGTCGCGGAGCTGGTTGAGAGCTTCCTCGAAGTTTCCCGCCAGCAGGGCTTCATCGGCCTTGAGGGTGCACTCGCGCAGCCGTTCCGCGCGCCTGAGCCGTTCCTGATGTTCGCGAACGAACTTGCGCAGCTTTCTTACCTGGGTGTTGGCCGGGTCAAGCTTGGCCGCCTCTTCCAGAAGTTCGAGGGCGGGGACGTAGCGGCTCTCCGTTGTCAGGCGCTCGGCGTCGTCAAAGAGCTCAGCAACGCGAGTCCGCTTCAGATCTTCGATTACATCGTGCAGGGCATCGGCAAAATCCTCGCCCGTCAAGTACCGGTCATCGGGGTTTTTGGCCAGAGACTTGGCAACGATTTCGTCGAGCACGGGAGGGTAATCGTGAAGATAGGTTGCCAGCGAGGAGTGGGCTTCGTTGACGATCTTGTAGGAGGCGGTAGCCTCGCCGCCGGTGAACGGTTCCTCTCCGGTGAGCAGCTTGAAAAGGGTGACGCCGGCGGAGAAGATGTCGACGCGGCCGTCGATCGGCCCGCCCTTGAACCTCTCCGGCGCAATGTAGTGAAGCGATCCAATGACCGCGCTGGTCTGCGTAAGGCCGGCTTTGCCTTCCCCATCCTGAACCTTGGCGATGCCGAAGTCGATGATCTTGGCCACGCCGTCGTTCTGCACAATCACGTTGGCCGGCTTGATGTCGCGATGGATGATTCCGTTTTCGTGCGCATAGCCGAGAGCCGAGCAGACCTGCTCGATGATTCTCAGCTTGGTCATCATGTCCAGGGGCCGGCCGGAGGAGATGATCTTGTCCAGCGGTTCGCCCTCGACGAACTCCATGGCGATGAAGGGCAGACCGTCCTGCACTCCCATTTCGTAGACGGTGGGAATATTGGGATGGCGGAGCGTGGCCGCCCGGGCTTCCACCTGGAAGCGGGCCAAGCCCTCTTCGAGAGCAGATTTGAAGGGGCGTTTGATCGCGACCCTGCGGCCCAGGTCTATGTCCTGCGCAAGCAGAACCTCGCCCATGCCGCCGCGGCCGAGAACCTTGATGATCTCGTACTTGCCGATCTTGCCGGCAGAGACATTCTCCATGGACCCCGACCTTTTGTCGAAGCGGAAGCTGCAGCTCTGTAGGGGGACAGAACCGCCACCGCGACCCCAGGACAAACTCGCGTTTAGAGTGCTGGTTTGTTCTGCTCAAGAACTTATCACGAAGGGGCTTTGTTATCAAGAAGAACCCAGCCGCGTCCGGGGATGAACGAGATAAAAGTACCCCTGTCGGTACTTCCGGTGCCCCAGAAAAGGTTACCTGTGGCTTTCGACTCCCATTGCCGTAGAACCCGCGGGCGCCGAGTCCGGATGGGCGCATAGAACGGTAATCCGATAGGGTCCGGATTTCCCGTAGCGCAAATTCAGGTGGAGAAGCGTTTCAGCCCGATTCTGCCAACCTACGGACAATCGCCCAGCGACAGGAACGATTGTCCGCTCGTGAGAAAGCATTGTCCGCATCCGGACACTGCCTGGCCAGCGGGCGGTCCGCGGGGCAAGCGTTGCTCAGGAAAATCGGGGAAGCGCAATTCAGCTAAGTCCTGTGGCTGCAATGGTTCAAGGACTGTCCGGCTTCTTTCTTGATTGCATCGAATCCCCCGAGGAAATGGTTGTTGACGTGCCTTGTTACCAGGCAGTTACGGGCTCCCGGGATGTTTCGCCCGTAGGACCGGGGTAAAGGACCCCACCAAGCCCGAACATCATCGAGGAGGACTATGTGTTGAAGCGCGTTTTTCAATTCTTGCTGATCGTATCTTTGGCCACGGCCGCCCTTTGGGCAGCCAGCGATCCTCTCGTCGGCAAATGGAAACTTGACCCGTCGAAGAGCAAAGCTACCGACCTGATGCGAGTCGCGGCGGCCGGGGAAAACAAATACACCCTCATCTTCAACAGTGGCGATGTCGAGACCGTGGCAGCCGACGGGACCGACCAGCCCGGTGTTTTCGGAACGACTGTGTCCATTACTGTCCTGGCGCCCGACAACTGGAAGGTCGTCCGCAAGCAGAACGGCCGCACGATGCTCACGGGGAATTGGAAGCTTTCTCAAGACGGCAAATCGCTCACCGACCACTTTACGTCGTACCAATCCGATGGCAAGACGTCCACCGTGGACTATGTCTATATTCGCTCGGCGGGCGACTCCGGTTTCCCGGGCTCCTGGGAAAGCCAGACCGACACGGTGCACGACTCCTTCAAGCTTCAGATCCAGCCGTACGAAGGCGGCGGCTATTCATTGACCAATTCCGATGGAGGGTCGCCGAAGAACCTTAAGCTCGACGGGAAAGACTATCCGCGTGAGGGTAAGTACGTGCCCTCGGGGTCAACGTCGTCCGGGCGGCTCGTAAACGAGAGCGCTCTGGAGCTGACCGACAAGATCAACGGCAGGATCACCGACACTCAGCAAATTCAGCTCTCACCCGATCTCAAATCTTTGACTGTAACCATGCACCCGTCGGGTCAAAGCAAGCCCAACATCTTTGTGTTCGATCGGGAATAAGGCAGCGAATTGCAATGCGGCAATGGGCAGCTTTACGCAAAAGCCCCGATTGCGCTTTTGCGATGCAAACGATTCGTTGCTGCAGCTAAACGTCAAACTGCCGCAGATGATGATCCAGGTGCTTGTACATCAGCACCGCCCATTCTTCCGGCGTGAGCCGGCCGAAGAAGCTATGCGGGTGGGTGGTGCATCCCGGCGGCCCGGCGGCGACAAGACGGTCGATCACGATCAAAAGCCGCTCCCGCTCCTTGTCCAGGTCGTGCTCGCCCAGCATCACCAGTTCTTTCATTGTCGGCGAATTGCGGCGCATGGGCGCGTCGTCGCCAAGAACCTTCGGCTTGATGATGCCGCCAATCACCCGCCCGATCAACACCCGAGGCGGCTTCCTGTCTCCGAGCGCCAGCTCCACTCCAGCCGTCAGGTGCGCCACAGCCTGTGCCGCGTTCATGGTTCCCCATTGCCGTTGGCTTTCCGGCCTCAGGTTCGCAACGCGCTCCTTAATTTCAGTCACCCTCGCTGTTTCAAACATATTTTTCATGCAGGGAGTCTTCCTCCGTTTCAAATTCCTTGCAGCGGGTTAATCGATCCAATGGATCGATTCAGCTCAGGAGAGTGCCCGCAGGCTTGTGCGCAGTGCGTTGGGATCTCCGGCTGGAATGAGTTGCTCGACCTGACGGTGCGTGCGTTCCCAAACTGCTGTCGCATCCACCAGCAGGCTTTGTCCTTTGGCAGTCAGCCGCAATATCCGGCTCCTGCGGTCGGCAGGGTCCGGAGTCACTTTCACCAGCCCGCGTCGTTCCAGGGGCTTCAATGCGGCCGTCAGCGTGGTCCGGTCCATGGCCAGCAGAGAAGCGACCGGTCCCATGGGCGGCGGCTCCGGGCGATTCAGCGACATCAGCAGCGAAAACTGGCCATTCGTCAACCCGAAGGGGCGCAACACTTCGTCAAATCGCCGCGCCAGCGAGCGCGCCGCACGCTGCACATGCAGACAGAGACAGCAGTCCCGCACCAGCAATGTCGTCTCGTAGGGAACTGTTTTTTTGCTTGACACGCCCCAAGGTTAGTTGATATCAACATATTCGTCAACCGTTTTCCCCCGAGCATCCTCTCCCATTCTTGAATGCGGATCGAAGCATTCGCCCGAAGTTCACTCCGGAAGAAGCAAGATTTCTTCGACGATTTGTCGAATTCCAGTCCGGCCGTTCGTCGTTACAGTGAAGGCGGGTCAGACCGGCCCGCTTGAAGACCGTTCCCGAAGACCATGAATTCGATTCAATGCCATCACCCGATCGGAGGACCCGAATGTCGTTCTTTCGCGATTTAAAGCTTGCCGTGCGCTCCCTCTCACGCGTCCGCGCCCTGTGGATCACCGTTGCCCTCACGCTGGCGCTGGGCATCGGGGCAAACGCCGCCATCTTCAGCGTGGTGCGCGCCGTGCTGCTGCGGCCGCTGGCCAATCGCGATGAGGACCGCCTGCTCTATGTGCGCCAGAGCGCGCCAGGCCTCGGCGAACCCAACGCCGCCTTTTCCGTCCCCGAAATCAAGGATCTCGGCACCGGCCTGAAGACTATCCAGGAGCTGGGCACATTCTCCGAGATCGATTTCACCATCGTCGGCCTCGGCACTCCGCGTGAAATTCCCGCCGGCGTGGTCGACGGCAATTACTTCCACGTGATGGGCCTGCGGCCCGTGCTTGGCCGCCTGCTCGGTCCCTCTGACGACGGCCAGAACGCCGCCGGCGCGGTGGTGCTTACCTACAAATTCTGGCGCGAGTCGCTTCACTCCGATCCCCACGTGCTCGGCAAAACGGTGCGGCTGGAAAGCGCTATGGGCGCGCGTTCCGCCACCATCGTCGGAGTCCTCGAGCCGTCGGTGCCCTATCCCGTTTCCACTGAAATCATCGCCAACGTAGTCACCAGCCCGCATCATCTCTCCGCCACCATGGTCACCGGCCGCTCACACCGCATGACGGAAGTGTTCGCGCGGCTGGCTCCCGGCGCCACTCTCGAAGGCGCGCGGGCGGAGTTGCAGACTGCGTATGCGGCAATGACGTCCGCGCATCCGGAAGAGTACAAGCCCGAAGACCGCTACCAGATCGGCGTTACACGCATGCATGACCAGATCAACTCGACCGCCAACACCATTCTCTGGGTCCTGTTCGCTGCGTCGGGTCTGCTGTTTGTCATCGCGAGTTCGAATGTGGCCAACCTGGTGCTGGCGCGGACGGTGCGCCGCGAGCCGGAACTCGCCGTGCGCTCGGCGTTGGGTGCGAGCAGGGCATCGCTGCGCCGTTCGCTGCTTGCGGAGAGTCTGGTGCTGTGCGGAAGCGGCGCGCTTGCGGCCCTGATCATCGCCTTCCCCATGGTCGAGGTCCTCGGCCGTTATGCCGCGCGCTTCTCGGTGCGCGCCAACGGCATGACGCTCGACTTCAGCCTGGTGTGGTTCGGCATTGCGCTGGCTCTGATTGCCGCCGTTTTTCTGGCCTTCATTCCGCGCCTGCCTTCAATGGAATCACTGCGGTGCAGTGGATTGGCCATCGGCGGAACGCGCGTCGCCGGAGGAAGCAGCAAGCGGTTGCGCATCTTCGCCATCATGCAGATCACCGCGTCCTTCCTGCTCCTCGCCGGCTCCGCCGTGCTGATGAGGACTCTTTACGAGCTCGAGAAAACGCGGCCGCCTTTCGACACCGCGCACGTTTTAGCAGTGAATCTGCCGGTGATGACCTATGGCAAGACGCCTGAGCAGGTGCAGGAGTTTTATCGCGAGGTGCAGCGCCGGGTCAGCACGCTGCCCGGAGTGGAGCACGTGTCGACAGGGTTCAGCGTTCCCTGGCGCGACGAGCAGGGGCTGAACATCAACTTTGCGTTCGCGGTGCAAGGCGCGAAGCGCGAGAACGGCCTGGGTGATTGGCGCGCGCGGTTCCGGTCAGTTTCGCCTGGCTTCTTCGGCACGCTGGGATTGCCGCTCCTGGAAGGTCGCGATTTCCGCGACAGCGACAAGGACGGCTCCGAGCGCGTCGTGATCGTCAGCCAGAGCGTTGCCAAGTCGCTGTTCCACGGCCAGAATCCAATCAATCGCGAACTGAGTTGGACCGATCCGGTGATGAAGTTCATCGGCATCAGTTACGAGCCCCGCCGCATCGTCGGCGTGGTGCCCGACGTTGACGATGAGAACATTATTCCTTCGCCGGCCATGACCGTGTACCAGCCAGTCGACCAGGAAGGCTGGCAAGGTCGGCTTTTTGTCCGCGCCAAACAGGATCCGTATGTACTGGTTCCGGCCATCGACCGCACCGTTCACGAGATGTCCGCCGACCAGCCCGTGGAGCGCCCCAGCACCCTCGAAGACATTCGCGCCGAAGTGCTCGCCCCCGACCGCCTCAACGCCGTCGTCTTCGGCGGATTCGCAGCGGTGGCACTGCTGATCTCCGTCGTTGGCGTTGCCGGTGTTCTTGCGTTCTCCGTCAGCGGCCGCACGCGCGAGTTCGGCATTCGCATGGCCCTGGGCGCGCAGCCGCGCAACATTCTTACCGGCGTTCTTGTCGAAGGCCTGGTTATCGCCGGCATTGGAGTGTCGGTGGGCGCAATTGTCGGCGTCAGCTTTGCACGTGCCATCGGCAAGTACATTTCCCAGGTGCACCAGCCCGGCGCGCTCTCCATTGTCTCCTCAGCGGTTGTCATTCTGGCCGCGGCGGTAGTTGCGTCGGCAGTGCCCGCGGCGCGCGCCGCACGGGTCAACGCCGTGGAAGCGCTGCGTGCGGAGTAATTCGCCGGTCGTTGCCGCCTGGGGCGCGGCCCAGTTCCAACGATAATCCAGACTCCAGAAGCAATCGTAGGCACAAGGCGACTCACATCGCCCTGTGCCTTCGGGCATCGACGATGCTATAACAACAAGTGCCGGGCGCTTCTGCTCCGGCGCTTGCTTTGCTAAAGGAGCTTCATGGATCGCCGTAGTTTTCTCAGGACTTCCGGGACCATTCTTGCCGGCACAACCATCGCATCGAATGTGGCAGCCGCCAACTATGCCGAGTCAGGCCCAGCGGCGCCGGGGCGGATCACGCTCCCCATCAACCGCAAATGGCGTTATAGCCCCAGCGCAAACCCCGCGGCTCGCGAGCGCGACTTCGACGACAGCAGCTTCGCCCGCGTCTCCGTGCCTCACACCAATCTGCGCGTGCCGTGGCACAGCTTCGACGAGAAGTCCTACGAGTTTGTCTCCGTTTATCGCCGCCGCTTCCGCCTGCCTGCCGAGGCCCGCGGGCGCCGCGTCTTCGTCGACTTTGAAGGAGTCATGACCGCCTCCACAGTGTGGCTCAACGGCGTGCGTCTTGGCGAATACAAGGGCGGCTTTACGCCCTTTTCTTTTGAGTTGACTCCTCATATCGATTTTGACCGCGACAATGTTCTGGTGGTGGAAGTGGACTCAAACGAACGGCCGGACATTCCACCCTTCGGCCACGAGGTCGACTATCTCACCTTCGGCGGCATCTACCGCGAAGTGTCGCTGCGCATTGTTTCGCCGACGTTCATTGAAAACATTTTCGCGCAACCCAGGGATGTACTCTCAGGCCATCCGGCACTCGACGTGCAGTGCTTCCTCGAGAGCGCCAACAAAGCCCTGGAGCCTGGGCTGAGCCTGGAAGCAGCGCTCTACGACGGTGAACGCCTGGTTGCGAAGACAACGCAGGAAGTGCCGGCGAGTGGCGATGATGGAAACGCATCGCGCACGCTGCACCTGGACAAACTGGAAGGGATCGAGCTTTGGAATCTTCGCTCGCCCAAACTCTATCGCGTCGAAGTTAGGCTGCTGCGCGGCGCAACGCTGCTGGACCACGACTCGCGCCGCATCGGTTTCCGCGAAGCGCGCTTCACGCCGCAGGGATTCTCGCTCAATGGTACGGTCATCAAATTGCGCGGCCTCGATCGCCATCAAACCTTTCCGTGGGTGGGCCAGGCCATGCCCGGCCGCGTGCAGCGGCGCGACGCGATCATTCTGCGCAAGAACCTCCACTGCAACATTGTCCGCACCTCGCATTACCCACAATCGCGGCGCTTCCTCGACGCATGCGACGAGATCGGCCTGCTGGTCCTCGAAGAGATTCCCGGCTGGCAGCACATTGGCGATCAGGCCTGGCAGGACATTGCTGTCGATAACGTGAGCCGAATGGTTCGCCGCGACTGGAATCATCCTTCAATCATCCTGTGGGGCGTGCGCATCAACGAGTCGCGCGACAACCACGACTTCTACACCCGCACCAATGCCGTGGCTCATCAACTCGATCCCACGCGTCAGACGGGCGGCATTCGCAACTTCCAGGAGTCCGAATTCCTTGAAGATGTTTTCACCATGAACGATTTCGGCTGGCCGCTCAAGCCGCCCAATCATCCGCTCTATCTGAATACTGAATTCGTGGGCCACACTTATCCCACCAAGACCATCGACAACATTGAGCGGCTGCGCGAGCACACCGTTCGCCATGCGCGCGTTCACGACCAACTGGCGTCCAACGCGCAATACGCTGGCGGCATCGCCTGGTGCGCCTTCGACTACAACACCCACAGTAACTTCGGTTCCGGCGACCGCATCTGCTATCACGGCGTAACCGATATCTTCCGCGAGCCCAAGCCTGCAGCCGGCTTCTACCGCTCGCAGTGCGATCCCGACGAGGAGATCGTGCTCGCGCCCTCATTCCACTGGGCGCGCGGCGATGAGAGTATCGGATTCACTAAAGCGCTCGTGTCCTCCAACTGCGATCACTTGAAGTTCTACGTCAGCGGCACGCTGGTAGCCGAAGCCGATCCCGACCGCGCGCAGTTTGCGCATCTCAAATACGCGCCCTTCTCCGCCAATCTGAGCAATATCCGCGCCGACTGGGGCGATCTGCGCATCGACGGATTCATCCAGGGCAAGCTGGTTATCTCGCGCACGCTCTCCGGCAAGGGAGTCGATCAGAAATTCACTCTTCTTCCCGACGACACAACTCTCGCAGCCGATGGAGCCGACACCACGCGTGTCGTGCTTCGCGTCACGGATGAATTCGACGCCATCCGTCCGTTTGCCGCCGACGCCGTCCGCTTCGAACTAACGGGGCCGGCAGAACTGATCGGCGACAATCCCTTCGCGCTTATCGGCGGCACTGGCGCAATCTGGATCAGAGCAACCGAGCAGCCAGGCAAGGTGCGGCTGACGGCCCATCATCCATACCTTGGCGCTCAACAGATTGACTTCGAGATTACGCCGGCGCCTCCCGAAGTGGCCTGAGACTACCCGGTCAGGTGTTCAAGCTGGTCAGGTTTAACGATGGTCATGCTGGCGCCCTTGATGGTTATCCACTGATCGCGGCGGAACTGGTTGAGTAGTCGCGTGACGGTCTCGCGCGAGGTACCGGCCATGTCGGCGACCTCCTGGTGCGTAAGGGCCATGGTAAAGCGAAGTTCCGGCTTGCCGTTAGCGGATGCATGTGCCCAGTCCAGCAGGAGCCGTGCCAGCCGTCCCGCCGCCGAACCGGACAGCGCCAGCCGCTTTGCGTCGTGGAACACAGTCAGGTATTCGCCGGAGAGAGACTGCGCCGCGTGCATGCTGGCGATGCCATGGCGCCCCAGGAAGTCCACAAACGCCTGCTTGCGCACCATCTTCACCTGGCAGGGCTCAATGGTCTCCGCAGTCACCTCGTACGGAACGTTGGCCAGCACGGCGCTCAACCCCATCACGTCGCCGGGGCCGGCGATCTTCAGGATCATGACCTTTCCGTCGCGGGAGGTGGAGGAGATTTTCACCTGGCCGGAACAGATCACAAAAACGCTCCGCGCCGCATCCCCCTCGGTAAACAGCTTGGCGCCGCGCGCATGGCCCGTCAGGATGCCGATCTTGTCATAATCGTCCAATGCCTCGGGCGTGAGATTGCAGAACATCCGTAGATGACGGTGCTCACAATTGATGCAATCTTCCGGGGGGCGATGGGAATGGAATGTGGCCATACTTATCAGGTGGTCAAACTAGAGTATAGCGCACCTTGTCAAGGTGCGAATTGCTCGTCCAGGCCGGAGGAGCTTATTAGTTTCCCCGGCGTGTCCGGGCGATGCCGGGTCAGGCAGCAGACTTCATGACGACGGAAGGCTTCGCGGGCCAGTTCCTCCAGCAACCGCATCCGCAGCGGCGGATACTCCTGAATGGCCAGACTCAGCGCCTCCATGGGCAGCAAGAGCATCGATCTCAATGTCTGCGCGCTCAACGTTTTACGAGCGAAAATCCCGCCCCGTCTTTTGAAGTCCGATGGGGCGGGAAACTGCTCTCTCGGCGCTCAAAAACCCTGGCTCATTTTGCTGCTCTCGCTGGCGGTCTCAAACGGTCGCCAACGATTCGCCGGCATTTGGGACGCCGTTGCCCTGCGATTCTCGTATGTGATCAAAGTCACGAGGGGTCATTAGAACCCACGTTTAGGATTCTTACAGCGCAGTCTAGATACAGGAGGCGTCCTGATGAACGTTGCACCCCCGCCACTTCCATCTGACGACAAGCGTTGGAAGATCGTCAACGGAACCATGCGTCGCCATGGTTTTGCCCGCAATGCCCTCATTGAGACTTTGCACACTGTACAGTCCTCCTTCGGTTTTCTGGATGATGTTGCGATACGTTTCGTCGCCAGGTCGCTGCATGTTCCGTTGAGCCAGGCGTTTGGCGTGGCGACTTTTTATAACCACTTCAGCTTGAAGCCCGCGGGCAAGCACACCTGCACCATCTGCCTGGGCACTGCCTGCTATATCAAGGGCGCGGACAGGCTGATGGCGGAGGCAGAGAAACGGCTCCATATCAAGGCCGGTCAAACGACTCCCGACGGCAATATTTCGCTCATGACGGCGCGTTGCGTAGGAGCGTGCGGCCGCGCTCCGGTGATTCTTGAAGATAGCGAGTTGGTGGGCCTGGTGGAACCCGGCGTCATGCTGGAGCAGTTGGAGAGGTGGGCAGCGCATGACTAGCGAAGAACTGCTGCAGATTGCCGAAGAGGTCAACGCGGAACGTCAAGCATCTGACTTTGAAGTCAATGTATGCGTTGCGCTGGGGTGCCTGTCTCAGCACAGCGACAAGCTCAAAGACGCCCTGACGGCTGAAGCTGCCGTTGCTTCTTCCCGCACCGGCAAGCGATGTCACGTACGCGGCACAGGCTGCATGGGATTGTGCGCTGCCGGCCCCCTCGTGCGTGTCGAATCTCCAGCCATGGCAGACACACAGACACTGTATGCCGGCGTACATGAGAGCGATGTCAAGGAAGTGATTGCCAGCCTGGGTGGCAAGCCGGTGGAGCGGCTTGAGGCACACCTGGAGCAGTATTTTTGCGGGCAGAATCAGATTGTCCTCGAGAATTCCGGATACATCGATCCCGAGAAGATCGACGAATATATCGAGCGCGGTGGATATCAGGCGCTGATCAAGGCGCTCACGGAGATGACTCCGCAGGCGGTAATCGAGCAGATTTCAAAGAGCGGTCTGCGCGGACGCGGAGGCGGCGGCTATCCGACCGGCTTGAAGTGGAGCACCGTGTCCAAGGCCGTAGGCGCGCAGAAATATGTGATCTGCAACGGCGATGAGGGTGACCCTGGCGCATTTATGGATCGCAGCGTACTCGAGAGCGATCCGCAGCGGGTCATCGAGGGCATGGCCATCGCCGCATATGCCGTGGGCGCAAGCAAGGGCTACATTTATGTACGCGCGGAGTATCCGCTCGCTGTCGCGCGCATGACGTCTTCGCTTCAACACGCACGCCGGCGAGGGTTGCTGGGCAACAACATCTGCGGGACAACATTCGCGTTTGACATTGAGATCCGCCTGGGCGCGGGAGCTTTTGTCTGCGGTGAGGAGACCGCGTTGATTGCGTCGATTGAAGGGCTGCGCGGACAACCCCGGCCGCGGCCTCCCTATCCGGCAGTCTCGGGTCTGTGGGATTCGCCGACTCTGATTAACAATGTCGAGACTTTCGCGAATGTGCCCCCGATCGTTCGCAAGGGCGCGGAGTGGTACGCGAGCATAGGCACGGAAAAGAGCAAGGGCACCAAGGTCTTCGCGCTGACCGGGAAAATTACCAATACCGGCCTGGTCGAAATTCCCATGGGGATGCCGTTGCGCGAGATCATCTTCGGCATTGGCGGCGGGGTTCCCAACGGGCGCAAGTTCAAAGCGGTGCAGACGGGCGGGCCATCCGGCGGCTGCATTCCCGAAGAGCATCTCGATCTGCCAATCAGCTATGAAGCCCTTATCGAATTAGGATCGATGATGGGCTCCGGCGGCATGATCGTCATGGATGACACCTCATGCATGGTCAACGTGGCGCGCTTCTTTATGGAGTTCTGCATGACGGAGTCCTGCGGCAAGTGCATTCCATGCAGGGCGGGCACGGCGCAGATGTTTCAGTTGCTGACCAAGATCTGCGATGGCAAGGCGAGCCACGCCGATCTGGATCTGCTGAAAGACCTGTGCGACGTTGTGAAAAACACCAGCCTCTGCGGACTGGGCATGACCGCGCCCAATCCGGTGCTGAGCACGCTGCGCTACTTCGAGCATGAATACATGGAGCATATCGATCACCAGCATTGCCGTGCCGGCGTTTGCGCATGTGGCACTAAACCAATCGCAGATTTGACGGCAGCTGAGGTGACTGCATGAGCGCTCCAGTGGATGTAAAAACACTTGTCATTGACGGAGTGAATGTGAGCGGACGCGCCGGCCAGACGGTGCTGGAGGTGGCGCGGGAAAACAACATCTCCATCCCCACGCTCTGTCATCTCGATGGGCTCTCCGAAGTGGGCGCGTGCCGGATGTGCCTCGTAGAAGTGAAGAACTCGCCCAAGCTTTTTCCGTCCTGCGTGCTGAAGGTGGAGGAAGGCATGGAGGTGACCACCGCTTCCGACCGGCTGAAGCATTACCGGCAGACGATTTTGGAATTGTTCTTTGCGGAGCGCAATCACATTTGTTCCGTGTGCGTGGCAAATGGGCATTGTGAGTTGCAATCGGCGGCGCGGTCGCAAGGTCTGACTCATGTGCGCCTTCCCTATCGCAACCCTTTGCTGGATGTGGATGCATCTCATGAGCGTTTTGTTCTGGACCATAATCGCTGCATCCTGTGTACGCGATGCGTGCGTGTATGCGCGGAGATTGAGGGCGCGCATGTGTGGGATATTATGAGCCGCGGCATCGATTCGATGCTGATTGCCGACCTGCATCAACCCTGGGGTGAATCCTCATGCACGCGCTGCGGCAAGTGCGTTCAGGTCTGCCCAACCGGTGCATTATCCGATAAGAGCAAGCTCGGATCGGATCATCCCAAGTATCCGGAGTTTCTGCCCTATCTGAACATGATGCGAGAGGGACAATGAGTGAAACCGTAAGCAAAATCAAGTTAGCGACGGTGTGGCTGGATGGCTGCTCAGGCTGTCATATGTCTTTTTTGGACATGGATGAACGTCTCCTGGAACTGAGCGCGCAGTTCGATCTGGTTTATAGCCCACTGGTGGATTTCAAGGTTTATCCGGAAGCCGTCGATGTAGCCCTCGTCGAGGGAGCGATCAGCAGCGTAGAAGATGAGCGCAAGATTCAAGCCATTCGCAAACACACTAAATTCCTGATCGCCATGGGCGACTGTGCGGTGACTGGCAATGTGCCGTCGATGCGCAATCCCTTTGGACCGGAAGCGGTTCTGGAGCGCGCCTATCGTCAAAATGTCACAGCCCAGGCGCAGATTCCATGCGTGCTTGTGCCGGCGCTGCTGGAGAAGGTGCGTCCGGTGCATGAGTTTGTAAAGGTGGATATGTATCTGCCCGGATGCCCGCCTTCGGCAGACACCTTCTACACCGTATTGAGCGATCTGTTTGCCGAACGCACCCCGGACGTGGCAAGTCTAACCCGCTTTGGCGCATAGGAGAGAGAGCACCATGTCGCAGACCATCACCATCGACCCGGTAACTCGCCTGGAAGGCCACGGCAAGATCACGCTCAAGACCAACGGCGAGGGTGAAGTTACAGAAGCTTACTTCAGCGTGACTCAGGTTCGCGGCTTCGAGAAATTCTGCGAGGGGCGGCCTTACTATGAGATGCCTGGATTGATGGCGCGTATCTGCGGTATCTGCCCGGTGAGCCACCTGATCGCATCCGCCAAGGCCTGCGAAGCCATCATGTCCATTGAGATTCCACCCGCCGCGGCCAAGCTGCGGCGCGCGCTGAATCTGGCTCAGACCATTCAGTCGCACGCGTTGAGTTTCTTCTATCTCGCCTCGCCGGACCTGCTGCTGGGCATGGATGCCGATCCGGCAGAACGGAACATTTTCGGCGTGGCCAAGGCCAATCCGAAGCTGGGACTTGCAGGTATCGGACTGCGCCGCTTTGGCCAACACATGATTGAACTGCTGGGCCGCAAGCGCATTCATCCTGGATGGGTGGTGCCGGGGGGCGTAACAGAGCCGCTGGACCCCGCCAAGCGCGACGAGATCCTGAGGATGATTCCCGAGGCTTTCGCCAATGTCCGGTTAGCTCTCGAATGGTACAAGCAGGTAGTAGATCGCTTCCGCGACGAAGCGGATCACTTCGCCAACTTCCCCGGCGCATTTCTGGGAATGGTGGGCGAGGACGGTGGTCTGGAATTCACCGACGGCAAGCTGCGATTGATCGACGCGCAAGGCAACGTCTTGCTCGATAAGCTGCAAGCCGCGCAGTTCGATGAACACTTCGGCGAGGCTGTCGAGCCGTTTTCCTACATGAAGTTTCCGTACTATAAGCCGCTTGGGTATCCCGATGGCGCGTATCGCGTGGGTCCGCTGGCCCGGCTCAATATTGCAAGCCACGCCGGAACTCCGCTGGCTGACATTGAACTGAGAGAGTTCAAGCAGCTCGCCAACGGCCCGGTGCTTGGTTCGTTCTACTACCATCACGCACGATTGATCGATATTCTGCATGGCATCGAGGTCATCGAGCGGATATTCGGC
>DATKGE010000022.1:0-2928 GCA_035510955.1 Occallatibacter sp. | reverse complement strand
GGGGCTCCACTTCGGTGTGCACAATTTGCCGCATGATTCCGCGCATGAATGGATGGCGGCAATGCGCGAAGCCACGGCGATGCCGGATGAGGAGCGAATCTTCGCATTATTCGCCGAGCTCTGCAGCATCCCCAGCGTGCTGGTGGTCTTCAATCATCCGTTGTGGAACTTCTACGACATCCCGCCCGAACGATTCAGATTTGAGCTGAAGCGATTTCTCGAGTCCGCAAATCAATATGTGCATGCCTTCGAGATCAACGGCATGCGCGGTCACGCGGAAAACCGCGAGGCCATCAGGCTGGCGGCGGATTGGGGTCAGGTACTGATCTCGGGCGGCGATCGGCACGGCTGCGAACCCAATGCATTTCTCAATCTGACCGACGCCGGGGATTTCTCCGAGTTTGTCGAGGAGATTCGCGAAGGGCGGCGAAGCACGGTGCTCATCATGCCGCAATATGCCCAGCCTCTGGGCTGGCGCTTCTACCAGAACTTCACGCATGTGGTCGCGGAATATGCGGGGCATCCGGAAGGGTGGCGGCGCTGGGACGAACGCACGTTTCATCCCGATGACAGCGGGAGGATCGTGCCGATGGCCCGGCTCTGGAAGAATGGGACGACCCCGGAGTTTCTGCAGACGATCTTCGCTGCGGCGGTGATGGCGGCGCATGTGCCGCTGCAACGGTTCCTCGGCGGATGGAGGAACAGGGAGAACGAATCTCTGTCGGCGCCACGAACCAGCGCGCAGGCAGGTACGGCTCCCAGTTTGAACATGGGCGCTGCCGCAGCATTCGGCGAACGCGCGCCTGAAGCTTCACTCAACGAGTGTCTTTATGTGCGCGGTGAACCCGCGTCTGACTAGCCTGCGCTGACAGCGCTGAGGGCGCCATGACAACTAAGAGCGAGCGAAAAGCGAGATAAAGGCGAGCGAGAACCGAGCAGGCAGCTGGCGGCCGGCAGCAAACGAGTGCCGGTGAAGAGTGGGAGCCAGCCCAGCACTGGACACAGATCGCGTTTAGCCCGCCAAGCCGGATACTTCGAGCTCCTTGTGCAGGAGCGCGAAGTAATCACGGTCCGTTTCATAGGCACCGGCCTTGGGAAGCTGCTGCGCGAGCGCGTTGCCCTTCTCCCAGGCCTCGCGCGCCTCATTCAGCCGGTGCTGACTCCACAGGAAGGCGCTTGTGGCGATCCAGTAGTCCGCGTTGCGGAGCGGCTTCTTTGTTTCCATGCGCTCCCACCACAGACGGGCGCCTTCCGCGTCGTGCTGCAGATACGCCTTGCCGAAGATAAAGGGCGTGTGCATCTCGGCGGAAATGTCCGAGGCTGACTCAAGGTAAACGGCCTCGGCATCGGCGAGAGCCTGAGTCGCATCCGCGATGCTGCCGCGATCCAGATAATACGAAGCTGCAAGAAGGCGCAGGTGAAGCGCGGGTTGTCCCACCGAAATAGAGGAGCCCGCACGCTCAATCGCGTCGATGTCGTAGTCCCGTGGACGAAGCGGTGTGATGGTGGTGGCAGCGGCAGCGGAAAATGCCCTGTGGAGATCGGCCCACGGACCGTGCGACAGAAGCTGGAAGATCCTTGCTCCATCGGAATAGAAGGCCTTCGTCCGGAATGGGATCAGGTTGACGACCGCGGTCAGCAGAGAGAGCGTGGTGAAGAAGGCGAGCGGCAGCCAATCCTGTTCCCAGGAACGTCCTGGCGCGGTGAGAGTAGCCCACAGGGCCACTCCGCCTGCCGCAAGACTGATTGCCGGACCGGCTGCCACCATGCAGATGTCCCGCCAAAGAGGCCGATTCGGATCGGTAGGAGCAACGGCGGTAGCTCCTCCGATGGCGAGAAAGCCGGACAGGATGAAGCGAAATTCCCATTTGCCTTCGCGCACGCGCCACTGAAATGGCCCGACCACGAATGCGCGCAGCTTCATGCCGAACGCCGCACCCGCAGCGGCATGGCCAAATTCGTGGATCACGACCATCAGCAGCTCAAGGGCCAGCAGCAGCGCCAGATTGTGGAGGAACGATCGCCTGATCCAGACGAGATTATTCGTCTCGGCCCAGCGCCACCACCAGTTCATTCCGGCAATAAACGCGCCGGTGCCGGCAATCCAGATTGCCTGGTTGACGATCGCGTTGGTTCCGTCGCCTGGCAGCGGCTGCATCCATCGCTCCGCCTTAACGACATCGCGGCGGCGAAAGGCGACGATGCCGGCAATGCCGAAGCCCAGCAGGAGCGCATCCGGATTCAGAAACGCGGTGGCAGGCGCGGTGAGGAAGCGCCGATCCATGTAAAGGAACAAGCAGCCAAGGGTGGCGTTCACTCCGCTGGCCGCAAGGCCCCATCCACGCGCAGAGGCTTTTCCGGTCCAGAATGTCCAGCAGGCCAGCCCATACACCACGCCAAGAACCGGAAGCGCAGCACGAATGCCGGCGCTCAGCATCGTCGGCGGCAAATGGACGTCTGGCCAGGAAGCGATATCGAGGAATGAAAAGAGCGAGGACCGCAGGAAGACAATCGCTCCCAGAGCGAACATCCAGCACAGGAAATTTCTAACCGCGCGCATAACGTCCGCCTGGTACGGGTGATAGCGCAAGCGTAACCACGGCGTCGCGCGGCAACAATGCTACTTCAGAGTGAGTCGAGCCTGAAACCTAACCCCTGTGATGGCAGGCGGTTAGAGCTTTGCGGCTTCGGCTTTGGCGGACTGGAGAACGGGAATGCCAGGATCGGCGTCCTTCCATCCGGAGAGGAATTCCTGGTAAGCGGCTTTGGCGTCCGCATGACGGCCTTGCCGCAGTGCGACCTTTGCCTGCTCCAGGCTGGGCCCGAATCTGCCCAGATCGCTCCATATAACGGCAAGGTCGGTCCCGCGGCGGGACGTCAGTTGGATAGGTGGCTGCCCGGGTTTCATAGGTCGCCGTGGCCTTGGTG
>DATKGE010000021.1:0-14543 GCA_035510955.1 Occallatibacter sp. | reverse complement strand
CCCAGCCGCGGACTCATCGGCCTGCGCAGCGAGATGCTCACCGAGACGCGCGGAACCATCGTCATGAACGCGCTCTTCGACGGCTACATTCCCTACCAGGGCGATATTCCGCAGCGGCCCACCGGCGCGCTGATCGCCGATCGCCAGGGACTGACGACTACGTATTCGTTGAATGGATTACAGGAGCGCGGCATTCTCTTTACCGGGGCCGGCGTTGAAGTCTACGAAGGCATGATCGTCGGCGAGCACTCGCGCGATAACGACCTCGATGTGAACGTGGTGCGCGAAAAGAAGATGACCAACATGCGCGCATCGAGCGCGGATGAGGCCATCCGGCTTGTCCCTGTGAAGGCTCTGAATCTTGAGCAGGCCATCGAGTTCATCGCGGAAGACGAGATGGTCGAAGTCACGCCGAAATCGCTTCGGTTGCGCAAGAAGGTCCTGCAGCAGAATCGCCGGCCCAAGCGGTGGGAGAAGGGCGGCGCGTAAGCAAGACGATCAGCGGTCGCCCGTTCTGTCGACATGCGGCTATAGGGCGGTGGCGTAGTTTCCGGGCGGCTGGTTACTAGGGACGGTGAAGCAGCAAAATTAGCAAGCTATTCGCAACCTTCGATATACGAAATGGCCTCTACCCGTCCAGCGTAATACCGAACGATCTTGCCTCTTTCTGTCTCGAACCGAATGCCGTACTTGCCATCGGCCGAACGCACCGTTAGGTAGTGTCCTTCAGGCCCGGTGTATGCATGTGGAGTAACCTTCATCCGCTTGCCGTAAACGCTGAGCGCGTGTGCCTCTGAATCCCCGTTATGTATACCTTCGACAGTCTGAGTATTCCGATTGTCAATATCTACACGCGCAACTCGTCCGTTTAGAATCATCAAGTCAACGCCAGAGTGGTCAGGAAGATCCAAATAGAAGCATGCTTGCTGATCGCTGTCTTTGGTCATCGAGTTTGAATAGGAAAGATGCAGGGCGGCCTTCACATCGGCGGGCCTCATTCCAACATTGATTGGGCCTATACCGTCCGAACGAACCACCCAGTCATCACTAGCCGAGCAAGTGCATGCAGCCGCCATTAAGCAAGCCGCCGCTATATTGAATACGCGAGGCATGGCGCAATTCTACCTCCGATTACGGATAACGAGGAAATCTCTCCGTATTGTCGGCAATTTGGAGGCTACATTACTGGATACTATAGCCGCCGCTTCGCTTCCAGCACGCGCTCCAGCGCCTCTTCCGCCGTAGCTCCCGTGGCGGATAAGTGGCCCATCTTCCTGCCCACACGCGGGGTGTGCTTCTCATAGAGATGGAGGCGCACTCCGGGAACGGCCAGCGCGGCGGCGAAATTCGGTTGGCCTGCATCGCTGAGCCAAACTTCACCTAGCAGATTGACGATGGCGGCGGGCGTGATGAGCGAAGTGTCACCGAGCGGCAGATTGCACGTGGTGCGGACTAGCTGCTCAAACTGGCTGGTCACGCAGCCGCGCTCGCTTTGGTGATAGCTGTTGTGGGGGCGCGGCGCGAGTTCGTTCACCAGCAACTCGCCTTGCCTGGTAACGAACAACTCCACGCAGAGCAGGCCTTCCAAACCAAAACGCTCAATGATCGCCGTGGCCAAGGCTCCTGCGCGCGACTCAAGCTCGGCAGGAATGCCGGCCGGCAGCACGCTCCACGCCAGGATCTGATTCTCGTGGTGATTGCGCGCTGCAGGATAACTGCGCACCTCGCCGGATGGATTGCGCGCGGCCATCACGCTGATTTCGTAGTCCAGATCGAGAGCCTGCTCAGCAACAGCTGGTCGCTCGCCAATACTTCTCCAGGCAGCAGCAATCGCCTCTTTGGTCGCAGGCGTGTCAGTTTCAGGATCGGGTCCGATACGCGTCTGGCCGCGGCCGTCGTATCCGCCGCGGCCGATCTTCAGATAGACGCGTCCGCCCAACGCAGCGACGGCTTCGTGCAACTCCGCTTCGCTGCGCACCACGCGAAAGGGGCCAACCGGAAAGCCCGCTTCGGCGAGCCATGCCTTCTGCAGTGTCTTGTCCTGGATGATGCGGATGGGCTCGACGCCGGGACGCAGCGGCGCGAGTTTCGCGACCTCCTCGAGAGCGTCCACGCCGATCTGTTCAATCTCCAAGGTCACTGCATCGGCGCCTGTTGCCAGCCGCCGCGCCGCGGCCACGTCATCCCAGCGGCCAACGATGGTTTCATCGACAACGAAGCTGGCCGGGCATGCGGCTTCAGGGTCCATCACGCGTACGCGGTAGCCCATGGTGCGCGCGGCCATGGCCGTCATGCGCCCCAACTGGCCGCCGCCTAAAATGGCAAGCAGGCCGCCGGGGCGGACGATGGAGGCTTTCTGATCTTGCGAAGAATTGGGGACGCCACTCAACCGGGCAGCTCCTGATCGAGGGTCTGCTCCAGCACATCCTGCGTGCGCGTAGCGCGCCAGGCAGCGAGCCGTTGGTAGAGCGCCTCGTCGGTCGCGGCCAGGATTTCAGCCGCCAGCAGCGCCGCATTGGCGGCACCGGGTCTTCCGATGGCCAGCGTACCTACGGGTACGCCTTTCGGCATTTGCACAATAGAAAGCAGCGAGTCGAGGCCGTTGAGGTGGGTGGCCGGAACCGGCACGCCCAGCACAGGAACCAGAGTTTTGGATGCGAGCATTCCCGGCAAATGCGCCGCGCCGCCGGCGCCCGCGATGATGACGCGCAGCCCGCGCTCACGCGCGCTTTCAGCGTATTCAAACAGCCAGTCCGGAGTCCGATGCGCGCTTACAATGCGCGCTTCGTGGGGAATCTGGAGCGCGCGCAGAATCTCCACGGCCGCCACGAGAACTTCGTAGTCGCCCTTGCTGCCCATCACCACGCCCACCAGCGGCTGTTCGATCATACGGTTGATTATACGATTGCGCGGCACGCTCCGGCGCGGGATGAATCAGTGCCGGCGCCACGCCTCGAAGGCCACTTCGAGCACCGCGAACACCACACTCACCGCTGCCAGAAAGCCCTTGGCGCGCTGCCAGTTCTGCTCGTGCCGCTCCATGCGGTGCTCGAGATCCGCAATCCTTCCGCCAGTGCCGTCGCCGGCCAGATTTGTCATCTGCGTCTTGAGCACGCTCAGGTCGCTCAGCACCTGCGCTTCGAATTCATTCATCATCCGCATTCGCTGAACTCCATCTGCTTGCCAGTCAAGTTCCGGCTCACGACCCCAGCGGCAGGTTGATGAACAACGCCGTTGAGAACTGCGAGTAATTGGGCGGCGTCGATCCGTCGGTATTGCGAATCGATGCGGGGAAACACAATCTGCCGGACGTTGGCTCGCGAGGTCTGCAACGGTCCTTCGCGCAGTTCGTCCGGCAACCAGTCCAGAAACCGGTGAACGATGCCAAAGATCTCCTCCGCCGACTCCTGGGTTTGCGCCACCTCCAGGGTCAGCGTGCCGGGCTGGGTAATGGTCTTCAAAAAGAAGCGCGCCGCCGCCCAGGTGGTCATCCCCACCTGGCGCGCCTTGAGCACAATGTTGCGCTCGCCGCGGCGCTGTTCAAACTGCCGCTGCGCGGGATTGGCGGTCAGACGCGCCGGTTTGCCCTCGCGGGTTCTTACCAGCAGCAACTGCTCGGCCAGCGCCATGGCCACAGTACGATCGCCCAGGATTGTGGGACGTTGATCCAGAATCGCGCCGAACCTCTCCAACTCTTGGCGGTCGAGATCTTTGAGAAGCAGGCTCCAATCCCCGGCATCCGCCGCGCTTTCTACTCCGCTCTCGGCCACGGTTCCCCTTTCGCGTCAGTTGCCGCCGCACCAGTAACGAACCTGGTACGCGGTGCTTGCCGTCAACGCCGTGTCGGCCGTCAGCGTCAGCGCCGTCGTGCTTTCGCTCCAACTGACGGTAGTCACTAGGCCGGTGCTGCTCAGCGTCGGCGTTACCACGCAATTAGCGTCGTTGCCGTGCGTATTGGGGAAGCCCAGCGTGGCCAGTGTGCCTGTCGTGGTGCCGGTTCCCGTGGTCAGCGTCACCGTTCCGCTCACGCCGTCGCAAACATGGCTGGTGGCGCAGGCAATGGATGGACCGGTGCCTGCGGCTGCGTTGGCCGTCAGCGTCATGGTTCCCGAACCGATCATGAATTTGCCCGACACGAATCCCGTTGCTGTCGTATTTCCGCTGCCGGAAACCGTCAGCACCGCCGCCGGGCTGGAGCCGCCGCTCTCCACCACCAGCCCGCCAGTGCCGCTGCCGGTCGAGCTGTTCAGCACCACCGAGTTCGCCCCGGCACCGGAGTTGATGACCGTCTGACCGTTTTGAAAGAAAATCTCCCGATCAAGCGAGTTCACCACGTCCGTCAGGCGAAGGTAATTGCTGGCATCCTTGCGCAGCTTCCATTGCGAGGTTCCGGAGTAGTTGTTCCAACCGAATGCGCCAATCTGGTCGGCGGTCGATCCAGGCTGGATCGTCACATCCTGCTCGGCTGCCGCATCATTCGCAAACGTTGTCACATTGCCCGTAAAAGTCGGCCCGCTGGCCAGCACCACATTGCCCGACCCGGTGGTTCCGGAAATCTGCGCCGCGTTGATTTGCCCGCTGCTGTTGCCCAGGGGAATCCCCGCCCACGTTCCCGGCGTGCCCGCGGCCACGTTGACCCACGCCGCAACCCCGTTCACCGCGGCGCCGGAGTTCTGCTCCATATCTCCCTCGGACCACGCCAGCGAGGAAGGAGCGGCAGCAGACTTGGTGGGCAGTTGTATCTCCGGTCCCAGGACAGGCGCAGAGAATGTCAGCGTGGTCGGAGTCGATATTGTGCCGACGCTTGCCGTGGTATACACCAGGACGCTGCCCGGGTTGGTCGCGTCAATGTACTTGATCTGCCTGTCGGTTGCTGCACCCACGGTGATGTATTGCCCTGCGCTCAGGTCGGTGGCGCTGGTGCACACAAACTGGTTTGCCGTGGCCGACGTTTCGCAGGTGGTTGCACCGCTGTTTGGAATGCCCGTGGTTCCCGTCTGGTAGACCACGTCGAGGGCGTATCGTTTGCCGTTGGCGCCGTTCCAATAAGCCGGCGGAGCCAGAATCTGGCCCGCAAACAGCGTGGTGGCATTGGGCATCGCGGCAAAGCCCGTGTCGGAATAGAGAAAATCCGAAGCCTTCACTCCGTAATTCCAAATCTGACTGATGTTCACATCGCTCGTCAGCTCTGCGGGAGCGACAGCCGCCGTAACGCCGGTACCGTAATTCGCGGTACCGATACTGTTGATGGAGGGCGCGTAGTTCAGCAGCGATACCCATCCATTCGATCCACTCATGTCGTTTCTTGCAATCGCGGGAAGCCCAACCCACCGGTTCGCCGGACTGCCGCCATTGATGGATGAGTTGATCACCGTGAGTTGCAGAGCGAGATCGTTGGCCGGAGACATGAGGATTCCCGGATTGAAGACCGACGCGGTTTCGCTCTCCGTGACTCCGTCGAGATTGAGAAAGAACTGGGGAGCGAAATTACTCCCGCCGCAATCGTAGAGAGTGATGATTCCCAGGCCCGATGCAATGTTGAAGTTGTCCGACTCCATGTCAACATGCGACAGCGTTCCTTCCACGTTGCCCAGACCGCAGGACGAGGCATCGAGCATCAAAGCTGCTCCGGCGTTATTCGCGCTCACATTTGCCGTCCCATTCGCGATTCTGAAATTGTCTCCCCCGCTTACCCGCCAATAGATTTCTGCCAGGCCGGCTCCATCCCCCCTCCAGCCCTTGTCGAACTCCACGTTGATTCCGCCGGCGGAAAAGTAATAGTCAAAGTAAAGAGCCGAGTCAACCCATGTATTCACCATGCGCGTTCCCGTATCCACACGGGAACCGAAGTAAAGATTCACCCCCGCTTGCTGATCGACCGGCAACCCGGCTTGATCACCGATAAGAATGTTGTTGATCTCCTGCTGATTTCGTGCGGTTGAGTCGAAAGCCAGGGCGACATTGATGGTCGTCGCGGTGCCGGTGTCGGTGAATGTGCCGGTAAGGACCCCGCCCGCTAACGGTACTGCGGGAGTAAACGGGAGTCCGATGGTGAATGAAGTTGACGAAGCCTTCGATACCTGGGCGACGACTCGATTTAGAACAATACCGTTGATTGTGAAGCCCTGAAGAATTACCCAATTGCCGACGCTCAGGGTATTCGAGACGGGGAAAGTAACCGTAAAGGGTTGCGCCGGCGCCCTGCCGCCGCTCGGCGAGCTGGGAATGGCAAGGGCAAGCGCCACCGTGATCGCGCTCGGATCGCTGGTTGAAAGTGTTTCCCAGAAGCCCGTGCTTTGATACGCGAGATCGACAGCTCCCGCGCTCGGATTTGTGTAGGGCTGACTCTTGACCAGGTTCGCGTCGCTGGAGGCATTCAGCATGGTGTAAAGCGCAGTCGCGGTCGCCGCGGCGCTGGCTCCGATGTTCACTTCGTTTCCTGTAGCTCCTGAAGTGACAAAAGTGACGACGGTTCCATTGATGGTCACCGTAGCGTTATTGATTGGATTAGCTGTCAGCGTGATCGAAGATACATTGGCCGCTATGGTAAAGCCGGTAAGCGAGTAGACGGTTCCCACGACATTGGAGCCATTCCAGTTAATGCGAACCGGCGATTGTGCGCCCGTGGTGGCGGCCCCGCTTCCGACGCCTTCAATCCGGCAGGTATCGTAGGCGTTGATGGTGCTGCTGATGATATAGGTATGGTTGCCGGGAAACTCCACCGTGCCGCCATAGGGATCGATTCCGCCGTTCCAGCAGGCATTGAAAGCTGCCTGAATGCCGGCGGTATCGTCCGTGCTGCCATTGCCCACAGCGCCAAATTGAGTTACATCGTAACGTGGTCCGATTGAAGCCATGTTTTTGGCAGACACAAGGGCAGCATCGACAGTGCCGCCAAAGGTGCCGTTGCCTGTGACCAGGATGCCGTTCGCTCCGTCCGAGCTCAGGCCCGGAATAGCCGCCTGCGCTCCCAGGTTGGTGAGCGCGGCGGCCGCTGTGGAGGCCCCTGTTCCACCCGCAGCAATCGGAACCTGATTGATGCCACCGACGACTGTGCCGTTGGTGGTGTATGCGGCGATCTGGCCGGTGGTGCCAGAATTGACTGTACCGCTGCCGCCGCTGCCGCCGCCGGTCCCGCAGGGCGACCCGGTATTGGAGAGATAGCCCGAGTTATCCACCTGCAGGCAGTAATGGCCGGTCCCCGCCGCGAGCCCGGGAAACTTGATCGTCGTGGTCCCGGCAAAACTTGCATACAAAGAGCTGCTGCCGCCACCGTAGATGTTGAATGCCGAACCGGATCCTGCCTCATAGTTCACGCGCACGGTTCCGGAGGAGTTGGACGCGTCGATATAAGTATCTCCGCTGTTGGTGCTTTGGTAGGCCTTGAAGCTGTCCAGTCCACCGATGGCGGAGTTGAGCGCCCAGTTATTGCTGGCATCCTTCACCATGTACCACTCGCTGGTTCCGTTCCAATCCTTGTAAGTAAAAGAACCTTTCTGGCTGGTGGTCAACCCTGGCCACAGATAGTAATCCACCTCGGCATCGGCGTTGTTGCGTACGGTCAAGGTTCCTGTCGACTGCGTCGTCCCGCCCACCAGCATGGTGCCGTTGAATTGTGCGTCGCCTGCGTTGTTGACCGTCGCCACAGTAGTCTCGCTGCCGCCGCCGGATCCAAAGACCACGCCACCCGTTCCGGAGTTATTCGATCCATTCAGAACCACCGCGCCAGTTCCCGCTGCGTTGAGCACGGTCTGGTTGTTGGTGCTTCCCGACGCAGTAATTTCCGCCACCACGCTCGGTGCGCTGGTCTGGTTTGAGGCAGTGAAGGACACCGTGGGCTGGGACGTGTATCCGCTTCCGCCCGAGGTCATGGTGATGCTCAGGATTTTGTACGTCGAGCAGGAGATGGTTGAAGAGACCGCCATTACAGCAGTGGCTGCCGCGCCTGTTCCGCCGCCGCCCGAGAAACCGACCGTTGGCGGAGTCGACGAGGAGTAACATCCGCCGTTGTTCACCATCGCGTTTGTAACCACGTTGGCCGTGGCGCTGAGATACTGGCCAATGGTGAGCCTACCAACATTGTTCAATAGGTCCTGGATGTTATAGAACTGCTCTCCGGTAGTTCCGTCGGTAAGTCCGTCTTCCCAGCGATAGCCGTAATCGGTCTGATATTCGGTTAGTCGACCGCGCTCGTTTCCAAGCCCGATGCCCAGGCGCTGATGGTCGGTCACTGTCGCGTCCTGCTGGCTGCCGTACCAGTCTCCAGTCAATCCGTTGAAGGCGCGATGAAATGTATCCAGGAAGCTGTTGCGTGTTCCGTTGTCGGTCAACTGGCCGGTAAACATTGCTCCGCCGCTCACCCAGCTGTTGTAGGAGCTACCCACGTCGGCCACGACTTGGTTGGTGGAGTTCTCGTTGCGCAGGCCGACAATGGTATTGTTCTGCGCGTTCACGCCAAGGTGCAGCGCGGTCGAGCAACCCTCAACATCCCCGCCGGTAAAGGTGTTTCCGTCACCCTGTTGCAGATTGATTCCATAAGTCCCACTTACCGGGTTGCCTCCGCTGGTGGGGCAATCGATGTGCACGCGCACAAACGTGCTGGCGTTCATCCAGTCTGTCGTCGCCGCATTGGCAACCTGATGGCCGATCGCGTTCACCGCTGTCTGAAATCCACTGAACTGGTTGCCGAAAAAGCTTCCGCCGGTATAATTCCCGGTTCCATCCAGAGTTAGTGCGGTTTGATTCGAGTTACCAAGAAAATACAGCCCTTCGAGACTCAACTCCTGGGTGCGATAGGCGATGAAACCTTTGGCCGACGCACTGCTTGCCGCGGTGGTATTGATGACCGCGTTGTCCATGTGAAAGCCGGCGGTGTCGACCGCATAGGTTGGGTCGCCCACCTGCACCATTGCGCCGGCGCCCGAATAAAGGAATGCGGTTCCACCTTCGCTTCCGCTGGCCGAACTCCCGCCGCGCAAGGCGCAACCACGCAGCGACACATTCCTGGTTCCCGCCGTCACAATAATCTGGTTGGCCGTTGTGATGGTGGCGCACGGCAGAAGCACCGTCGTGTTTGGCGTAGCTATGCTCAGGTTCGATCCCATGGAAAGGCTGCCGGTAAAGTCGCGCGCATCGCAGGTTCCGCCGTAGGTTGCGCTCACCACGCTCAGGCAGGCCTGAACCTTGGCTCCAAAATCCGCTCCGGGAAACTGGCCCACTTGCAAAACCGAGCCCAGCGCCTGGTTGGCCACCAGCGCTGTGTAGGTGCCGCCGCCAGGCAGGTTTCCGCCGCCCCCGTCCACCTGCGTTCCATTGCTTTGCGAATCGAAAGCATTCCACACTGTGTACCCGCCGTTGCCCTTCAGCATGTTTCCCGCAAAGAAGGTCATGTTCTGTCCGCTGACAAGATTCACCGGCGCGGCAGTGTCCCAGGTACCCGCCACATTCACGCTCGCCGACGTCGTTCCCGAGCAGCCCGCGCCGCCGGAGGTCAAGGTGATTGTCCCGATCGATCCGTTGCTGTTGACGGCTGCCGTGGCCTGCGCCGTGCAACTGCCGCTGAAGGCAAGCGGGACCTGCGTCCCATAGGGGTCGAAGCCAAGACCGTGCGATGAGCCGAGCGTGACCGCCGTGACGGCGCCGCCGGCAGAGGTGACCGTGAGCTGCGGCTGCACTGCATTCCACGTGGGCAGCACCACGGCATTGCGCACTGTCCAACCCTGTTGCGAGCCGACAAAATCCAGCACCAGGCCGGTGGGAGGTTCGGCCGTGGCTGCCGAGTTACCGGCCATCGCGACCACGTTGTCAAGGACATTGTTGGAGCCGGCCGCCGCGGTAAACACGTGCGTGGCCTGAAGTGTGATGTTCTGCCAGCGATTCGAATCGGCGTTCAAACCAGCCGGCGTGGTTACCGGCAAGGCGGGAATTGCAACTCCCGTATTCAGTCCGCGAATGTCGATGTTGCGGAATTCGCTCCACTGCGGCCATTGCGCCAGGTAGAGTCCGCAGGTATGCGTCGAGTGCGCGCCCGGGTATGATGCCGCCAGCGGGTCCACGCCCGTGGTCGCAATCTCAACGTTCTCGATTTCCGCCACGCGCAAGCCGTTTCCGCCCGCGCCGGTTACCGCGGGCATGGCGATGGCGCAGTTGCCCACCGCCCAGGCCGCGCCTGTTCCCGTCGTTCCCGTCAGCCCGTTTCCGCCCGGCGAGAAGATTGAGTTCTTCTCCATCAACCGGCTCACTCCGCACGTGCCCGCCGGCGCGAGGCCCTGCGCAGGCGAGCAGGAGACATCGACGCTCTGATCCACGTAAATCGTCAGATCGTGAAGGCGCGTGTAGGGGAGGAGGCTGGTGCTGTCGGTCACCGAAGCCAGCACGTCCTGCCCCGGAAAGCCCATCAGCGCCGAAACCGCTTTGCCCAGGCCGCCGATCGACTCCCCATGCCAGTTCAGCGATTGCGTCTTGCATGTTCCGGCGGGAAGAGTCAGCGCAACGTTGTGCGTGTCGGCATAGTTCAGCGCTGCCTGCAGGGCATTCGTGTCATCGGTGGTTCCATTGCACACCGCGCCGAATTCCTTTACGCTGCGCGCCAGTTGCTGCGCGACCGTCGACCGCAGGTCGCTCACATACACCCCATTCGGATTTGTGAATGTATCGGTCCCCGCATAAATGGGCGGAATTTCCATTGCGCCGGTGGTCCCCGCCGCAGTGATGGCCTCCTCGAGCGTGGTCTGCGAGGTGCCTGCCAGCGGCGACTCCACTCCGTTGATGTCCGGCGATTGCAAAGCTCCCGTCATGTTGCCGCCCGCCAACGGGACCGCCTCGGCGAACGACTCATCCACATAATGCTTGTCCGCCGCCTGCAACGGCTGCGTTGGATCCCCACTCAGATACAAGGGTCCGGTTAGCGTGCAGCCCGAGGCACAATTCTGTCCCAGCGAAGCTTCCGCAATCGCCTCGTCAACATACGACTTGCTCACTGCCTGCACCGCCTGCGCAGCCGGCATCAACTGCGCCTGCACCTCCGCGATGGTTGCTGACGTGGCCGCCGGAACCACCCAATATTGCCTGCTTGTTGTGCCGTCGCTCAGGTAGTAGACCGCGGTGTAATAGAGCCCCGCCGGGGTCGCCCCAAGATTCGGCGCAAGATTCACGCTGACAGATCCATTGCTGGCGATGGTGACACTGGTGCTGTCCGCGGCCACCGACTGGCCGCTCGCGGTGGTAAACGCGGGCCAGCTTAACACCAGGGTTCCTGAGCCGGGCTGCCCGTTGGCCAGATACACTGTCCCCTGAACGGTTGTGGTGCTGATGGCCTGCGCGCCGGCAACTGCGCCCATCGCCGTCCATAACAGGCACAGCGCCAACACGGGCCCCGGCTCGCCTCTCCGCTCAAGTTTTAGTCCCGTCAAGTTGCCTGCGCCGAACCAATCACCGAACCAATCGTTGATCATGAGCTTCATCCGCGTCTCTACTTTCTTCCTGGGAGTGCGGCGAAGAGGTGCGAGCCAATTCCCGTGCCTCTTCGCCGCACTCCCTGCCAATTCAAACATCAAGCCGGTGCAAACCACTTTGCATTTGCTTCCGTGTCAGCCGCCTCTTTCAGCGGTTCTCTCGGCACTTGCGGCTCGTTTGCAAGCCGCAACGCCAGGCTGCGGAATGGCCGTTTGGTCAGGGCTTCATCCACATCCACGTTTCCTTCTGCAAGCTCAACCAGCAACTTCGTGCTCGTTACCTTGCCTTCTAGGGTGCTTTTCATCAGAGCATCGGTAATCTCACCGGCTCTTTCTTCCACCATATTGAAAGCCATTTTGCTGAGCCTTACTGCCTTTCGTGTCTTCCCAATTGCTGACTGCGTCCGAGTTGTCATTACTGCACGCCATTTCCGTTCCAGCATTCCGCACTTGTTCGTCTTCTGTGCAGAAACAGAAAAGGGGGCAACTCCTCATCGGAATCGCCCCCTTCCTCAACATCCTTATTTGCCGAACCGGCGGAAAGTGGCCCGAGAAGATCAGGCGCATCATGCGCCTGTCGAGTTATTTCGCTTTGGTTGTTCTTAGGTTAGCGGATTGCAACGGAATTGAACGCAATTCGAAATGCGGCTAGTTGCTCCTTTGTTTTCAATAATTTATTGCCGTTTCAACAGGCGCGATTCTTTGACATGAGTTCCGCCGGCCAGAGAAATGCTCTACCATGACACCCGTGACCACCCCAGCCACACACGATCCAACTCTCCTTGTTCACGGCGGCGCCTGGGCCATCCCCGCCGACGCCAGAGCCGCCCACGAAGCCGGCGTCCGCGCCGCTCTCGAAGCCGGCTACGCAATTCTTTCCCTCGGCGGCTCGGCCATCGACGCGGTGGAAGCCGCTGTGACCGTGCTTGAGGACGACCCCACCTTCGACGCCGGACGGGGCAGCTTTCTCACCTCCGACGGCCGCGTACAGCTGGATGCGCTGCTGATGGACGGCGGGCGCATGAAGGCCGGCGGCGTGGCCTGCGTCGAGCGGCTGCGCAATCCCATCCAGGCGGCGCGGCTGGTGCTCGAAAAAAGCCAGCACGTTTACTTCGTGGGCCCCGGCGCAGAGCAGTTTGCCGCCGCGCACGGCATGGCGCTGATCGATAATGCCGAACTGGTCCTGGACAGCGAGCGCAAGCGGCTGATGCATGCAAAGGCGCGCCAAGCCGCGGGCCTCGAAGACGAAACTTTCTCCGGCCCGGAGACCGTCGCCGGCGACATCCTGCGCGACGACAAGAGCCCGGAGACGGCCTTTCCCGCTGACGCCGAGGGCTTCACGGAGCCGTCATCCGAAGACCCCACCAAGTGGTCGCACGATACGGTAGGCGCGGTGGCCCTGGACGGACGCGGCAACCTGGCCGCCGCTACCTCAACCGGCGGCACGCTGAACAAGACTCCCGGCCGAGTGGGCGATTCTTCGCTGATCGGTTGCGGCTGCTATGCGGATAATCTGTCGGCGGCTGTTTCGCTTACCGGATGGGGCGAACCGATCATGAAGCTGGTGCTGGGCAAGTGGGCCACGGACCGCGTGGCGAGTGGCACGCCGCCGGAGCTGGCGGCGCGGGAAGCGATCTCTTACCTATACAACCGAATGGGTGGCCACGGCGGAATTATTCTGCTGGGACCGGACGGACGCTTTGGCCTGGCGCACAACACGCCGGCCATGGCCTGGGGGCTGGCTACGCCGGGGGGGATGCAGACGGGGCTGAGCGTGTAGCGCTTTGGCGGATTCTCCCGATGCAGAAACAGCGCACTCCATCTCGACGCAGCATTGGCTCTAGCGGGAAGCATTGAACAATTGAAGGACCGTTTCCGGAGAACAGGCAATCCATGAGCAATTTCAGCGATTTTCAGAACGAGATTTATTTTGCGGGAATCGACGGCAGGCTTCCCAAGCTGCCGGTGAATTTTGCCGCGCTCGAAAAACTGGCCCATGAGGCGATGGCGCCCTCAGTGATGTCGTATATAGCGGGCGGCTGCGGTGATGAGCACACGCAGAAATTTAACGTGACTGCGTTCGAGCATTGGGGAATCATCCCGCGCATACTGGCCGGCGGAGGCGTGCGCGACTTGTCAATCAATCTCTTCGGCATGAAGCTGCGGACTCCGATCTTCATGTGCCCGATTGGCGTCATCGGCATCTGCCCGGCGGATGGGCACGGCGATATGGCGACGGCGAGGGCCGCGGCTCAAACAGGCGTTCCCATGGTCGCATCGACGCTCAGCGAAGATCCGATGGAACTGGTTGCTGGCGAGTTGGGAAGCACGCCCGGATTATTTCAGCTCTACACACCCAACGATCGAGAGCTTGCCGAAAGCCTGGTCCGTCGCGCGGAGGCTGCCGGTTTCAAGGCGATCGTCATCACCCTCGACACGTGGATACTTGGCTGGCGTCCACGCGATCTGAATCATGCGAACTTTCCTCAGCTTCGTGGCTACTGCCTGGCCAACTATTTCTCCGATCCGCGCTTCCGCGCAATGCTGGAAAAATCGCCGGAAGAGGATCCGCGCGCAGCCGTGATGCAGTGGATCAATGTATTCAGCGGGCCGATGACGTGGGCGGACCTCCCCTGGCTGCGTTCCCTGACGAAGCTGCCCCTTATTCTGAAGGGCATCTGCCATCCGGATGACGCGCGGCGCGCAATTGATGGAGGAGTGGATGGGATCTACTGTTCGAATCACGGCGGCAGGCAGGCCAATTGCGGCGTTGCGGCAATCGACATGCTTCCCGGCGTGGTGGAGGCGGCCGACAAGACCCCGGTACTGTTCGATAGCGGCGTGCGGTCCGGCACCGATGTGGTAAAGGCGCTGGCGCTCGGAGCTGCGGCGGTGGGGATTGGGCGGCCTTACGCGTATGGGCTGGCGCTGGACGGGGCAGACGGAATTGTCCATGTTCTCCGTTGCATCCTGGCTGAGGCTGACCTGCTGATGGCCGCTGACGGTTATCCGACGCTGGCTCAACTGCGCAACGTCGCAATCCGGGTGCGGGGGTAATCCGGAGATGCTTGTCCTCGCCTCCGCATCCCC
>DATKGE010000020.1:0-2770 GCA_035510955.1 Occallatibacter sp. | reverse complement strand
CTGCTCATCATCGACGACTTCGGGATGCGCAAGTTGCCGCTCACCGCGGCCGAGGACCTGCTGGAGATCGTGATGCGCCGCTACGAGCGCGCCAGCACGCTGCTGACCTCCAACCGCCCGGTCGAGGACTGGGGCAAGCTGCTGGGCGACGTGGCTGCGGTCACCGCCATGCTGGACCGCATTCTCCATCACGGCCACGTGCTCAAGTGCGGTCCACGAAGCTGGCGCACCAAGGTGGCGGTGGCGGCTGCGGGCGATGCGCAGTAAGGGTAGGGGGACGGGGTGGCGCAGGGGCGAAATCAAGTTAAGTTGGGGACTCTGTCCCCAAACCCCTGGAATTTATCGCTTTTGGGCCAGAATGGCTAGCTTCTGGGGCGGCTGGACGCCGCCCACCTTTCCCGCGCCTGGGTCGGCGCTCGGGTCGCACCTGCGTTGCCACTATCCTCCCGCCCAGGTGAATCCAGTAATAATCGGCATGCCGAGGCTCGGCCACACTCAAATCAGAAAACTCTTGCCGTGGCGACCACCGACGCGGTACAACAACCTCAGGTCCTGGCCCGCGGCTCGTTGGCCGGTTTTGAAGTGACCCTCTATGGCCGGTTTTGAGGTGACCACCGAGGCGCACACATTTTGGAGTTCTTCGATGGTGAGTTCGTCTTCCCGGATGATGTGGACAGTCCTCCCGCCTCAACGCTGAAGCGGCCGGATCGCGCAGTACTCTGAATCGCACCCGCCAAGAAAGCCTCGGACGGTGCATCCCCGCACGCCGACTGAAACCGTTGCGTGGCCCCCTGCTTTTATATACCTTGACAAGCATATGCTCTGTGAAGTATATCAAGAGAGTGGAATCCGTGTTCGAAATCATTGCGGAGCCGAACCGCCGCGCCATATTGAGCCTCCTGGTCTCGTCACAACAGTCGGTTGGAGAGATCGAGCGTCAACTTCGTATGCCGCAGCCGACCCTGTCAAAGCACCTGCGAGTGCTGCGAGAGGCCGGTTTCGTAGAATCCACGGTGGACGCACAGCGCCGCCTCTACCGGCTGAAACCTGAACCGCTTCAGGAGGTCGATGCCTGGCTGGCTCCGTTCCGTCGGTTCTGGTCCGCTCACACAGATGCTCTCGAACGCCACCTCGACCACATGGATCAATCGACACCAACGAAAAGGAAGACAAGGAGAAGACGACGCGGCCCAAACCGCGAACGTGCAAAAGGAGAAACGAAATGAAAATCAAATTGACCAGCCTATACGTGGACGACCAGGACAAGGCCCTGCGCTTCTATACGGAGGTACTAGGCTTTGCCAAGAAGGCCGATTTCAGTCAGGGCCCATTTCGCTGGCTGACCGTGGCGTCGCCCGAGGAGCCGGACGGCACTCAGTTGCAGTTGGCGCTGAACGACAACCCCGCCGCTAAAGCGTATCAGCAGGCGAAGTTTCAACAGGGCCAGCCCGCGGCCATGTTCTACACCGACGACGTCAAGAGCGACTACGAGCGGATCAAGGCCCGCGGCGGCGAGTTCACGATGCCGCCCACCGACGTGACCGCCTCGACCATTGCGATGCTGAACGACACCTGCGGCAACATCATTCAGCTCGCCCAACTGGCACGCTATTGAGGGCGGCCGTTCAGCAGGATAGCAGCCCGGTGGACGCCGACGGCCGCGGCTTGAACGGCGGCGCCTCTACCGGCTGAGACCTGAACCACTTCAGGAGGTCGATGCCTGGCGAGGCGGCACGAAGGGCGGCAAGGTCATGTTCGAAGGCACGCCCAAGCAGTTGCTCACTGCAAAGAATTCGCTGACCAGCGAGTACATACGGAATTAACGTGATGGGCAAAGTGATCGTCGGATTCACCAAGTCATTGGACGGTTTCATCAACGGCCAGAATGGGAGTGTGGAGCGTCTTTATCCCGACCTCGATACGTTTCGATATGCAAAGCCTCTTCAAGAGTCGATCGAGAAGACCGGCGCCGTGGTCATGGGGCGAAAGACCTTTGCCATGCGTGACCCGGATTCCTACGCTGGAAATTACGAATATCAGGTCCCGATTCGTGGAAGGATAAGCGTTTTGAGCAGGGGCTGGCCCGGGGTTTCGCTGGTTTTTTCGGGGCTCCCCCAACAGCGTCCAGATTTACACCTGCAAGTCCACCAATCAAGGCTTCGCCTGGACCGGCCCCGACGCCATCCTGATCGACCGCGAGAAGACGCTGACCGTGCACCACTACAAAGGGCCCACGTGGGAAGCCACCGACGGCAGCATCGTCCACAGCGACGCCACGCTGGCCAAGCACTTCCTGCCGAATGACAAGAGCGCCGTGCATTGGTTGGAACTGCCCGCCCAAGAGCCGTCCAAACAATTCGCGAAAGTGACCTTCATCCACAGAATCGACACCTCCGGCGGACTTCCCCCTTCCGGCAAGCCATGCGACGCACTCCACGCGGGCGATCGGCAGCGCGTGAACTACTCCGCTACCTATCTGTTCTACGTGCCCAGGTAGCAAACCTCTTCACAGCCGCACGCCATTTATATTTCCCGCCCCTTCAATCATTTCCCTCTTACGACCGAGCCCCACGCCCGCCGCCCGTGCCATCATTAAGCCAGGAAAGGCGCTCGCGCTCCATTGGCTTCGTACTGGGTATCCCCTTGACTCACCCGACCCCAACCTGTTGTGCCGCCCGCTTTTCGGGTTTTGTGCCGCCGATTAAGGTGTCGTAGGTTTTCGGCGAGGTGGCGGCTGCCTGTTGCATGAGCCGGAAAAAGAGCTTGCCGC
>DATKGE010000019.1:0-2443 GCA_035510955.1 Occallatibacter sp. | reverse complement strand
CGGCTTTTGCTTTTACGATTCCGACGCGGGAAACGCGGAGCTGCCTGCGCACCTGGAGGAGTTTCTTGGCAATGGGCCTGCGCCGGTGGTGTTTACGCTGGGCTCGGCGGCGGTGCTTGCGGCGGGAAGGTTCTACGAGTTTTCCGCCAAGGCGGCGATGCGGTTGGGACTGCGGGCAGTCTTGCTGATCGGGTCCGACCAGCGGAACAGGCCGGCGCAGACGCTGCCGGAAACGGTCTGCGTGGCCGAGTATGCGCCGTATTCGGCGCTGTTCAAGCGCGCGGAACTGGTGGTGCACCAGGGCGGAGTGGGGACCGTGGCGCAGTGCCTTCGCGCCGGCAAGCCGATGCTCATCATGCCCTACTCGCACGACCAGCCGGACAACGGCAGGCGGATGCGTCGGCTGGGAGTGGCGCGGGTTATCCTGCGCGGGAGTTACACTCCGCTGCGCGCGGCGCGAAAGCTCCAGGCAATGTTGGATGAGCCCGGATTTGCGCAGCGGGCGGCGCAGGTGGCCGAACGGCTGGCGCTTGAAGATGGCGTGCGTTCGGCTTGCGATGCGCTGGAAGAGCTTTACCGAAGCGGGCAGCGAGGGCATTGACGGCCTCGCGGGCGCCCGCGGTTCGCGCTAAAGGATGTTGAGCCTGCTCTACACTGCAAAAGCGGAGCCTCCTTCTAAAGTTCCAATTTGGTACGAGCGAGCGGTCCGTTCGCTTCCAGAACCGCTTTTTTCGGTTCTGAGCTTTACCTCCTCATTCCTCTCTATTCCCTGCGCTACTTTCATTGAGGCGGCTCTCTGACCTCGGTGAGTGGGGTCGGATTGCTGCGGCGCGTCGGAAATCGAATTGAGTTGGGGTCGCCGGAATTCGGAGGGAGCGACGTCTTTGTCTGAAAATCCGCATGCAGTTGTTCCTTCGCGGGGGAAGTGGAACGCTTCCGTGGGTGCACCGACAGGGGGTCAGCCCGACGACTCGCAGTCCGAGGAGGCACCGCGGGCCTCGCGCAGGCCGCTGGCCGAAAGCGAGGAACTGCAGCGCTACCGGACGATGATTGAGAACATCGACGACTACGCGATCTATACGCTCGACCTGGATGGGAAGATTACAAGCTGGGAGGCCGGCGCGCAGAAAATGACCGGGACTACGTCCGAGCAGATGCTGGACCGGCACTATTCCATGTTTTTCTCGGCCGAAGAAACGCTTGCGGGGCTACCCGAGCGCGATTTGCGGGAGGCGGCCCGCACCGGCCGCTACGCTATCGACGCCTGGCGGTTCACTCCCGGCGGCAAACGCGTATGGAGCAGCGGCGTGATCAAGGCGCTGCGGGATGAGACGGGAAAGCTGACCGGCTATCTGCGCATGGAGCGCATCCTGACCTGGCAAAAGGAGGCCGAGGATGCGTTGCGAGCGCTCAACGCACAACTGGAACGCCATCGCGTGGTTGTGGAGCACGTCAGCGACCATGTGATTTTCACGCTTGACGCGGATGGGCGGATCGACAGTTGGAGCCCCGGCGCGGAGAGCGGGCTGGGATACACGATGGAGGAAGCGCTGGGCCGGGAGTATTCCATGGTCTTCACTCTCCAGGAGCTTGAGGCCGGCAAGCCGCGCCGCGAATTGGATGAAGCGGCCCGCAATGTGCACTGCGCAACCGAGGGTTGGCGGGTTCGCAAAAACGGGGAGCGCTTTTGGAGCAGCGGAGAGACCACTGCGATTCGGGATGAAGCAGGACGGGTTACCGGCTACGTCCGCGTGGGGCGCGATACGACCATTCAGAAACGTATGGGGGAGGCGCTGGAGCAGCTGGCGGCGGATCTGGAAGCCCGGGTCGCCGAGCGGACCCTGCAACTGGAAGACACGGTGATTGAGCTGCTGCAGCAAAACGCCGAAGTCGAGCGAATGGCCAAGAACACAGCCCGCGATCTGGAAGAAAAGAAGGTGATGCTCAATGAGATCCACCACCGCGTGAAGAACAATCTGCAGGTGGTGCAGAGTCTGCTCAAGATGAGCGTCCGGTCGCTGCCGGAAGGCGACGCGCGCTCGGTGACCATGGCCACGGCACAGCGCGTTCACGCCATGGCCATGGTCCACGAGCGTCTTTACCAGACACGAGACCTGGGCGGAATTTCAGTCTCCACCTATTTGCGCGACGTCTTCGCGGGCGTCACCGATTTGTACCCTTCGCTGTGCGGCCAGATTAAGCTCGAGTTGGACTCCGACGAGATTCTCCTCGGTCTCGATCAGGGCATTCCGTTTGGGTTGATGGTGAATGAACTGCTCTCCAACAGCCTCAAGCACGGTTTTCCCGAGGGCAGAAAGGGAACGGTTACCGTCTCGATCCATCGCATTCAGGAAGCCGTGAGCGTGGCCGTCGAGGATAACGGCATTGGGCTGCCCGAAGACTTCGACGCGGCCAAGTGCACATCGATGGGGTTGAAGCTCGC
>DATKGE010000018.1:0-2873 GCA_035510955.1 Occallatibacter sp. | reverse complement strand
TGAAAGTCGTAGGGCGCCGGGTTGCCGGTAGTACGCCCGGCCGCGCCGTTCAGGAAGCTCAAAGGGTTCGAGGCAGGGCCGGTGATGAATACGCCATTGAACCCGGACGTCCCGTTTTGCGTGGTGACGTCGTCCTGCGCGGCCAGGGGCCGGCCGGCCGCTAGAGCTAACAGAAAAAGCACAGCAGAGATCGATAGCGGCAACCGGCGCAGGGACGCAGACACAAAGGGATAAAAAGCTTGTTGCACTTTGCATTCTCCTTGGAGTTTTGGAAAGCTGGGTTTTGGAAAAGCTGGATGGGTTGGGACCTTAGGCCCCTGGCCTGCATGGTCGGCAGAACTTTATCGACAGGTTTTAAGACAACAAGTCATAGCAATATTCTCTGCCAAAGCATAAAGAGCTTTATTCACTTTGGCTTCGTTTGGATTTTGGAAAGTGGATGGATTGGGACCTTAGGCCCCGGCCCGCATGGGGCGGCAGAACTTTATCGACAGGTGGGAAGACAACAAGTCATATCAATATTCTCCACCAATATAACATGTCGATTTTGAAAAAGTCTATTTCACAATCCCAACGCGTTTTTCGTGGAATGTGCCTAATTTGACCGCAGCGCATCCAGCGGATCGGCCGAAGCGGCGCGTCTTGCAGGCAGCGCTGATGCTGCCAGCGTCATCAGCATCATGACCAGCGCCGCGGCCAGATAGATCAGTGGGTCAGTGGGGCTGACGTCGAACAGGAATGAGGCTATTAAACGCGAAACGCCCAGCGAGGCAACTACGCCCAGGACGCAGCCGATCAGGGCCATCTTCGCGCCCGAGAGAAGAACCAGGCGGGCGATGCCGCTGCGCTGAGCGCCCAACGCCATGCGGATGGCGATCTCCTGGGTGCGCAGCGAAACGGAAAAGGCAACGACGGCGTAGATTCCGGTGACGGCCAGCAGCAGCGCGCCGAGAGCGAACGCCGTGATCAGGTCAGTATTAAAGCGGCGCGGCGCTTCCACATCGGAGATGACATCGCTCATTGGCTGCACATGCTCGAGGGCCAGCACGGGATCGATCCCGGCGACGGTCGAGCGCAGGGTTTGCGTCATCTGTTCCGGAGGCAGCGCTGAACGGAGAGCGATGTATCCGCCAGCCGCGCGCGCAAGCGTGCCGGATGCATCCTCGCCAAACAGGGCGCTCGATTGCTCCTCGGGCGCGTACCACTGATCGCTGTCCGGTTCATCGCGAGCGCCGAGCTTGGTGTTGGCGACGATGCCGACTACGGTCGCCCAGGGCCAGCCCTTCTGTGGGTTCCCCGCATGAATGCGCCCGCCGATGGCCTGCTGGCCGGGCCAGCAATGTTTGGCCATGGACTCATTCACCATCACCACCAGGGGCGTGTTGGCGCGGTCATTCGCCGTGAACGCGCGGCCATCGAGCAGATGAATTCCCATGGTGCGGAAGAAGTCGCCGCGGATGGTCGAAATCATGGCGAACTGCAGCTTCCATGCGTCGGCACGCACGCCTTCGACGGTATAGGAGGACCCTCCCCAGAAGCCGGAAGCGGGCAGAGTGCTTGTAGTGGCGACGGCAACAATTCCCGGTTTCGCAGACAGGCGATCGACGACGGTCTGATCGAATGCATTGGCGGAAGCATCGGTGGGGTAATGCTGCAGAGGAAGCTGATAGCCGGCGACCAACACGTGGTCCGGACGGAACCCAGGGTCGACTGCGCGCATCTTCTCAAAGCTGCGCACAAATGCGCCGGACACGGTGAGCAGCACCAGTGCGATAGCGATTTCCGCAACTACGAGTGCGGTCCGAAGCCAGGCGTGGCTCTGGGCGCCGGTGCCGGTGCGCGCGCCCGCCTTCAGGCTTTCTGTCAGGTTGGTGCGCAGGGCCGCGAACGCCGGCGCCACGCTGCACAGCGAACCGGTGACAACAGAAACCAGCAGCGCGAAGATCACCACGCCTGCGTCCATGGAGATGGAGTCGACGCGCGGCATGGACCCCGGCAGCAGGTGCAAGGTGGTGCGGATTGCGGTCGCCGCAAACGCCAGGCCGAGCAGTCCACCGGCAAGGCTCAGCAGCAGACCCTCAAAGGTGGATTCGCGAACAATGATGCTGGAGCCAGCGCCCAGAGCTAGCCGCACAGCATACTCGCGCCTTCGCCGGATGGCGCGAACCAGCAACAGGCCGGCGACATTCATGCACGCAATCAGCAGTACAACGGCTACCGCGACAAACAAGGTGCGCAACAGGGGGCGAACCTCTCCGACGGCGTATTCCTTGAGAAGCGAAACGTCGCCGGTAATGTGGATTGCGGACATGCCGGCAGGGAAGTTGCGCATGACTTGTTGGGCCACGCGATTCGCATCCTGCGCGGCCTGCGGAAGAGTGACTCCATCTTTGAGGCGAGCCACCAGATGGAATCCCCAGAAGCCGGCGTGCTGCTCGGAAAGCTCGTCGGGCGTCAGGCTCATGGGCACCCATAACTGCACCTGGTTCAGTTGGCCCGGCTCAAGGGGAAACTCGAAGCTGCGCGGCATGACGGCGAGGATGGTGTAGGACTTGCGATCGAGGTCAATGGACTTGCCGACAACATTGGGATCGCTGTGGAATCGATTAAACCATAACGCATAGCTGACGACCGCGAGGGGCTGGCGCGCGTTCTCCTCCTGCGCGGTAAACACGCGGCCCAGGATGGGCTGAACGCCGAGCGTGGGGAACACGCCGGCAGTCAGGCGCGAGGCTTCCACTTCTTCCGGCGTAGAGCCGCCGGAAAGCTCAAAGCTGGCGCTGCCGAAACCGCCCATTGAAGAGAACGCGCTGGTTGCGCTTTGGTAGGTTCCAATCTCGCGCGGAGTGACGGGAAGGCTCGTGCCCCCTCCA
>DATKGE010000017.1:0-14893 GCA_035510955.1 Occallatibacter sp. | reverse complement strand
GACTTCTACGCATCCATCCATCACGCCACCCGCGTGGGCAAGCTCTTTCGCCCCGAGAACCCGCTGCTGCCCAACTACAAGCACGTGCCCATCGGCTATCACGGCCGCGCATCTTCAATCGTCGTGAGCGGAACACCGGTTCGCCGTCCGCACGGCCAGACGCGAATATCCGAACCGGGAGGCATTCCCAGCTTCGGCCCCACGCATTTTCTCGACTACGAGGTCGAGGTTGGCGTATATATTGCGGGAACCAACCCGCTGGGAGAACCTGTTGCAATTGGCCAGGCCGGCGACCATATTTTCGGAATCTCCCTGCTCAACGACTGGTCCGCCCGCGATATGCAGACCTGGGAGAATCAGCCTCTCGGGCCTTTTCTGGCCAAGAGCTTCGCCACCAGCGTCTCGTCTTGGGTGGTACCCACGGCCGCCCTCGCGACATTTCGCGTTCCGGCCGCGCCGCGGTCCAGCGAAGACCCGGAACCCCTCAGCTACCTCTTCGACGCGGCGGATCAGCACACAGGCGGAATCGACCTCACTCTCGAGGCATTCCTGTTGACGCCGGGGATGCGCGCCGCCGGCCAGGTCCCACACCGGCTCAGCCAGGCCAATTTGCGCGACCTCTACTGGACGCCCGCCCAGTTGATTGCCCACCACACCAGCAATGGCTGCAACCTGCTCCCTGGCGACCTGCTGGCCACGGGCACTGTCTCCGGGCGCGAAGACTCGGCAGCCGGCTGCCTGCTCGAACTCACCGCCGGCGGCGCAAAGCCGGTCCCATTACCCAACGGCGAAACGCGCACCGCTCTTGAGGACGGCGACGAAGTCATTCTGCGCGGCTTTTGCCGGCGCCAGGGCTTCCCGGATGTCTCGCTTGGCGAGTGCCGCGGCCTGGTACTGCCAGCCTTATAACCAGACCTTCGATTATTAAGACAAAGCAGCCATGAGGCACCCAAAAAGCAGGCGAACTCCCGTATATTTCTTTCAAGCGGTATTCAAAGTCCTCTACTTGACGGCCTATCCTCTTGTTCAGATGTGATGGGAATCACCCCGTAGTTTTGTTCCCACACATGCCAACCGGAGGTCCCGATGGCTACGTTTGCACCCAGCACGGTCAAAACCGGCCAAGACTTTCTTCCCCTCAAGGGCACCGACCACATAGAGTTTTACGTGGGCAACGCGCGCCAGGCCGCCTACTTTTACCGCACCGCCTTCGGCATGAGCCTGGTGGCCTATGCCGGGCCGGAGACCGGCCAACGCGACCGGGCTTCCTACGTGGTCCAGCAAGGCAAGATCCGCTTCGTCCTCACCACTTCTCTGCTCCCCGGCAGCCCCATCGCCGACCACGTCGCCCGGCATGGCGATGGCGTCCGCGTGATTGCCCTCGAGGTGGACGACGCGCGCCAGGCGTGGCTGGAAACAACGGCCCGCGGCGCGCGCTCCGTGGCTGCGCCGACTGAGTCCGGGGATGACTTCGGCCGTCTTACCAACTCCTCCATCGCCGCCTATGGCGACACCATCCACACCTTCGTCGAGCGCGGCCACTACAACGGCCCGTTTCTGCCCGGCTTCCGCGCCGAGCCCGCGGACACTGTGGCCCGTCCCACCGGCCTCAAGCATGTGGACCACATGGTGGGCAACGTGGGCTGGCACGCCATGAACGAATGGGTCGATTTTTACGCCAACGTGATGGGTTTTCAGCTCTACCAGCACTTCGACGACAAGGACATCTCCACTGAATATTCAGCGCTGATGTCCAAGGTGATGTCCAATGGCAATGGCTACGTGAAGTTTCCCATCAACGAGCCGGCCGAGGGGCGCAGGAAGTCCCAGATCGAGGAATATCTCGACTTCTACCAGGGCCCGGGCGTGCAGCACATCGCGCTCGCCACGGACGACATTCTCTCCACCGTTTCGCGGATGCAGGCGCAGGGCGTCGAGTTCCTGAACGTGCCGCATACCTACTACACCGAAATGGCGGCCCGCGTGGGCGTCATCGATGAACCCATTGAAGAGCTGGAACGGCTGGGCATTCTGGTCGATCGCGACGACGAAGGCTACATGCTGCAGATCTTCACGCGGCCCGTCGAGGACAGGCCCACGCTTTTCTACGAGATCATCCAGCGCAAGGGCAGCCGCAGCTTCGGCAAGGGCAACTTCAAAGCGCTTTTTGAAGCCATCGAGCGCGAGCAGGCGCTGCGGGGCAACCTCTGATGGCCACCGCACTGGCGTTCCCCAAAACCGCGTCGGACTTGCCCAAAGCTGCGCAATACCTGATCGAGCAGGATTACGCGTCCTACACCACCGAGCAGCACGGCATTTGGGCAGAATTGGTGCGCCGCCGCATGCCGCAGCTTGAACAGCACGCGGCCCAGGAATATCTGGAAGGATTCGAAACGCTTTGCCTGCCCTATGACCGGCTGCCCAACCTGGCTGCGGTATCAGCCAAACTCGAGCGGCGCACCGGCTGGAACGCCACACCTGTCAGCGGCTTCATGCCCGCGCCTGCCTTCTTTGAGATGCTCGCCGCGCGCCGCTTTCCCACCACCACCTGGCTGCGCAGCCGCGACTCGCTCGAATACACGCCCGAGCCGGACATCTTCCACGATGTCTTCGGCCATGTCCCCATGCATGCGCATCCGGTCTTTGCGGATTTTCTTGCGCACTACGGCCAGCTCTGCGCGCGCATTCGCGACGAGGCGATCCTCGAACGCATTGGCCGGGTCTTCTGGTACACGGTCGAGTTCGGACTGATTCGCCAGAACGGCGAAGTAAAAGTCTACGGGAGCGGCTTGATCAGTTCCAACGGCGAGTGTTCCAATGTCATTAACGGCGGCTGCGCCGTCCAGCCATTCATTCTCGACGAAGTGTTGCGTACGCCGGTCAAGGTGGACCAGATGCACCACCTTCTTTTTGCCATTGACAGCTTCGACGAGATCTACGAAGCGGTGCACACCATTGAGGCGCGCATCGATAGGGGTTCCCGTCTGGACGATTGAATTCGCCTCCGACTCCCGGAGGGAGGCGTCGAAAGCAGCCCAGGATGGAGTCCGCGGCGGCGGACGGAATCCTGGGAATAAGGTCCGTCCTGCTCAGTTTCGTCCCGAAGGGCCGGCGCGAATCCCCGGTTCGCCGTCCGACCGCCTCCATTCGATCAACCTGGCCAACCCAGGGCGCCCAGGATGCGTCATGATAAAGGACATGCTATAGTCTTCGAGTTTTCACGGACGGTGCAATGGGGAAGGACTTGAAGTTTGACAACAGGCTGGGGTCGAAGCTGGATTTGAATGCTCCCCGGGCCAACTCGAACCGGCAGGCGCTTGCTGCGTTGCTGGTCTCGCTGCACGCAGAAGAGGATTCGATCCGGCTCGGCGGCGGCGCCAAGGCGGCGGAGGCACAGCACGCGAAGGGCCGGCTCACGGTAAGGGAACGGCTTAAGCTGCTGCTCGACGATGGGACCGAGCTGCTGGAGCTGGGCCTGTGGGCGGCGTATGAAATGTACGGCGATTACGGCGGCGCTCCAGGCGCGGGCGTAGTGACGGGACTGGGGCGCGTGTCCGGGCGCCTGTGCATGATCATCGCCAACGACGCCACGGTGAAGGCGGGCGCATTTTTTCCCATGACGGCCAAGAAGGTGCTGCGCGCGCAGACCATTGCTCTCGAAAATCGCATTCCCACGCTCTATCTTGTGGACTCTTCCGGAGTCTTCTTGCCGCTGCAGGAAGATGTTTTCCCCGACACCGACGATTTCGGCCGTGTCTTCCGCAACAACGCGGTGATGAGTTCACTAGGCATTCCGCAGATCACGGCGATCATGGGCATGTGCGTGGCCGGCGGCGCCTATCTGCCGGTAATGACGGATACAGTCCTGATGACCGAAGGCTCCGGTCTGTTTCTTGCCGGGCCCTCGCTAGTGCAGGCGGCCATCGGACAGAAGACGGACCCGGAAGACCTGGGCGGAGCGTCGATGCATGCGGAGATATCGGGAACTGTGGACTTCAAAGAGCCCAACGATCATCTGTGCCTTGCCCGGCTGCGTTCACTGGTAGGCAAGATCGGGCAAAGACACACCTCCGCGATGAGTGCGGAAATCTGGGAGTCCGAACGGGAGGTCTTCAATGCGCGCGAATTCGATGCGGTGCGGGATGCGCCTGGATTCGCGGCAGAGGATGTATACGCGCTTTTGAATCCCGCGCCGGGCGCGAGCAATGTCTACGATATGCGCGACGTGATCGCGCGCATCGCGGATCGCAGCGAGTTCGATGAGTATAAAGCGGACTTTGGTCGAACGGTTCTATGCGGCTACGCGCGCATCGGCGGCCGGGCGGTCGGCATCGTCGCCAATCAGAAAATCAATCAGAATCAAACCGTGGCCATGGGGCCGGACGCGGGAATGAATCGCATTGAGTTTGGCGGCGTCATCTATACAGAGAGCGCGCAGAAGGCGGCGCGGTTCATCATGGATTGCAATCAAAATCTGGTCCCGCTGATTTTTCTTCACGACGTGAATGGGTTCATGGTGGGCAAGGATGCGGAGTGGTCGGGAATCATTCGCGCCGGCGCAAAGATGGTTTCTGCGGTAAGTACCAGCGTGGTGCCGAAGATTTCCGTAATCGTCGGCGGCAGCTTTGGCGCGGGACATTACGCCATGTGCGGTAAGGCCTACGATCCGCGCTTCCTGTTCGCCTGGCCCACGGCGCGCTATGCGGTCATGAGCGGCGCCTCGGCGGCCAACACGCTGGCCGAAGTGCGCGCCAAACAGATGGAGCGCGGAGGGAAGGTTTTGTCTGATGCGGAGAAGAAGACGCTCTATGACGAGATCAAGGATGCGTACGACGCGCAGGCCGATCCGCGCTACGGAGCGGCGCGCCTTTGGATTGACGCCATTATCGACCCCGCGCAGACCAGAGAAGTGCTGATCACCGCACTCGAAGCATGCGCGTTAAATCCCGACGTACCCCATTTCAATCCCGGAGTCCTGCAGACCTGAGTTGCGTATGGCGGGGCAGAACTCATATGGATTGGAAAGGCACATTGTTTTGAAAGGGCGCGGCTTTAGCCGTGCCACTATGCGTTAAGAAAGACTCTGGGCTTTAGCCCCTCTGGGAATGCATTTGGAACAATGTACATTCCCTCGTTGGCTAAAGCCGCAATCAATTTCTTGCTCCCACAGTACGGCTAAAGCCGTGCCCTTTCAAAGAAGCCGGAACGACGAAAGACCAATGATCGAGCGCATCACCATCCTGGGCACGGGCCTGCTGGGCACATCGGCGGGCCTGGCGCTGCGCGCGGCGGGATTCGGCGGCACGATTACGGGATGGAACCGGGGCGCTGAAGGAGCGCAGACCGCGCTCTCGATGGGCGCCGTGGACGTGCTGGCCACAGATCCTCTGCAGGCGGCGCGGGAGAGCCAGGTGGTGCTGCTGGCGGTGCCCATATACGCCACGCTCGATTGGATGGAGCAGTTATCCGGGGTGCTGGGCCCGGAGCATCTGGTTACCGATGTCGGCAGCACCAAGGCGCAGATCACGGCCGCCGCCGGCCGCCTCTACAACACGCCGGAGCGTGCGGCTTTTCTGCCTGGGCATCCGATGGCCGGCAAGGAGCGCGGAGGCGCGGCGCTGGGCGATGCGAATCTGTTTCGCGGCGCCGTGTGGCTGTTTACCGACGATCCCGGCTGGCAGCGCTCGCCGGCTTCGGCGGCTCTGGTCAAGGACTGGCGGGAGTTGGTCGGCGCCTTGGGCTCCAGGACCATCGACATGGACGCCGCGCGGCACGATGCGTTGGTGGGCTGGGTGAGTCACCTGCCGCAGTTTGTGGCTACGGCTCTGAGCGCGCTGCTGGAGGAAGAAGTGGGCGATGCGCCGGAGCTCAAAGACGTGGGCGGGCGCGCTCTGCGGGAGATGACGCGGCTGGGTGCAAGCCCTTACTCCATGTGGCGGGATATTGCTCACACCAACACAGCGGCGGTCGAGGCAGCACTGCACGCGCTGGAGCAACGGCTGGCGCATCTGCGCGAAAACCTGCGTACGCCGGAGCTGCGCGATGAGTTCGATCAGGCAAATCGGTTTCGGCGGGAATAAACTCGCCCACTGAGATCAGGTTCGCATTTGTCTCTGGGGCTTCAATCCTGAGCCGCAGGCACACTTACTGCTTCTTGAACGGCTTCTTTTGCTGGGTCGATGGTGTGGAAGCCCTCGGCTTTGGCGGCTTCAAGCAACTGCGGCGAGGCGGAGACGAAGATGATCTCGGTGTTCTGGAACATGTCGCGGGCAACGAGGGCGGCGGCGAGTTGCAGGGTGTCTGGCCAGCGCAGCGTGGTGCGGTCGAGCAGTTGGCGGGCGGCTTCGAGGACGGCGGGGTTGAGCGGCTCCTGCACCATGCGCGCGGCTTCAAGGCGGAGAATGTCGAGCGCGGCGGTCGCGTCCTCGGCGGAGATGCCGCCGGCGCGCTCGCGGCGGCGAATGGCTGCGTAGACCTCAAGGGGCGTGGACGCGGAGATGAGCTTGCGGTTATCCTCGACGGCTTCCATCAGGCGGATCAGGGCGTCCGTGCCCTGCTCCTGAACAAACAACTTGGCGAAGGCCGTGGACTCGAGGAAGTAGCAGCTCAAAGGCTCCCCCGTTCCTCTTCAATGGCTTCGGCGATGGAATCGCCATGGACGGCGACGGGATGGAAGCGCTGCGCCTCCTCGGGGATGCCGGCTTCGGCGCGGTTGAGGCGGATGGTGGTGGTGGGATAGGCGGGCGTCTTGGGGTTGGCGATCTTGCTGGTCAGCACCACGCCGCGCTGGATGGCTTCGGCCAGCACCGCCTGACGCGACTCGGGGTGCTGGTTCCAGCGGAAAGCCTTGCGCGGCAGAAACGAGTCGCGGAACCACTTGAGCGCGATGAAGGCGTGACCGCCGCGCTCGGCCTCGGCCAGCGCCGCGCACAGTTCCTTTACGCGGGCATCGAGATCGGCGGGGATTTGAGCCTCCTGGCCGTCTTCCTCCTCGTCGTCGTTGTAGCTGTGGTCCACAACAGCGCGCGGCGCGCGAGTTGCACGCGGAGAAGCCTCGGCATCGTCGGCCCGTTCGAAGTAGATGCGGACTTCGTCCTCTTCCGGCGACCAGCTCTCGGCCGACGCGTTGCGCCGCTTGCTGCGGCCGTTTTCGCTGCATAACTCGACGATGGCCTGGTAACCCGGAGGAGCCAGGAAGTGCAGCGCGCGCGCCAGCCCCGGATCTGGCGAGAACCCCAGTTCGTTGAGGGCTTCTTCAATAATCTCTTCAGCATCCGGAATGCTCAGGTTGCTTACGTCTACGCTGCTTTGTGCAGCTCTTATCGATTTCATTTTCTTCTCCGTATAGCCCCGCTTCCGCCAGCGCGCGCAACGCCGCTTCGCATGGCCTGGTGGCCATAGTCCGGCAATTTGTTGCATCCAGCGCTGCCGGCATAAAAGGGCAGCTTCAGTTCTAAATCGTTTCCGCCCCTGGAGTTATCCCCAATCCAGGTTGGATTCATTCAAGGTACGGTCAAGGTTATCCCACGAGAATAAAGTGGATGGGGTTTGTTGTGATTCCCAGATCTTCTGCAAGGCGATCCCCGGCAATTGGTTGGCTTGTTTTTGAAATAAAAGCCATTTCCCGCTTGTCTATTTGCCCTGCAGAGCTTTGAGAAACACTCTAGACTAATCCCCAGGTCAAAGCTATACAGCGACAGTTTACCCGATTTTGCGGTTTTGTGAAGCTCTAAATGAAAGAGTTAGCTCGAGATCAGGTCTCCACTGACCACTTTTCGGGGGCGAGTTGAGCAGCGGGGAGGTTTTTTTGCGCCGCTGAAGTTCGTACAATAGAAGGTATGCGTCGTTGCCTGCAGCTTCTGTTGTTCTGGTGTCTGGCATCAACCGGACTGTACGCCGATGCCCCAGCCTTCGATCTCACAGGACCAAAGGTGGACGTGCACGTGAAGCGCGGGGAGATTACCCTTCCCATTGGCCAGGTGCCCACCCTGCAGCCGGGGGACAGGCTGTGGGTTCACCCCGACCTGCCGGAGAGCCAATCCGCCCATTTCGTTCTCATCGTCGCTTTTCTGCGCGGGTCAACCAACCCGCCGCCTCCCGACTGGTTTACGCGCGTCGAGACCTGGAACAAGGATGTGCGGAGCGAGGGCGTGTTTGTCACCGTCCCCGCTGAGGCGCAGCAGGCCCTGATCTTTCTGGCGCCGGAGACAGGCGGAGATTTCAGCACCCTGCGCGCAGCCGTGCGCGGACGGCCGGGAGCCTTCGTGCGCGCCACCCAGGATTTGCAGGCTGCCAGCCTGGACCGGATGCGGCTGGATGCCTACCTGGCTGAGGTGAGGGCGACCGCCCCGACGGACGCGAAGCTGCTGAAGGAGCGTACCGAGAACCTGGCGCGCAGCCTGGGGATCAAGGTGGACCAGCAATGCTTTGACAAGCCGACCGACCAGCAGGCACCGTGCCTGGTGCAACACACCGATGGACTGGTGCTGGACGATTCCAACGCGCAATCGATGGTGAACCAACTGGCCAATGGGGCAACCGGCGATCTGATGAACCAGTTGAGCTATTCGACGATGGCCGGCGGGGGCCAGTTCAGTCCCTACGTCGGCGCAATTGTCGATACAGCCAGGATTCTGTCCTCGCTGCACACGGCGCACTTTCAATACATTCCGGCGCTGGCCATGCCAACCAAAGACACTCTCAACCTGCGTTTGAACGTCCCCCCTTCCTTCCGCGATCCCAAATCCGTGGTGGTAGTGGCGCTGCCCCCGGTGGCGCCGGCCAGGCCGCCCCCGCTGCACCCGGTCAACGCCGAGGAAAAATACTGCGTGCAAAAGCCCGGCCTAGTATTGCCCGTCGAGGGAGCGCCGGCCGTATTCTCCACCCAATTGGCCTACGGGTTGACGTTGCAATTGACCACCCAGGCCGATGGCAAAACAGCTTCGGTCGAACTGCCCGTAACAGCCGATGCAGCGCAAGGGGGATTGGTGCCGACAAGTGCGATTCCCCCGCTGCCGGTGGGCGAGGTGACCGCGGTGCTGCGCGGCAAGTGGGGTTTTGACGACTGGGAGGGGCCGCACTTCGATCTGCACGCCGCACAGCCGGGAAAGTGGACCCTGGCGGCAGGCGAGCAGTCGGCCCTGGTGGTGGGTCGCGAAGACACGTTGCACCTGGAGGGCGACAACTCCATCTGCGTCGATCAGGTGGAGGAGTTGGCCGCCGGCGGCGAGCCCGTGAAGCTGACCTGGAAGTCTCCCAAACCGGAGTCGATGGAGGTTGCCGTGCCCATGAAAGACGCGGCTCCTGGACCGGTGACCTTGGAGATCCACCAGTTTGGACTGAAGAAGCCGCAAGGCCTGGCCCTGACGGCATACGCCGAAGCTGCATCTCTGGATCGGCTCACCCTCAGTGCCGGGGACCAGGTGGCGCTGCTGCGCGGCAACCGCCTGGACGAAGTGGCCAAGGCCGACCTGGAAGGGATTACGCTGAAGCCGTCCAAGCTGAGCCGGGTGGAGGATTTCGACCAGCTGGCGATGAAAGTCGAAGGTTCAACGACCGAACTCGACCCCGGAAAGTCCTATGTCGCCAAAGTGCAATTGCAGGACGGCCGCAAGCTGAAGGTTCGGGTCACCGTGGAACTGGCGCGCCCGCAGATTCTCCTGCTCAACAAGGGCGTGCAGGAGGATGACTCCGCAACCCCCTCGCCGGTTCAGCTGGGCAGCCAGGATGATCTGCCACTCGATGGGCGGCTGGTCTTCTTTCTCAAGTCGCGTGTGCCGGCTAATTTTCCCCGCAATGAGAAGGTAGAAGTGGCCGCCGTCGACGGTAGTTTCCAGACGGTTTTGTCCCTGGCTGATTCCAGCCTGATGCTGGAGGATGCGAAGACGGCCATGGCCACGGTGGATCCGCTGAAACGCTTCGGCGCCTCAGCCTTTGGGCCGGTTGCGGTGCGGGCCATGTCGGCAGAGGGAGTTGCGGGGGATTGGCTGCCGCTGGGAACCCTGGTGCGCCTGCCTGGGTTCAAGGATCTCCGCTGCCCGCGCTCGGTGGTCAAGCCCTGCATACTGACAGGAACGAATCTCTTTCTGGCTTCGTCCATCGGAGCAACGGCAGACCTCAACAACGCAACGGATGTGCCGCCGGACTTTACGGGAACCCAACTAAGCTTGCCGCACCTCGCGAATGGGACGCTTTATTTGAAGCTGCGCGACGATCCAAGCACGGTGCAGACACTGACCTTACCGGTGACGCCAATGAGCCCGTCGGCGGCCCAGGCGCCCGCAGCACAGGCGCCGGTTGCGGCGCCTGAATCGGTCGCTGCGCCTGCTGATCCCATGGCGCCCGCCGTTGCGCCGCCTCCGGCCACTGCCGCGCCGGACACCGCGCCGTCTGCGCAGCCGGACAAACCCGGGCGGAACGGCGTGCCCAATCCAGACCCGCCAACAAACCATTGAATTCGGTCCCGCCGGCCAGGGTTCAGGCTATGCTGAAGGAATGTTCCGCCCGCTGGCTTCCCTTTCCCTGCTCACGTTCTTCACGCTTGTTGCGCCGCTTGCAGTCGCCCAACCGGCCGCATCCCCATGGACCTTCGCTGTAAGCGGAGACAGCCGCAACTGCGGCGATTTTGTCATGCCCGCCATCGCCGCCAAAGTAAAGGCGGAAGGCGATCTGTTCTATTGGCACCTGGGCGATTTCCGCTGGATCGCTCAACCCGACCAGGACATGAAGGCGATGGAGCCGGCGGGAAGCAATCGATCCCTGGCGGATTATCAGCGGCGCGCCTGGGACGACTTTCTGGAGCACCAGATGGCTTCGTTCGGTTCGTTGCCGGTGTTCCTGGGGCGAGGTAATCACGAGGCCATCAAGCCCATGACGCGCGCAGGCTATCTCGCCAAGTTCTCCAGCTTTCTCAACCGGCCTGAGATTGAAGCGCAGCATAAGGCCGACGGCGACAGGGGAGCAGCGGTCGAGCCCTGGTACCACTGGACCCCCGAAGGAGTGGACTTCATTACCCTGGACAACGCCGGCCGCGAAGAATTTTCCCCTGCTCAACTGAGCTGGCTACGTGCGCTGCTTGACCGGGATCTGGCTCCCGGCTCGGGCATAAGCACTATTGTGGCCGGCATGCATGAAGCGCTGCCCCACTCCACCAGCTCCGATCACGGCATGGACGACTGGGACCTGGGCGTGCTCACGGGCGAGATGGTCTATACCTGGTTCTTCGAAGCCCAGAAAGCCGGCAAACACGTCTACATCCTGGCGAGCCACTCGCATTTCTATTCGCCCAACATCTTCGATACGCCCTATTGGAAGCAGCACAGCGCTGGCGTGGTGCCGGGCATCATCATCGGCAGCGCCGGTGCGCACCGCTACAAGCTTCCCCAGGACGCCGACAGGGCTTCCAAAACCAATATCTACGGCTATCTGCAGGGGACGGTCGAGGCCGATGGCTCCATCGACTTTGTGCTGCACCAGCTGAGCGAGGATGACCTGGTCCAGTCCAGGTGGCCCACGGCGCCGCTGGATGCGATCCATGAGTGCTACCTCCACAACTCCGACGCCGCCGGGAAATAGGCTGGATGGACGTTCCTCAAAGGACACAATGCGGAGGTGAGCCAAAGCGCTCAGCTTACTAAGCGTGTGGGTGCCATGCTGATTGAGTGTGCAATGATTGCATACCCTGGAATGGCTTGCCAACCCTAGCCAGCGACCCGCTGAGGCTCTGAAATTGCATTTGCCCCGAATGCGTATTGAGGAAGAGGCCATTCAAATGGATGGAGAAGCGAAAAAGGCTTTTGATACTGCCAGCTATCTTGCCAGCGAAGGAGAAGGACGGAGAATCGTCCGCCTGCGGTCGAAGCAGCTCTTCTTTTCCCAGGGAGGCCCAGCCGACTCGGTTTTCTATCTTCAGTCGGGCCGGGCAAAGCTTACCGTTGTCTCCAAGAAAGGGAAGGAGGCCACCGTTACGCTGCTGGCTGCCGGCGACTTTATCGGCGAGGAGTCGCTCACGGGAACGAGTGAGGTTCGGACCGCCACCGCCGCCGCACTGGTGGCTTGTGTGGCGCTCAAGATCACGCGCGAGCAAGTACTGCTCGTATTGCACCACGAACATGCATTCTCAGCCTTCTTCTTGAACTTCATGCTGCTGCGGGGCATGCGCACCCAGGCGGATCTGATCGACCAACTGTTCAACTCCAGCGAAAGACGTTTGGCCCGGACCCTGCTGTTGATGGCGGATTTCGACAAGGCCGGTGAGCCGCAGACGATGATTCCTCCGGTCACGCAGGAGACGCTTGCGGACATGATCGGGACCACCCGGTCGCGGGTGAGCTTCTTCATGAATCGGTTCAGGAAGCTCGGGTACATTGAGTACAACGGCCGCATTCGGGTGAACAAATCGCTGCTCAACGTGGTGCTGCAGGATCATTTGCCGGAGCAAAACGCATCCCAGCCAAAGCTCCTCGATCCGCCGGAGCGCAAAGCTCGAATAGCCCGACCCGCCAATCCGGCGTTGTAAGCAGCTGCATCCACCACATGGCTCGTTCGCAGGGCGTTGGACGGACCGGGATTCGCTTCAGGCGGGAATTTGCTCGAAGCCGGGATTTGCTCAATGAGGAGATCGTATGTCGTTCGGAATCTACGCTGCCGGATTCGCAATCCTGATCGGCGGCCTGGTTTATACCGCGCACCTGATGCATGTACCGCCGCATTGGATTGCCGCGGGTGCGATTGTCCTATTCGGCATCGGAATTCTGTCGGCGGTGAAAGCCACGCGCCAGAAAGATCTTTCAAAATAGCGCGGCTGCCGGGATTCGTCCACCCTGCGATTTGACAGCAAAACGCCAGACTTTCCCCGCGCGATTTCGCACTTTTGGGTTCGTGGTCTCCCACCCTTTCACCAGAAAAAAGGCGAAAGGATGGGGCGCGGTGTTGGTGGAAAATTAAACTGCCAAAGACCTAGTACTACTGTGTTATAACCTCTGGACGCCGCAGAACGGACATCGGCAGAGCAGGCGGAGTAGAGAGCGGGCCAGGATGATGCGTAAGGTGGCGATGGAGTGCGGGTTATGCCGTTCCGGACGGATGCGAACCTCGGGGCCGGAAGTTGCGCGGGAGTTCGGGGACTGATAGTCCAAGATGCCCGCCGCGGGCCGAGGGGGAAAAGCGACTCCGCTCAGCCACCAGGAAGCCATAGGCAGCGATACAGAGTGTGGCGTGATGATGAAAGCCGCGCCAGCCGCGTCCTTCGAAGTGGCCCAGGCCAAGTTCCTGTTTCAGTTCTTCATAATCGCGTTCGATGATCCAGCGTTGTTTCGCCAGAGCGACCAGATCAGGCAATCGGATGTTTTCTGCCAGGTTCGACAACCAGTATTTGCGCGGTTCGATTTCGTCGCGGGGCCACTCGATCAGCAGCCACTCCTGTTCTCGCGGTTGTTGGAGCTTGTGATCCCGATGTGCAGGGCGGATGCGCACGCGGGCGAAGCGGGAGCGCAGGGGACGCCGTGTACCTTCCCGCCATGTCACGGTTTTCCATACCTTGGCCGGCAAGCTCAGCGCCAGTTGCTTGGCTGATACCGGTGCATGTTCCGCATCGCGGCGCACGTGGTTGGCAGGTCGGCCGCGGCCTGAGTATTCAGGTGCGGGCAGCGGCTGTGTTCCGGGTGGCCAGACGGTGGTGGTGCTTTGGATGCCCAGCACATAGCTCAGTTGCAGTTTTGCTACGGCTTGACGAAAGCCCGTATCGTTGCCGTATGCCGGGTCGGCTAGCACGGTTCCCTGAGGAATTCCGTCGGCAATGGCCTGACGGATCTGGCCGAGGGCGATCTGCAGCTTGGTCTGAAAAGCAATTTCGTTCGGAATCTTGGCCTGTTGTCTGAGCTGGCTGTCGTTGACCCACTGTTCCGGCAGATATAAACGGTAGGCAACGGGCAGACTGGCTGTCCATGTGGCCACCGACAGGCTGACGGCCACCTGGCAGTTATCCTTCTTCCCTGTCTGCCCGCAATACTGTCGCGCAACGCCCACCGAATGGGTGCCCTTTTTCGGCAGGCCGGTATCATCGACGATCCAGGCTGCAACTGGGCCGGTCTTGGTCATCGCCGCCAGCGCATAGTCACGCGTGCAGCCCAACAGGGCCTCATCGCTCCAGGCAGCGTCGGCCACCACATGGTGCAACGACTGGTGTATGCGCCGGACGTTCTCCGGAGCCAGCCGCGCCGCCATCGGCTCGACTGACTTGCGCTCTCCGGGCAGCAGCAGCCCGGTGCAATACAGCTTGAGCGGAACAGCACGATCCGCGTGCCCTGCGGCTTCGGTCAGACGGTCAAGGTAGCTCGTCAGCCGTTGCTGCCGGGCGCCTGAAGTTCCCGACTTGGCGCTCATGCAGACAAGGTATAACCATGCCGCCACAAAGATACTGCAATTCTTTCAGCGTGGTATCTACTTTATAACACAGTAGTACTAAGCCATGTGTGTCTTCCGTTCCACCACATCCGCGTGGTACCCGAAGAGGGATCCGAACCCTCACGCTCAAATGAACACAGCGACCTCAATGCTGCGTGTCTCCCATTCCACCATCCGGGAATAACACTCGAAGGCATACCCCTCCTATGACGACTTTGTAAGTCGCCGCTTCGATCTGATGAAAACAAGCTCGTGGTGCGGGATGTAGGACTTGAACCTACACGTCCGAAGACACTCGATCTTAAGTCGAGCGCGGCTTCCGTTTCGCCAATCCCGCACAAACTAAAAACCCCCCGATTTCTCGGAGGGCTTCGATTCTGACCAATGTAATGGCGTCAGCGCACGAAGCCTCCCCACTCCAGCAGATAGCTGAGCGATGAGAGACGATCGGAGTTGGATAACATGACGCGCATTGGTTTCAGCCCTTCAC
>DATKGE010000016.1:0-12899 GCA_035510955.1 Occallatibacter sp. | reverse complement strand
GTCCAAGGCTCAACTGTCGACTTCAGGCCTTAGCACGTTTCCAGATCGTCGCATACGATCCCGTCGCGCCGCTGAGAGGGCATTCTCTATGACCGGATATCCCTTTCCTGGCCGCAAGGTTTGTGCATGATAAAGGACATTATCATTCACTAACCTGTGGGTAGGGCAGGCCCGAGATACTGTCCGTGTTGCTTCGGCCTTAGCTGCCCTGCTCTCTTCGCCTTAGGACACCTCCTGACCGGAATTTGGCACACAACTCGCACACAAAGTGCAACGGAGGTCGGCTTTATTGGGATTTGCGAGGGGTGTTATTGATCGGGGGAATTCGGTGCCCGATTACTGTAACCTGGTCTCCGACCAACGCCTTGTGCGATACCTCCTTTTTGCCGATATGCTGAGGAAATCGTCCACTGTTGTCGTATTCGCCTCGTTCACGAAATACTGTTTACGCGGAACTTAATAAAGGACTCTGCCATGGCTATCATCCGAAATTGCCCATCTTGCGGAAAGCCGAATCGAATTCCAGCCAAACACCTTTCGGATATAGGAAGATGCGGTGCTTGCAAAGCAACCCTGCCTGCGATGGCAGAGCCCATAGAGGTAAACCCCGAGGAATTCGATGAAGTCATTCGCGACAGCAAAGTTCCTGTGCTCGTTGATTTCTGGGCGGCCTGGTGCGGCCCTTGCCGGATGGCGGCACCACATGTTGCCGAAATCGCGCGGGACCTCGCAGGTCGAGTCGTCGTGCTTAAGGTCGACACGGAACGGTTCCCGGAACTTGCCTCACGGTACAACGTCCGAGGAATTCCGAACTTTGCCGTATTCACTCGCGGGAACCTTAAGTTCCAGCAAGCCGGCCTGGTGGACGCGAATACGATGAAGAGCTGGCTTGCACGTACAGCCTAAAGAGTGTCAAACGGATTGGTCCGAAACACCTGAAATGCTCACCGCGTCGAGAGGGTTCCGGAACAGATATACCGATGATAGATGCTTCCTCAGGCATGCCAGCTCCGCTAAAACAGGTGAAGCGACTCAGCTCGAAGAGTCACACGCGGCTCTCGAGCCGGAGCCGCCGCCGCTCGTATACGCGGATTTCGCGTTTGTCGCGTCAATTTCGCTTCCGGGTCGCCGCCCAGAAGGAGTCCATCGCGATAGGCGAGCGAGCGTCCGGGAAAAGCTGGAACGCGCTCACCCGGAACGACTACGCCGATCAGGTTCATCGGATCAGCACCTGACAGAGTGATGCTCTCCTCCTCATGGCGATCCCTCGCGGCACGCAAACCGTCGACGGCTTCAGGAAGCGCAAACTGCTCTCCGCCAAACCCACTGACAAAGCGCCCTCCGCGCACCTCGCCTCGATCTTCAAGCCGGCGCAGCATTCCCAGCAGATCGCCCCATCGCGGAATATTCGATTCTCTCGCCACCAGGTCACGAAACAGAACGCCGTAGCGCGCAAGCAGCACGCGCGCCGCGGACTCAACCGCTTCGTCAGTTCGTCGCGCTCTCTCCAGTACATCTGCCGGCTTCGCGATCTCTGCGCTGAAGAGCGACCATCGTCCCGCGGCACAGCGCATCCTGCGGTAGCTTGCCGCGGCGGCCGACTTGCGCGCGGGGTCAATCATGGCGCGAAGCTGATCAAAGCCGTCCGCCGCAGCCAGTCCCGCAGCGGCAAGCTCCCAAAGAGCGATGCGCGTCTGAGGCAGGGTGAGATTGAGGGCACGTTGTAGGTCCTCCACAAAACACGCACCTCGTCGAGTCAGAAATTCCCATGCGCTCAACGCCTCCACGGATAAAGCTTTCCTCAGCTGGCTCTCTTCGACGCCCTTCTGCTCGAGCGCGTGCTCCAGCCACGCCGCCGACTCCCGCAAATAGAACGTGACGGGCGCCGCATTGCTTGGGATCACCCGGCGGGGCCCGTCGCCATCGCGGGCGTTGAATGCCGGATGCGGGGATACGCGTCCCCATCCGACTGCGCCCGAAAGGCACAACCGGTCAAGCCAGCGCGGATCGTAGTCGGCGACGCGCGCCGGCAGCAGCGTTCGCTCCCATTCGATCGCGGGCGCTTCAAAGCCCTCGAGCTGCGAAAGAGCCTCGAGCAACCCCTCTTCTCCGGCAAGCTGCGTCTCGAGCGTCAGGTGCTGCCACGTCAGCAACCATCGCATGAACGCGGCAGGCGGTACGGGCTCCACTTGTTTGCGGCGCGTCCCGATAGTGAGTTTGTGAATGCGCTGCAGGATGCGGCGCTCGCACCATTCAATCTCCAATTCGTCGGCCGTGGCCGGCTTCTCGAACGATCCGCGCATCAGCAGTCCCTGCATTTCCATCGCGAGGAACGTCTGACAAACAAGCGACGCGTCCAGCGAAAGCATACCGGCAAGAAACTTCGCCGACACCGGCCCGAGAATCTGCATCCATCCCTGGACGCATTTCTTCATTGCTTCTGTCTTAGTGACGTTCTCGACGCTTTCATCAAACCAAAGCGCCCGCACAAATGGAATCCGTTCGACGGCAATCCAGGAAGGCGTTCCACCGCATTCGATCTCCCTGGCGCGGCCATCCCGGACAAGGCGCGCATGGAATTCCGTCCAATGCGCGACGCTGTCCACGCGGATGCATCGCAGTGGCAACACAATGAGCGTCATGAGCAGGTCGTGCAGTTCGTTGTGATCGCGAATGTCGGGCCAGCATTGCTCGCGCACTGTCTCAATCGCCCCCTGATCGAGCTTCCCCGCCCTCTCCAGCACGCTCGCCGGAATTCGACCGTTCTGTTGCACTGCCCGCGCGCGCCGCTCTTCAAGTCCCGCTTCATCGAGATACGCGTACGGATTTGCATTCAGCAGTTCGTGCGCAAACTGGGAGGGCACCGGCGTATCCACCGCAAGGCAGCGAATCGATCCATCCGCGATCCCGCGTAGCACGCCAAGCAGGCCTTCCAGATCCATCGCTTCCTTCAACACATCCTGCATCACCTCCCTGACCAGAGGATGATCGGGGATCTGGATATCACCCACAATCGTCTCGAAGCAGGCCGCGGCTTGCGGAAAGACGCTCGCCATCAAATCTTCTGATCGCGTGCGCTGAACCTGCGGCGCGATGCGCTTGCCGTTGGAAGTTCGTAACAATTGAAGACTCCGGGCCGCCACCCAACGCCAGCGCGTTTTGAAAATTGGAGAAGCGATCGAAGCTTGCTCCAAAAGGGTCGTTGCCGTGAGTTCCGTCAGAAATTGGAAGACGTCGGCCAGGGGGAAGCTGTGCTGCTCCGCAAGCGAAATGTTGATCCCGTTGTCCGTCGCCGCGGCCTGCAACTCGAAGTTGAATCCCCGGCAGAAACGCTTGCGTAAGGCCAGTCCCCAAGCCTTGTTGATGCGCCCCCCGAAGGGAGCATGCAAAATCAACTGCATCCCTCCACCCTCATCGAAGAATCGCTCAGCAATCAGCGTGGTCTTCGAGGGAACTGCACCCAGCACGGCACGTCCTGCCACGATGTACGTAACCAGTTGCTGCGCCGCGTAGGAACAAACGCCGCATTCCTCCATCAACCAGGCCGTCGCCGACATCACCTCAGGGTGCCTGGGCGCAATGCACCCCGGAACAACCGTCGCCGTGCGTGCCGCGATCTCTTCACGCAATTCGCTCACACCATCGCTCAGCACGCCGGTCCGTTGCGGCGCTTCACCCGTCCAGAACGGAAGGGATGGTGGCGCACCATGCGCGTCCTCCACCAGCACGCGGCCGGCGGCTTCAATCCTCTTGACCCGCCAACTCGTGTTACCCAGCAAAATCACATCGCCGGGACTCGAATCCACGGCAAAATGTTCATCGAGCGTCGCAATCTGTACTCCTTCCGGCTCAAGAATTACGTTGAACAGTGCCGTATCTGGAATGGCGCCGCCGTTCGAAATGGCAATCATCCGCGAGCCGCGGCGTGCGTGCAGCTGGCCTTGAATCCCGTCGTGCAGCAAATAAGCGCCGTAGCGCCCGCGGCTCGACTCAATCCCGTTCGATAGAATTCCGATCACTTCCTCAAACTGTTCCCGAGTCAGGTCGCGATAAGAGTACGCACGCCGGAAAACCTCATAGAGCGCTTCTTTATCCCACGACTCCGCCCCGCACGCGGCCACCACCTGTTGCATTAGCACGTCGATGGGCTGCGGAGGAATCTCCAAAAGATCCAGTTCTCCCGCGCGCACCTTGCGCACCAGCGCTGCCTGCTCCAGCAGATCGTCGCGCGTGGTTGCAAACAGCCTTCCCTTGGGAACTGCGCCACGCCAGTGCCCTGCTCTTCCCACCCGTTGCATCAACACCGATACCGCGCGGGTGCTGGCGATTTGGCAAACCAGGTCGACATCGCCGATATCGATGCCTAGCTCGAGCGAAGCAGTCGCCACCAGTATCTTGACCTCTCCATTCTTGAGCCGCCTCTCGGCATCCAGGCGCAATGCGCGCGCAAGTGAGCCATGATGAGCGGCAACGTTTTCCGTGCCAAGCCTTTCTCCCAGTTCGTGCGAAACACGCTCAACCATCTTTCGCGTATTGACAAAGACAAGCGTCGACCGATGGCTCTCAGTATGCGCGGCAAGCTTGTTGAATATCTCCTCCCACATGGCGTATGAGGTCACAGAGCCGAGTTCGTCGCTCGGAACCTCAATCGCTAAATCCATCGGGCGGCGTTTCCCCAGTTGAATGACCGTCGCCGGCTCGCGGCTCCCGTGAGCGCCCGTCAGGTAATGCGCAACCAGTTCGATCGGATTCTGCGTGGCTGAAAGTCCAATGCGTTGCGGCGGAGTGCTCAGTCCAGTAATAAACGCGCCCGGAGAAAGCCGATTTTCGCCGCACACCAGCGCTTCCAGCCGCTCCAGCGAAAGAGCCAGGTGTGCGCCGCGCTTGTCATCGGCAATCGCGTGAATCTCATCGACGATCACCGTATGTACCCTGCGCAGCAGATCGCGGCTCCGGCCGGCAGTCAGAAGAATGTAGAGTGACTCCGGCGTCGTGACCAGAATGTGAGGAGGATTTCTCAGCATGGCCGCGCGTTCTTTCGGCAGCGTATCGCCCGTGCGCACGCCCGTGCGAATGTTCATCGACAGGTATCCGCGCTCCATGGCGAGCTTCTGAATCTCCGCCAGCGGTCCATCCAGATTCTTCTGCACATCGTTCGACAAAGCTTTGAGCGGCGAGACATACACCACTTGCGTCGTCGGCGGCAGACAGCCATCAATGGCCTGGCGAAGCAGTCGGTCGATCGAGACAAGAAAAGCAGCGAGCGTCTTTCCTGAGCCTGTTGGCGCAGAGATCAGGGTCGGCTTGCCGGCCAGAATGCTTGGCCATCCGCTGGCCTGCGGCTCGGTCGGAGTTCCAAACTTAGTGACAAACCATTCGGCGGTGACAGGGTGGGCCCAGGAGATCTCGGGGGGAAAGTCCATGCTGGATTGTATCGGATTCGCCTTTTGTTTGCCTATTGCGATTTGGCTGATGGACCCGAAATTCCTCACCAACTTACAAGGCGATCCAGTTCCAAGTGCGGAAGGAGCTCGAGGTCCGGCACCCGCATGAATTGGGTATGCAGTGTTTCGCCGAGCCGGCATTGATCGATCCGATCTAGCCGCGACTTGGGCCACGAGGGAATCACCCTCAAATGGTGAACCGGCTCGAACATTCGAGCGGCCTATTTACTTTCTTGGTTCCCCCAAGCTTCAACTAATACCCTTTTGATTTCAATAGATTGCCGCATCTTCCTCAACTTCTACTTTTCAGACGTCGGCCGCCTGAGGTACCACATCCACAAACCGCACAGACGGTTATCCCGTAGGCGTATGTCCACCCTCCAGAAGGATGGGCCATCCCACTGTGCACAACAGTACGCGCGCGGAGTGGGCGAGACTTCGCATTCACTAGTCCGTCCAGTAAGGATCCTCCGGCCCCTCACGGGGGCCTGATCGCAACAGGTGAAATGCAAAGCAGCTGCAACAGCATAAAGCTCGTTCGACAATTAGCTTCGACAGAGCCAAAGCGACAACCGGGGGAATACTCCCGGAATTCTCAAAGTTTGACTGCCTCCCAAGGGAGAGCCGGGGAAAATCCCGTTTGATTAGGTGCCGCTTCTCCGCCTATTCCCGGTTCTTCAATGCACTCATTTCACCCGTCCCCTCAATATTCTCGGTTGCATCACTTGTTTCGCTGCCCGGATGAGTTCGCAGTTTGCCGCCAATCTTCCCAGCCGAGGCAGGCTTTCTCGAGACGCGCTCGCGTGAAGGAAAATGCAACTCCGGCTTATGCGCGCCATATCACCGGGGAGCCTTCATCCCGCCATGGGAAACTCACGGCGCCACCGCCTTTTTCAACTTCATTCCGAACGTCGCGTTGGTGATGATGGGCTTGGACCACAAGCCCACACTCAGCACACAACCGAAGGTGATATACAGGAGCATCATGCCCGTTCGTAAGCCGGCGACGTCTCCCAAGCGTCCGATGACCAGCGGGACGACGGCGCCGCCCACGATACCGGTACAAAGGATGCCGGCGAACGAACCGTGGTGTTCGCTCACAGAGTTCAAGGCCAACGAGATGACAGTGGGCCACATGATTGAGGCAAAGAAGCCGACTAGTGGAAAGGCGTATAAGGAAACCGCGGCGGAGCCGAACAGCGCGGCGGTCAGTGCGCCCAGGGCTCCAATGGAGAATGCCAGCAGCACGCGGCGGCTGTCGAACACCTTGAAGAGAATCATTCCGATGAAACAGCCAGCGGTCATTAGACCCCAGAACCAGGAAACTGCGATGGCTCCGGATGTGTGCGGATCGTAGCCGTGGTACTGCGCCAGGAACTTCGAGATCCAGTCGGCGGTTCCCTGTTCCGATCCGACGTAGGCAAACACGGACCCGAAGTAGAGCCAGACCATAGGGCGGCGGAGCATTTGGAAATAGGTGCCGACTGTCCCCACTTGCTCCTCTTCATTGCGCTCAATGCGAGGAAACCGGACCACGCCGAGAAGGATTGTCATAGCAGCGGAGACGATTGCAAAGATCCAATAGATGGAGACCCATGGAAGGTCGCGCGGTGTGATCCGCGCGATTTCCTGAAGGATGAGCCCATGGGCGGAAGCTTCAGGAAGATTGTGCACCATGTACGAATAGACTTGGGGGCTGAGAAAGGAGGCCGCGCCGAAGACCAACTGCGCCAGGGCGGAATTGAAGGCGAAATGTTCTTTACCGCCGGCAACGCGAAGCAAGGGGTTGATGGCCACCTGGAGCATGGCCATTCCCGCTCCAATGGTGAACAGAGACACCACAGCGATCCAATATGTCGGGTGCAGAGCAAAGCCCAGGGCTCCCAGCAAGGCCGCAAGAAAGGAAGTCACCATCACCGGTTTCTCAGTGAAGCGGTCGACGAGAAAACCTGCGGGGACCGACAGGATTCCGTAGGCCAGGAAGAAAGAAAATGGCAGAAATGCCGCCGCGGCCATGCTGACATGAAAGCTGTCAATAATGTCGGGGATGATGGGCCCCAGTATGTTGGTGAGCAGAGATAGTACGAAAAAGACCAGGAAAACGACGCTGACGATGAAGTAGTTTCTACGCACATGCACCTCGCAAATCGTCTGTCTGACTCATTCCACCACCGTCAACTTGGTCGCACGCTCGAATTTTCCGGGTTCGCGATTGGCGAGCGCGGCAAGCGCGAGTGTGATCATCTGAACGGGCAGGATTTCGACGATGGCTCTGACCAAGTCCGGCACCTCAGGCAATCTGCACGCAAGGCGGGCTGCATCGTCCGCGAAGGAGACGGCTTGGGCTCCGGCGCTGAGAATGTCGTTGACCAGGCCATCGTTCAGCGCCCTTGTTCTCTTTTCACCCGCGAAAACGCCAACAAAGATTCCCGGCTGCAGCATCTCGAAGGGACCATGGCGGAAGGCGGCGCAACTCATGCCCTCGGCGTGAAAATGATCGGCCTCCTTGATGATGAGCGCGCCTGTTTCAGCAGCAGCCAGCGAGGCTCCGCGGCCCAACAGAAAGAGATGACGCGCATCATAGAGCAAATGGCACAATTCCTCCACGTGTGTCTTCCAATTCTTCAGGTAGCCTTCGGCTGCTGCGGGCGCTCCTTCGAGATCCCGCAGGCGGTGGACCGAATCGAGCTTGCAAAGCGCCGCCGCCAGCGCACGCAGCGCCAGCAGCGCGGAAATGTAGGTCTTGCAGGAGACGGAGAACTCTTCGCCTGCCGTCGTGAGTACTGCGAAATCTGCCTGTTTGGCCAGGGGACTGTCTGCCTCGTTGGTGACGCCGATGATGGCGGCCTTGCGGGCGTTCAGTTCAAGCATGCGCACGGTTTCAACGCTCTTTCCCGACTGCGAGACGGCGACGACGAGGCTGGAGCGGGCAAGCAGGTGGGGAAAGTAGTGGATCAGCTCGGATGTCTCCAACAGCAGCGGCGTCCAGCCGTGCTCGGCAAGTTCCATGCGGAGCGGGTGGAGGCCGAAATAGGACGAGCCCATTCCTGTCAGCACAATGCGCTGAAAGCGTTCCGTGTTACACGACGAGGCGATGGCGTCGAAAACGGATGCGTTGCGCAGATTGTTCCACGTCGCCTGCAGCGCCTCCGGCTGGTGCAGAAGATCGGACAGGTACTTCCCCTCGATGGCTTCAAGATCCAATGACACTACTCTTTCCCTTTTCGATGAAGCGGTGATGCCATGTACGCGACGCGCCGATGAGGGCGGCGTGCGGACCCAGCGAGGCGAGGCGAATCTCGGTGCGCCCGTTTGGAACGAGACCGCAGTTCTGACGAATTTCCTGGCGTATGCCGTCTAAGAAGAGGTTCGCACTTCTCATGACGCTTCCGCCAAGTACAATCACTTCAGGGGAAAAGATGGTGACAAGGTTGGCGAGTCCGAGGCCCAGGTAGCGCGCTTCGCGTTTCACCGCCTGGTTCGCCAGCGAATGGCCCGCCGCCGCGAGTTCGCAGATTCTTTTCGCTGAGAGGTGCGCACCCTCTGTGTCTGCCGTGGCCTGCGCGTCCATCCACTCTGTCATGGCCGGACCGCGGGCGAGCACCTCCCAGCATCCGCGCGCTCCGCAGTAGCATTGCGGGCCCATTGAATCAATTACCTGGTGCCCCATCTCAGGATGAGAGCCGTCGACACCGCGATAGAGTTGGCCGCCGAGAACGACTCCGGCGCCGATGCCGGTGCCCACCGTCACGAAGAGCATCTGCGCCTTGCCGCGGCCCGCGCCCCAGGAAGCCTCGCCGAGAGCTGCCGCGTCGGCATCATTCTCCAGCGCAACCCTGACTGCGAAGCGCGCTTCCAGTTCTGCGACCAGATTTGCACCCTTCCAGGTCTTCAGAAACTCGACATCGCCGATTTCGCCGGTCAGCGGATATACCGGACCCGTGCATCCGATGCCGATTCCATCCATGGTTGTGTTCGCTCGCATTGCGCAGTTGCGGAGCATCCGTGCGATGCGATCAAGGCCGGAAGCAAATCCAAGCTCCTGCGCGGTTTCGCATTCTTCTGAAGCGAGAACTTTGCCTTCGTCAGTGACAACGCCGACCGCGATTTTCGTCCCACCGATATCCACAGCGCCAATGGTGCGGCTTTGAGGCGACTTCATTTCCATTCGACCACCGCCGTTGCATACGGATCCATGTCCATCTTCCAGATTGATCCCGTGAGGGGCAGGTTGCGCGGCCCTTCCGGCGTCATCAAACGTAGCGTGTGCACTGGCTCGCTTGTGGTAACCATGATCGTTTTTGCTGCGGCGCTGTGATTGACCAGCACCACGTAGCGCAGATGGTCTCCGATCAGTGTTGACGTCTCGACCGAAGGCTGATCGGTGCGCGCGACGGGATTAACGCCGGTCCATTCTCGGAATGCCTCGTAGATACGCTGAGTCGTTTCGGATCCCTCAAATACCGAAGGCGTGGCAGCGAGATACGATTCGATCGGATACGCGGAGAGCAGCGTCTTGCCTTTGCCCAGTTGATGGGCGACCAGCGCCGGTCGACCATCCTGATCGACAGCGATCACTGTTCCACCTTCTACTTCCAAAGCCGAACCCCAATAGCGCGGGTTTGCCGCGGGCACTTTGAAGTGAAAGGTGTCACCGGGCTTCAGGTTTCCCAGAGGCGAGACCACTTTCAGAGTCACGTCGGAAGCCGTCACTGTGTCGACAAGGCGCGCCCCGAACAAACTCTCCATCTGTGGGATTGCCGCGTCGGCTGCCACGGATGCGTAAAGAAAGCCGCCGTTCTCCACGTACTCGCGAGCCTTCTCGTAGAAATCCGTGTGCACGTGGACCAGAAACTTGTCTCCAGTGCTGGTCAACGGAGACGGCATGAAGAGCATAGGGCGTGTTTTCCAGTCGCTCAATTCACGCGGAAAGTCCACTTTCATTCCGGCGCGGCGAGCCAGGATGAACGATGAAAGCGCGGAGCCCATGAACCAGGTATTTTCGCTGGCCGCGCTGGATCGCGCCTGCCCGGGAACAGCATCTTCGTCCATCAAGGACACGTAGGGGACAATCTCCGGTCCGCTCAATCCGAGATGCGAGAAATCGCCGTGCGGCTTGGCCCATTCGTCCGGGATGACAATTGCAATGTCCGCGGGGGCGGGCCTCACGCCGCTCAAATCGAGTTGTCCGACAACCTTGCTGAATTTGCGGAACTCCGTCGCCAACGGCTTGTCCTGGCGGTCCCAGGTTGTCATTCCCCACTGCGTCTCCTGTGGAGTGCGCAAGTACGGCGACTTGTGATACTGCTCCGGGGAGGCATCCGTATAGCACCACAGATCGAAGCCGATAGACCCGGCGCCGAGGCCGGAGTACATCATCAGCCGATCGTAGGTTGCAACTCTCTCGGGCGCGTATTGGGCGGTCGATCCTCCCATTTCGTGGATCATGGCCGGGTGGCCCGCACCGGAGGACAGCGTTAGCTCAAAGGCAGCGCCATACGTGCCGCGCTCCGACACCATTGGATCGGGAAAGAGATCCGGGTTGTAGATGGTGAACGGATGGTCGCTGAACAGGTCCACGTCCTCCGCAATGTCGTCGGGACGAAAAGGCCCATGTCCGACCTCTTCGCCGCTGGTCCCGATGAGAATCGGATGCATCGTGTCGTGCTTGCGGATCGCGCCCGAAATCAATCGCATCCAATTGATCGCCATGGCGTCGGTTGTCGATCCCACAACGATCCAGAACGGCGGCTCGTCGTTGAGATCCCAGGCGATGATGCCGGTCTCGGTCGCGTATCGGCGTCCAAACTCTTCGGCGAGATTCGTCTCCAGGCGCAGCATGTCCGGGTCGGATTGCGGATTTCTGCCGTTTCGCCAGGCTACGTCCCAGTAAGCCTCGCCCACTTCGCCGCCGATAAACAAGGAGGGATGCAAATAGATCTTGTATTTGTGCGCCAATGACACAAGGTAGTCGAGTTGGCGGAAAGCTTCAGGATTGTAATCACCGGGACGGGGTTCGAACCATGCCCAAACCATGTCGATGCGGGTCATGTTATATCCAAGCTCGTGCATCTTCTTGAAGTCGTCCTCGATCTCCGCCGGATTCCATTGCGTGGGCCACTGCATTGCAGCTTTTGCAGGCACCCAGTGCGCTCCGACCGGAATGAATCTCTTTCCGTTTGCAGTGAAGTATCCGCCATCGATCGAAACTCTGGGCAGGTGGTCGACATTTTCGGGCGAAACTTGCGTCGAAGCGGTTCCAGGATTCGGCTTCTGCTCCTGGGCGTCTGCGCTCGATGCTCCAGGCAAAAGGAGCGTGAGCGAAGCGCCCACGATGGCAACGAGCAATTTTGCGGAGAGTTGCCGTGGAATGCGTCGACTCAAGTTTTCTCTCCTAAATCAAGGAATGAATCAGCTTGAAACGTGTGCGTTGGCCCCTCTCATCGAGTGAGAGCGAAACTGCTTCCGGCGTGTCGCTTGCTAGCGGAATGGCAGGAAACGCAAGAGCGCGATGACACAGAAGCCGGCCTCGTTGTTCGATTCGCTGTTGTCCGCCGGATCGAGGCTGTGATGTACTCCGCCAGTCTTGCTGTCGAAGGTATGCGTTAGAAGCCAGTGCAAAGATCCGTCCGGCGGCGGGGCCGCAAGCGCGGCGTCGGCCATTCCCATCATGGCGATGGTCAGGCTGTAAGACGGCTTTCCGGGGACCGTTACGATGGAGCCGTCCTGCTCCACCTTAGTCCGTATCCATTCTATCGCTGCGCGATTGTCCTTGGTTCCACCCCAGATCCAGGTGAGATAGCCCTGAGAAAATGCGGCGCTGATGCCGTCATCGGTGCTTGTGACTTCGCCATTGGAATCGCGGCCGAGCGCGTAGCGGCCCTGTCCTGAGACAAACAGCATAACGGGTGTCTTCACCTTCAGGCGTTCGGCCACACGTGCGTAGTGCACGTCCTGATAGAGCAGTTCGCCTGCATGCATGCCCAGATACACGTCTCCCTGATCGGCCGAATATCTTTCTTCAAACAGCGTCCATTGTTTGGTTTTTTCGCTCTGAAGCCACGAACTCTGGCTCAAATCATCCGCGGCCAGATTCGCGCGGATGACGAAATCCAGTGCGGCCCGGCCGTTCGCCGCGAATCGATCCGCGAGGGCGCTGCTGCTTGACAACCGCTGGTCCAGGTACAGCAAATAGGTGAATAGCGCTGAGGTCGCATCCACCCCGCGGGCATCCATCATTCCGGGGCCGGGAGAAGACGGAAGGTGCTCGCCGGTCTTGGCCGAATATACGAAATACCAGCTACCCTTCCAGCAGGGATCGCTCATCTCTTCGCGATCTGCCAGCCACTTGATTCCTCTTTCCAAACCCTCCAGGTACTTGTCTTGCTTTGAGGATGCATACGCCGCTCCAACTCCGATCAGCGCATACTCCATGTTCGAATCTTCGTTGACTTT
>DATKGE010000015.1:0-7508 GCA_035510955.1 Occallatibacter sp. | reverse complement strand
CGGACTCCTCGCGTTTTTGGGAGGCTGCCGCATGGAAGCCGGGCGGCGCACAGCCCTCCTTTGACAAGCAGTTTGTACGCGATTATCTTGAGGCCATCCACTGGAACAAGCAGGCGCCCGCTCCCAGCCTGCCCCAGGACGTGGTAGAACGCACGCAGGAAAAATATCTTGAAGCATTTCGCCGCCTCACGGGGCAGCATTTGACTTGGTAGAAAAAAGAAATTTGCAACCGGCCTGGAGCAGATATGCTATGGATCGATTGGGCCATCGTGATCGTGATGGCATTGGCGGTAATGGGAGGGCTGACGCAGGGGTTCTTTCGCTCCTTCTGCTCATTGGGAGGCCTGGTCCTGGGACTGGCGCTGGCGGCGTGGAACTACCCCATCGTCGCGCTCAAGTTGATACCCATCGTGCACAATGAAGAGATCGCCGATACCATTGGATTTCTCCTCATTGCGCTGCTGATCATGGTGGTGGCCGGCATTCTGGGAAACGTTCTGGCCAAGACCTTGCACAGCATCGGCCTGGGCTGCCTGGACAGGATCGCCGGCGGAATCTTCGGCTTCTTTCAGGGAGTGCTGCTGGTGACGCTAGCCATCCTGGTGACGGTGGCTTTCTATCCGCAGGCGCACTGGCTGGTGGAAGCCAGACTGCCCCGGTATTTTTTCGCTGCCTGCCACCTGAGCACCCGCATGAGCCCTGAGCAGTTGGCGCAGCGCGTGCGTGCCGGGCTCAGGACCCTGGAGGTCGAAACTCCCGAATGGTTGCATCCCCACGAAGGCAGGAATTGATTTTCCGGCGGTTACTTTCGGCAGCCGTTATTTTCCGAACAAGCGGCCCACAAAAACGGACTCATCGGATACAGTATCAAGAGGTGAACGTGAGACGAGATCTGGACATCCTGGTGACGCAAATGCATTCCAGCGGCATGCGCTATGACGATGCCGTGCGCGAGTTCAAAAAGCAGTATCTGCGCGAAGTGCTGGTGGCGCACCGGGGAAACCAGTGTAAAGCGGCCGAGGAGCTGGGCATTCACCGCAACACACTGAGCCGTGCCATGGCGGAGCTGGGGCTGGATCTGGCGGAAGTTCGCGCCGCCCTCAAGCGTCCGCCGCGCAGCGAACGTCCTGTATTAAGTGCGGTACGTTCGGTCTACCGCCAAGGCTGAATATCCTCCTGAGGACATGCTGACATTTTCTTCCACAAATGAAGCGCGCGTCGCCATTGAGCCGGGGTTCACCTGGGACGCGCAGGATGCGTACCTGTTTGACATCGACGGCACGCTTCTGCGCAGCCGCGACCGCGTGCATATTGATTCTTTCGCCTCCAGCGTGCACCGGGTAACCGGCTTTGAAATCACGCTGGCGGGCATCCTGCTGCATGGCAGCACGGATACGGCCATCCTGCGCGAGGCCTGCAACCAGGCCGGCGTGCCGGCGACCCTGCTGGAAACGCGCATCGAGTCCATCCTTGAAGCCATGCGCCACGCGGTTGCCGAACGCCGCCATGAGCTGGACCTGGTGCGCATGCCCGGCGTGGAGCAGGTTCTGGATCACCTGGCGCGGAAGGGCGCACTGCTCGGCGTGGCCACCGGCAACCTGGAACTGATCGGCTGGATCAAGGTCGAAGAGGCCGGACTGCGCCAGTGGTTCCGCTTCGGGGGATTCAGCGACCACTTCCCTATCCGTTCGGAATTGATTGGCCAGGCGGCCAACAAGGCACGAGAGATGGCGGGCCGCGGAGCCAGCGTTTGCGTGGTGGGCGACACTCCGCGCGATATCGAAGCAGCGCGCGCCAACTTCCTTTCCGTAATCGCCGTGGCCACGGGCCGGTACAGCTTCGCTGAGCTGCTCGAGTGCCAGCCTGAAGTCTGCGCCACGTCGCTGGCCGATCTGCTGGCCCACAAACAGGCTGCGCAGTGAGAGCGCGCACAATCCAAGGCAGAACTTCCCGGACCCATTTTCTGCATGGAGCCATAAATCTCTGTGCGGCCGGACTTTTGTTGGCCAGCTCCCCTTGCACCGGCCTTGCGCAAGCGGCAAACCCCATCCCGGCAAATGACGCTCCGCAGGCGCCCGCCGCTCAAAGCGCTCCAGCAGCAGCTCCTGCAGATAAAAACACCAAGGCCGACAAACTGCCGCGCGGCAGCGATCGTCGCCGCGCCGCCACGCTCTTCCTGGAGGCCAGCAGGCTTTTCGAGAAGGAGCAGTTTCAAGAGGCGTTGGAAAAATACCGGCAGGCGGCCTTGCTTGATCCAACCAATCGCAACTACGGGCTGGCCGGCGAGCTGGCGCGCAGCCACGCCGTGACGGCGCTCATCCAGGCCGCGGCCAAAGACCGCATTCGCGGCGATGCCACAGCCGAACGCGCAGCGCTGGAGACCGCACTGTCACTGGACCCCCGAAACATCCAGGTCACGGAGCATCTTTACGAGTTGGGCGACGACCAGGCACGCAGCCAGTCAACACCCGTGTACGCGCAGGCCGCGGACTCCATCGGCGAATCCATCTCCGTGCAGCCGACTCCGGGCGTGCACAGCTTTCATCTGCATACCGACCAGCGCTCGACGATCCAGCAGGTATTCAAGGCATACGGACTGCAGGCCACAATGGACGACAGCGTTCGCATGACAGCCGTTCGCCTGGATATCGATGACGCCAATTTCGACCAGGCCATGCGCGCCTTGAGTCTGCTGACCACCAGCTTCTACGTTCCCCTTGACGCGCACCGCGTGCTGGTTGCCCGCGATACCCGCGAGAACCGAAACCAATTTCAGCGGCTGGATATGGAGACTATCTACCTGCCGGGGCTGGCCACCGCCGATCTTACGGAAGTGGGCAACCTGGCCAAGAATGTATTTGAGTTTGAAAAGTCTACGCTGGATCCGTCGGCGGGAACCATCACCGTGCGCGGACTCCCCGCCACGATGAACGCCTTCAACGCCACCATCCACGAACTCATTGACGGCCACAGCCAGGTGCTTCTGGATGTGAACCTGATCCAGATCGCGCACACCAGCGATCGCAATACCGGAGTGCAGCCTCCACAGTCCATCTCCGCATTCAACGTCTACGCCGAGGAACAGTCCCTGCTGAATGCGAACCAGGCGCTGGTGCAGCAGATTATTTCCTCGGGCCTGGCCGCACCGGGAGACACGCTGGCGATCCTCGGCATTCTGCTCGCCTCCGGCCAGGTCTCCAGTTCCCTGTTTTCCAACGGCATCGCTCTGTTTGGCGGCGGGCTCACCCAATCCGCGCTGTCTCCGGGCGCGGTTTCGGCCAACCTCGCGCTGAACTCCTCCGACTCCCACGAACTGGATCGCTTGCAGTTGCGGCTGGCCGACGGCCAGGCAGGCACGGTGCGCTCCGGCACGCGCTATCCCATCCAGACATCTTCCTTCTCAAGTCTGTCGCCCAATCTCCCCAACATCCCCGGCTTGACCGGCGCTGGAAGTTCCAGCAGCTTGTCCTCACTGCTTTCTTCGCTGGGCAGCAGCGTGCCCAACGTGCCTCAAGTGGAGTACCAGGATCTTGGCATGACCCTCAAGACCACGGCCAACGTGATGCGCAACAACGACGTGGCACTCACCGTCGATCTGAAAATCACCGCATTGGCCGGATCGTCGATCAACGGCAATCCCATCCTCGACAATCGCGCCTACTCCGGAGTGGTTACGCTTCGTCAGGGCGAGGGCGTGGTGGTGGTGAGCGAACTCGACCGGCAGCAGAGCCGCGCCATCAGCGGAGTGCCGGGGCTGAGCGAGATACCGGGGTTGAACAACGTGACCGGAAACGATCTGCAGAAGAGCAATTCAACCTTGCTCATCGTCATGACGCCTCACGTGATTCGCGGACCCCAGGCTTCCGGCCACTCGCCCATGATGCGCGTCGAACGCACAACCGCTGCACACTGAATTGTCCACCCGCGCTTTAACCCGCACGCTCGAGAGCCAAACCCCCGGTTCAGCCGCCATCCCGCTTACGGGTTCGCGTCAAATCCGGGGGTTCATGTTTCTTGAGCATCTGCAATTGCCGCGTTGTCAGTTCGACAGGCCGTCCAGCTTTTCCTGAAACAGAACGATCTGCTTGATGGTGTCGTAAGGCGCATTTGCCGGAACCTGGCGGCCATTCACCACCAGCGTCGGAGTCTGGTTGATACTCAGATCCTTGGCCAGCTTTACCGACGCATCCACTTCAGCCACGGTTGCAGGCAGCGCGGCGCAGGCGGAAATCTTCGCCGGATCGAGACCCGCTTTGGTTACGGCGCTGTTCAGGGTCAAAGTAGCTCCGTCAGGAGTGGCCAATCCATCCTGACCATCGAACACCGACGCGGCGAAGGTAAAGAATGCCGTGCTTCCACCCTGCTTGGCCACGCACACGCCATACGCAGCCGCGCCGGCTGCCTGTTTATGCTGCGGCAGCGGATAGTTCTGATAAACAATGCGGGCCTTGGGAAAATCCACCGCCAGTTTGTCCATGTTGGCCTGCGCTTCCTTGCAGTGCGGGCATTCGAAGTCGGCAAACTCCACAATTTCGAACTCCTTTGCGGCATTCCCGCGATAGGGGCCGTCCGCTCTCTGTTGCACTTGTTGCCGATAATCGGCGTAGGGGTGGTCTCCAAAGGAAAGAATCTCTTCGCCGGCGATAATGTGCTTGCCGTCTGCGAGAGCAAAAAACTGGATAGCGGATGGCTTCTGCTTGCCGGACTTGTCGCCCACGTAGACGAGCACCTTGCTGATGCCCTCCACCGGGGTTTTCAGGATCGCCTCGACCTGCCACATCCGCTCGCCGTCGTAGCCCCAACTGGTTTGCAGGAACGAGTTCACCATCTCTTTGGTGGGAGATGTGGCTGTGAAGTTCGCCGGATCAGGCGCAGGAAACACGGGGGCTGCGGCTGCCGCGGGCGCGGACGGTTCAGCCGCGGGTGCGGGGGGTACATTCTGTTGTGCGGATAGCTCAAAGCTGGGCAATGAAAACAGAACCAGCGCGGCAAAAATGGAAAGACGCAGGCTGGCGACACGAAGGGACATACGGATCAAGCTGATTCTCCTTTTATTGAAAACAAACGGTTCGCTTCGAAGCTTTTGCATTTTGCTAAGAATATGCATTTCATGACCGACTCGTGCCTGGCAAAAAGCCGAAATTCCCGCCACGCCTGAACTGGTCGAGCCTGACCCAGTCCGGCAGAGGTAGCGGGAGACTAAATATCGGGAGACCGCTTAGCGGGCCGCGGAAACGGCAAAGCTCGCTGCGCGTGCAACCATCCCCCAGGCACTCCTAGACCGGGACAATGAGACCCATCAGGCCCATATTCTTGACTCTGCTAGTGTACTACGGACGTTTATGCTCAAGGTCGAAGCGTGGGCCGTGGAGCCAGCCCGTCAATCCATCAACGAGATCGTCAGAAGCTCACTGGTCCAATGGAAAGCGCAGTGGCAGGAAGCCGCTGCGGTCGCTGTTCATCGTTATGCGCTGGATCGGACTCGGAACCGGCGATGTCTCAAATGCCGGCGCGGCCCGCCCTCCGGGCGAACGATTATCTTGCAACGCATTTCGCAGCCGGTTGCCGAAACTGATTCGTTTCAGACATCGGAGGCTTGCCTCGCGTCACTGCCAGGCCTTCTTTATTTGCCTGGCTGAATTGATCAAGCATCGGCTCATCTTCGGCGAGGATGAGCGCAAGTACCCTCTGACGGTTAGCTTCGCTGGCTGTCACAAACTACACCCATTGAATGAATAGTAATTCTTATCGCCCGTAACGTCTGCCCCATCTAGCTCTCGTCAGGCTGGTTACTGAGATTTTCGGGAAGGCTTACTTCTTTGGATAGTTCGGGGCGGCCACATTTCTTATCGAACGTGGTTTTTCTTGCCCATGGCCCAACCGGGCAAGCTGCGAGTCAGTTGCTATCAACACAGTTCTGGCGCTGCGCTCAATTGCCGACTCGCCTGTCAATTATGAGAGAACTGTCTCTTTTTTTCCTGCGAAGAAGATGGACCAGGCCTATAACTCCGGATGGGATGGTAAGAAATCCAGGCAGGCTTGTCGGGATGGCCGTCAACAGGGCTACGATGAGTCCTTTTATCAGGGCGGACTCGCGATCGTCCCGATACCAGTGTCTCTGAGCTTTATAGGTTATGACGCCGAGAACGATCCCCACCGGCACGGAGAGCAGCGAACTCGTGCCCAGAGTTATGAACTGTCCGCCGAAAAGCATCGTATCCACAACCGTGGTCAGGAATACAACCCGCGGGTCAAGGCCGAAGACCTGACCAAAACCTCCTGCGGAAGCGACGCCGCGGTTGTCAGGCAATGGATAGGCAGACACTTGGCGGCTTGGCATATTCTGTATCTGCGTAGCAGAGTAAATGGGATTGCCGCAGACTGAGCAGAATCTGCTTGCATCGTGAATTTCACTCCGGCAATGAGCGCATACAAGCATCGTCGTGTCCTTATCCTCTCACCTGCCTGCCTTGCGGCGTCTTCCCGCCCCCACCGGTCACAAGGTTATACGCGGCAATTCCATATTCCCTTCCAACCTCGGGCCAGTACGCTTCCGCTCGCCACCCCATGGTCGGAGTCCCCATTTTGCCAGGGCCAAGCCTCAAGGAGATATACGCAGCACTCCGCGGTCTGGGACATGTTCTACTGCACATCGACTGTGTGAAATCCCAATCCATAGAGCAGAGCGGTAACGCTGGTCCGGGCGTTCTGCTGCGCTTTGTCGAGAATGCCGTCGGAGAGCGCGGCCTGCGTAATTTGCTGCTCGGCGGCCAGGCGAACCTGGGATTCGAGGTTCAGATCCGCGTTGACAAGCAGGCCGGTTGTCCGGGAATAGGTTTTTGTGCGCCCGTTATCGATGCGCGTTGTGAGCACCTGCGCCGCAGGCAGTCGAACCTGGACGGCATCGCCCTTCACACGAACATCGCCTGTCTTGAGCTGGCCCAGATCCACGCCCGCGATCACTTCTCCGTGGGCCACCAGGAGAAGCTTGTCGCCAACCAGAAAGTCGGGCAAGTAGGCGCTCTGGCGGTTGCCCTCCACAATTTTATCGAGCGAATAAACAACCGTTTCCAGACGCGACAGTTGACGAATCTTCTCAACGACCGTGGTGGAAGAGACGTCGATGCTGGTGCTGCGACCGGTCATGTAATCGGCGAAGCGGCTCCATAATCCGGCTTGCGTGAAGTGAGCAAGAGCCGCAAGCAGCAAGAATCCGAGCACCATGCCAACGACGAGTGTACCGAGCGAGACGAGCCGGCGGCTTATCAGCACGTGGCTGGAACGGTCGGGGGCTCTTATGTCCATGTCTATTTGGATGCAGCTCCAAAGCTTCACGGCTGGCTGGGGTTAATTAGATCGCATCGACCTGGGATCAGACAACCGTCTGGGCCGTTCATAGAATCCTATGTAAGGAAGAAGTGGGACATTCGTCAGAAGGGCAGCTCCGCTTCGCATTGCTAGGGAGGTTACAACATGGAAACACTCCTGATTGTTCTATTTGTGCTTTT
>DATKGE010000014.1:0-2240 GCA_035510955.1 Occallatibacter sp. | reverse complement strand
TGATCCCACTGCACGTTGAGGCGACGTCCGATCCAGCCCGGCGGAGCGCTGTAGTAAGCGGCCTCCACCTCCACGCAGCCATCCATATGAACAGCGCGTTCGCCGTATTGGTAGTAGCGGAATGGCTCGACAGGAAGCGGTCGTAGAGCGGGCTTCTCTTCGGCGAACATCGCCGCCACCTGGCGCTTCGTCGTGCCGTGAATGCGCGTGTCTGCCCAATGCTCTTCCCAGCGATCCAAGTAGGCTTGCGCTTCTTGGAGAGTTTCGAAGCGCTGGCCTGACCGCGGGCGAAGCCGTCTCGGTCTACTTATCCAGGGATAAGGTCTGTATTCATCGTTGCCTCTGGGCAGGCGTCTTCTGCGCATGACCGACACTGGATTCCACCTTGCCTTTGCGATCCGGATCTTGGATGCGACAAGGCAACGCGATGGCCTGATAGTGCGCGAGCATGTCCCGATAGAGCGGATTGATCGTAGGATCGTAAATGTCCGGCTTGAGCACGCCTTCGCGCAGATTGTCGAGGATCAACACGCGAGGCGCTCCGCCGATGCGGGTGAAGGCGGTCTCGTGTAACTCGGCCCAGGTTCGCGTGCTGGAACAGAACACGATGAGGCGCACGCATTTCCGGCTGTAGCCGAGCGTCAACACGAACAGGCGCGTGCGGCGATAGCGTCCGGACTGCGGATCGAGGACCATCGGGCCTTCGCCATAGTCGACCTGCGCTTCTTCGCCAGGTGCAGTGACGATGACCGCGCAGGGTTGTTTCTCCGGCGAGCCGCGGAGCTTGTTAATGAAGCGTTTGACGCTCTGATAGCTGCCGGCGAAGCCGTGGTCATCGACCAGATCCTGCCAGATCGCTTTGGCGTTGCGGTCTCGCCTCAGGGCTTGTTCGATGAGTTCGCGATGAGGTTCGCTGGCGCTGGCGGTCGCCGTCTGCTTTGACGGCTGACTGGCGCCCGCGGCGGAGTCGGGGATCACCTCTTTGGCCGGTTTTGCGCCGCCAAAGTCGGTGGTCACTCCATTGGCCGGATTTGAATCCGGCTGGACTGACGGTTTGCCCCATTTCCCCGGTGGCCGGACCGCGATGCCGTACGTTTTCAGGTACCCGGCGATCGTTTCCCGCCGGATCCCGGTTTCTTTTTCAATGCGCCGGAGCGACCATCCCAGCCGTCCCAGCGCGAGGACTTCTTGCTTCTTTTGCTCGTTCAAGACGTTGCTCACATCGACGGAGAATACCCCCGTCAGCTAACGTCCTGACTCGATTTCTCATTGGCCGGTTTTCAGGTGATCCCGTATGGCCGGATTTGGGTGATCCCCGAGGAATGAGCACCGTCAGGAGCAAGGCTACTGCGGCCAATACGGTGTGACGGCGTATCCACCGGCCCACGTGCATACTTCCGGTCTTCATTTTGCCTCTCCATTGCTTGAATTGATCTCGCATTCGATTCCTCCTCACTTGTGCTGGAGAACGTTGGTCATGTTGTTTTGCAGTTGGCCGGCGAACGTAGCAGTCCGCTTGCGTATTGCGTTGTCGTGCGCCACGCGTCCGGCCTCCTGTCGCAGCATCGCGGCCATCATCTTTTGCATAATGGCCTGGCTTTTGATCTCTGCGGACACGGCCGCCGCCGTAATCAGAGACGACGAACCCGGTGCGGATACGTTGATATTTGGATTTCCCACCAGGCTCTCGATCTGGTCGGCCGCTTGTAATTCCAGGTCTTGCGCTTGATCGGCTACCTTCAATAGCATGAGGTTGTCCTGAGCCAGGGCGTCATCCATGTCGGTCATGTCTCGGTCCTGCGGCGCGATTGCGCCCGCCTGCGGCACCGGCCGGAAGGCGTTCACATACACCTGGGGGACGGTGCCAAGGTCTCCAGTGCCTCGGTTCCGGATGATGTTCTCAAGTGCCGCTGGATTAGGCAGCGTGGCGGTGTGAGGGTTGATCGTCATGATCGACTGAATTACACCGCGGAACCGCGCGATGATTGACTGGATTTGCGACTTGGCGAGGTTGATCGCGCTAATGGGCCAGATCGTCTGCTCGTACAACTTGCGGATGTCGGAAACCACCACGTTGATTACACTCAGCCAGTTGCCGATGGTCTGGCTGATGGTGGCCAGCACCGCCTGAATCACACACGGCAGGCAGAACTGAGCTTGTGCAGGTGGCGGCGAAACCCCAAGTATTGCGATGCAGCCGATCAACAAAACTGCAACCATGCGGCGCCGGCTTTCGATGC
>DATKGE010000013.1:0-3794 GCA_035510955.1 Occallatibacter sp. | reverse complement strand
GTGTATCCGCTGATTGTGGCGGCCATCTTTGAGGTCTTCGGCGTGCACACGGCGCGATCGATCTTCGCCGTCCATGCGTTCGACTGCCTGATCAATGCGCTGGCCTGTATTCCGCTCTTTCTTGTTGCCCGGCGGAGCTTTGGCAAGCGCGTGGGATTGTGGGCTGCGTGGACGTGGGTGTTTTTTCCCTACGGGATTTATTTTGCGGCGGCGTGGGCGTGGTCGACGCACCTGCTGATGATGGCTCTGTTGTCGCTGCTTTATGTGGCGCAGGAGTTGGAGGTTTCGTCGCGACTGGGGTTGTGGGCCGGATTTGGATTGCTGGCCGGGATTGCGGGGCTCATTGAGCCTTCGGTGCTGGTGGTGATTCCGTTTCTCATGTTGCTTGCCGCTTGGCGGCTGGCGCTCTTGGGCAAGCGATGGCTGTTGCCGGGGGTGGTCGCTTCGCTCACACTGGCCACAACGATTGCGCCGTGGCTGATCCGCGATGCGCTGCTGTTTCATCGCTTCATTCCCATGCGCGACAGCATGGGGCTGGAAATGTGGATGGGCAACAATGGGTACTCGGTGCGGTTCACCAGCGACGACCGGCACCCGCTGCACAACGCGCAGGAACTGGCCAACTACAACTCCATGGGCGAGCTCGCATTCATGGACCACAAGGCCGCACAGGCCAGGGTCTATATCGAGGCGCATCCGGGATGGTATGCGGAGATGTGCCTGCGGCGCGCGGTTTATTTGTGGACAGGATATTGGAGCTTCGACGCGGAGTACCTGAAGATGGAACCGATGGACCCGTTCAATGTGCCTTTTCAAACCTGCCTGACGCTGCTGGCGCTTGCCGGCTTGTGGGTGGCGTGGCGAGAAAGACCGGTCGAGGCGATTCGTTACGCAGGCGTGATGTTTCTGTTTCCGATGGTGTATTACTTCAGCCATCCGGAACCGTATCACATGCGGACGCTCGATCCGCTCATTGTGATTCTCGGCTGTTATGCGATCGTGAGCTGGCGAGCGCGCAGAGTAGAACGAAAGCAGCTTGCATCGGCCTGAAGGCCGGAAGTCAGACAGCAAGTCTCGATGGTATGATGAGGCGGTTTGATGGAGTCATGAAGGAGACCGCTGGTGTTGAAATTCATTTCACTTGCTCCGATTTTGCTGGCCGCGCCCATGCTTGTTTTTGCGCAAACTTCAAATGTTCGATTCGACGCGGGGGGCAAAGTCTTCCGGCTCGATGGCGGCGGGGTCTCGTACGTGTTTGGAGTGAACACGCGGGGCGAGCTGCAGCAGCTTTACTGGGGTGGACGGCTGGGCGCCGCGGACAGCTTTCCGCAGGCAAAACCGATGCCGGAGTGGGCTTCGTTCGACTCCTCTTACAACAACACGCCGCAGGAGTTTGCGGGCTGGGGTGCGGGGCTATTCAATGAGCCGGCGCTGAAGGTGACATTTGCCGATGGCAACCGCGACCTGGTGCTGCACTACGAGAGCCATGTGGAGACGGGGCATGGATTCGACGTGGTGCTCAAGGACATTGCGCGGCCGATCTTTGTCACGCTTCATTACGAAATGGATGCGACGAGCGGAATTCTCGCGCGCAGTGCGACCATCGAGAATCGCGGAGCGGACTCCGTAACGATAGAGCAGGCGGCCGCAGCAGCCTGGGCGCTGCCCGCCGGCCACTATACGTTGAACTACCTCACTGGCCGCTGGGCCGGCGAGTGGACGCTGAACCAGGAGCCGGTGCTGCCCGGGGCGCGCGTCATCGAGAGCCGGCGCGGATCGACGGGGCACCAGGCGAATCCGTGGTTTGCGATTCAGGCCGGCGACGCAGATGAAGATCACGGCGGCGTGTGGTTCGGCGCGCTGGCTTGGAGCGGATCGTGGCGCATCACTGTCGAGCAGGACCAGTTGGATGCGGTGCGCGTCACGGGCGGCTTCAATCCCTTCGACTTCGGCTACGTGCTGAAGGCGGGCGAGAAGCTGGAGACGCCGGTGTTCGACGGCGGGTATGCGCAGGACGGGCTGGGCGGGGCTTCGCGGCTGCTGCACCGCTATGAGCTCGAACACATTCTGCCGCGCACGCAGGCGACAGCGGGGCAGGCGGTGCCGAAGGTGCGGCCGGTGATCTACAACTCGTGGGAGGCGACGGAGTTTCGCGTGAGCGAGGCCGGGCAAATGGCTCTCGCAGAAAAGGCCGCGGCCCTGGGTGTAGACCGGTTTGTGATGGACGACGGTTGGTTCGGGCAGCGCAAGGACGACCGCGCCGGACTGGGCGACTGGTATGTGAACAAGGAGAAGTTTCCGCGTGGATTGAAGCCGCTTATCGATCGAGTTCATGCGCTGGGGATGGATTTCGGGCTATGGGTTGAGCCGGAGATGGTGAATCCGGACTCGGACTTGTATCGCGCGCATCCGGACTGGGTGCTGCATTTTCCGGGGCGTCCGGAGTCGGAGCAACGGAATCAGCTGGTGCTCAACCTCGCAAGACCGGACGTGAAGGATTATGTCCTCAGCTTTCTGGACAAGCTGCTTGCGGAAAACGACATAGCGTTTCTGAAGTGGGATTACAACCGCAACTGGAGCGAGCCGGGCTGGGACCAGTTGCCGCCCGCGGAGCAGAAGCGCGTCTACGTGGCGTTTACTGAGAACCTCTACGCGATCCTGAGCGAACTGCGCAAGCGGCATCCGAAGGTGGAGATCGAGAACTGCTCGGGCGGCGGAGGGCGCGTGGACCTGGGCATTCTGCGCTACACGGACGAGGTGTGGCCTTCGGACAATACCGATCCCTTCGACCGGCTGACGATTCAGGACGGATTCACCTATGCCTACACGCCGCAGGTGATGATGGCGTGGGTCACGGACTCGCCGCATGACCTCGAGCACCAGGTTCGTGTGACTTCAATCCCGTACCGCATGTTGAGTTCGATGCAGGGCTCACTGGGCATCGGCGCCAACATCGCCAACTGGACACCGGCGGAGATGACCACGGCCAAGCGGCTGATTGTGGCATACCACGAAGTGCAGCCGACCATTGTGCAGGGCGCGCTTTACCGGCTGATCTCGCCGCGCAACGGGAGCGAGTTTTCAGCCACGCAAACCGTGCGCGCGGACAAAGGCCAGTCGGTGGTGTTCGCGTTCATTCATTCCACAGAGAAGGGGCACTCGTTCCCAACGCTCAAGCTGAAGGGCCTGGACCCGGCGGCGCAGTATGCACTCACGTCGATCGAAGGGAAGGTGAGCGCGGGTACGCCGGCTGCCGCGAGCGGGGCGTGGTGGATGAACCACGGGCTGGATTTCGACAATGGGTTTCGCGGAGATTTTCAGGCAGCGGCGGTTCGGCTGGACCGGAAATGAGGTTGCCCCCCTTCAAGTGAGAGTGGCGGGTAAATCGATGAGTTCAGCCAAGGCCCGGAAAGACAGCCGGAGCGCGGTTGAGAGGCGCAAGGATTCCCGAGGCTCCAGCCCGAAAGCGATAGAGGAGATTCAACTTTTGCGGTGACTGTCACTTAAGTCGAGACCGTCTCGTTTGAGCATAGATTTCACTCTTGCCCGGATTTCATCTCTTATGGCGCGAACCTCTTCCATAGGCTGTCCCTTGGGATCGCGAAGGGGCCAGTCATCTCGACGCAGGCCCGGCACATAGGGGCACTTGTCAGCGCAGCCCATCGTTACAAGGAGCTGTGCATCTTGCGCCAACTCCTCAGTCAGCTTCTGAGGCTTGGCATTGCTGAGATCAATTCCGACCTCCCGCATGGCAGTAAGAACCTCGGGGTGAACGCGCAACCCTGGCTCGGTTC
>DATKGE010000012.1:0-4551 GCA_035510955.1 Occallatibacter sp. | reverse complement strand
ATGCGCGTCTTCATCAGCGAGCCGTCGCGCTTGGAAATGGTCACGTCGTCGCCCGCGTGCAGCGTGCCCTGAAAGACGCGGCAGATGGCGATGCGGCCAAAGTATTCCGAGTAGTCGAGATTGGTCACCAGGATCTGCAGTGTGCCATCGGCGTCGCCCGTGGCAGCCGGAATGGTGGAGACGATGGTTTCAAACAGCGGCTGCAGGTCTGTGCCCGGAGTGGCCAGATCAAGCGTCGCTGTACCCGCCTTGGCAACCGTATAGAGCACCGGAAAATCGAGTTGCGACTCTTCCGCGTCCAGATCGATGAACAGGTCATAGATCTCGTCCAGAACTTCCTGCGGGCGCGCATCGGGGCGGTCGATCTTGTTGATCACCACGATCGGCAGCAGCTTGGCCTCAAGCGCCTTGGCCAGCACATAGCGCGTCTGCGGGAGCGGACCCTCGGCCGCGTCCACCAACAGCATCACGCCATCCACCATCTTCAGCGCACGCTCCACTTCGCCGCCAAAGTCGGCGTGGCCGGGCGTGTCGACGATATTGATTTTGCCGCCGGCAAAGTTGATCGCCGTGTTCTTGGCCAGGATGGTGATGCCGCGCTCCCGCTCCAGCTCGTTCGAGTCCATCACCCGGTCGGCCACCTGCTCGTTGGCGCGAAAAGTTCCCGATTGCCGCAGCATGGCGTCCACGAGCGTCGTCTTTCCATGGTCAACATGGGCAATGATGGCGATATTGCGTATCGTCTGCGTCACAGGGGAGTTTTTTCCTTTTTGGTTCAGGCCCCCTTTTCGAGCGAAGGGGCTATGGAGGTTGGGGACGCCACGGCGGCGAATTGCCACACAGTGCGGCATCTTCCATTCTACCAGCAGCGCCAGCGGAGGGGCAGGCTCCAATTTGACCGTCATCCGGCCGCAAGCTGAGCAAAGAGAGGCACAAGAAAGGACCGAAACAAGACCATGAATGTCTTCACTTGGCGCGGAATTCATCACTAGCGGATTCCCAAAGGAGTATCGATTGGGTAAGATGCTCAAAATGGAAGGAGCTTTACGAAGGCTATGCCCCTCAGGCCATTGGCAGTTGTCATCGTTTTCGCTACCAGCGCCTGTTTGGGCGCCGCGCAAAGCAATCCCAAGGCAACGGCTATCGACACATATCTTCACCCTTACGTCCAAAGCGGAAACTTTGCGGGGGAGGTTCTGGTTGAGAAGAGCGGGAGGGTTATTTTCGAGAAGGCATATGGCTTTGCCGGCCGGGAAGATCGCGTTCGGAACACTGCTGCAACTCAATTCCACATTGCTTCCATGTCGATGCAGTTCACGGCGGCCGCTGTTTTGCGGCTCGTGGACGCTGGTTCGATTAGCCTGGATGAGCATGTAGGCGAATTCGTCCGAGGAATCGACGGAGCGGACAAAATCACCATTCGCGATCTCCTCACTGAGCGTTCCGGACTGCCGGACATCAACGCTCTCCCCGACTACGATGATGTGCTTCAACATCACCAGACCCCCGACAGCCTGATCGCCAAGATTGAGGGAAGGCCTCTGCTCTTTGAGCCGGGCTCGAAATTCCTTCATGAGGAGCATTCCGCCTACAATCTTCTGGCTTACATCGTTGAGAAAAAGAGCGGCCTTCCGTTTGCCGCTGCCCTCGAACGCCTGGTCTTCAGGCCTATGGGTTTGACCGCATCGGGAGTGGACGACGACTCCATGGCCCACGACATACGCATGGCCCAGGGTTATGAGCCGGAGGGAACGTACGGATTAAAGCCGGCTAGAGCGATCCATTGGTCGGCGAAGACGGGAAATGCTTCCGTGTATACGACTGCAGGCAACGAGGCGCGATGGGTAGAGGGGTTGTTTAGCGGTCATGCACTGAGCGCGTCGTCGCGCGAAGCGGTGATTGACACCTCAATGAGGGTAGGCTACGGCTGGTTCAAAGGCGAGAGCAAGCGGTTCGGCGGAGCCGCATTCTACATGAATGGCAGAGCCCCAGGCTTCGCGTCGTTCGTTCTTTATCTACCGGGCGTTCAGACGACCGTCGTGGTTCTATGCAATATCTATTCCTCGGCAACTACGACAATCGGCAACGACATCGCTGCTCTGACCCTCGGTCTGCCCTACGAACCCTTTCATCTCAGAAACCCCGCTCCTAGTCCAATGGAGTTGAAGACTTGCACAGGCACGTTTCAGTTTGGTCCGGACTTTTACCAGGCAAACGCGAAAGTAGCCTTGGCAGCGAATGGCCAGGAATTGTCCATGCGCTGGCCGTCAGGCGATGTTTCAGCGCTAATTCCATTCGGCAAGGATCGCTTCGTCGATCGATCCTACTGGGAAGAGGTCGAGATTGAACGCGATTCATCGGGAAGACCGACTGCCCTAGTCTACGATCGTTTTCATGGAGCGGCGATTAGTCCACAGTGACAGCCGAGTTCATTTATGAATTGTCGGCGAGCGGGGACCTGACCCATCACGCAACAGCCACGTCGGTTTGTGGCATTGCGAGGGGTCTGATCCTTCGGAGCCGGAGAATGGCATAGCTTATTGTCAGTGCGACGGCGGCACGTACTCCGACGGCAGCGCCGAGCCCGTGCCGAAGAAGAACTCTTCCATCTGCTCCACCAGGAACTGCTGCGCCGAAGGCGTCCAGGGCTGCAACCGGTACTCGTTCAGCAGCATCTTCTGCCGGTCGACCCATTCGCCCCACGCAGCTTTGGAGACGTTCTTGAAGATCTTCTGACCGAACTCCGAGTCGAAGGGCGGCTCGTCCAGGCCCTCCATCTCCTTCTTGTTGCGTACGCAAAATACCATGTGTGCCATCGATTCGTGCTCCCAGGACCCATTGTATTGGAAGCCGATGCGTTTCATCCCATGCGTTTAATCCCGGGACGGCTGGATTCCCGCGCCCGGCGCACAGTATGCTTTGAACCATGTGCGGCCGATTCGCCAGGAAGTCGACCCAGGAAGTTCTCGCCGACTGGTTCGGCGTGGAGCTGGAAGACATGCCCTGGTTTGCTCCCAGCTACAACGCGGCGCCGCAGAGCGTGCAACCCGTCGTGCGTCTCAATCGGGACTCCGGCCAGCGTGAGTTCGCACAATTGCGCTGGGGACTGGTGCCCTTCTGGGCCAAGGACGCCAAGTTCGGCTACACCACCATCAACGCGCGCGCCGAGGAGGCAGCCGCCAAACCGGCTTATCGCGAAGCCCTGAAGAAGCGCCGCTGCCTGGTGCCCGCCAACGCGTTTTATGAGTGGCAGCGAATCGACAAGAAGACCAAGCACCCCTTCGCCTTCGCCCTCAAGAGCGGCGAACCCTATGCCATGGCCGGTTTGTGGGAGCGCTGGCAGTCAAAGGAAGGCGAGGCGCTCGAGACCTTCACCATTCTCACCACCGATCCCAACGCGTTGATGGAGCCGGTTCACAACCGCATGCCGGTGATTCTCGAGCCGCGCGATTACGCGCGCTGGCTTGATCCTGGAGACCCGGCCCGGCCGCCCGTGGACCTGCTCCGGCCCTTCCCCGCGGAAGAGATGGTTGCCTGGCCGGTGAGCGATCGGGTGGGCAATGTCCGCAACAACGATCCGCAATTGCTCGATAAGGCGGAGCCGTCCGCAGGCCCGCACCGGGGAGCGGATTGAATTTGCCACCCCCCGCCTCGCCGGGTGTATTCTCAAGACGACCTATGAGCACCCGACTTTCACGACTCCTCGCATTCGCAACCCTCGTCTCCATCTCCGCCGCACTTTCCGCACAGCAGCCGGCCAAGCCCAAACCCGAAGACACGGAGGTATGGACGCCTGTTCCCGCAATCGTAACTCCCGGCGCAACCGAATCCGCGCCCCCTTCCGACGCGATCGTGCTGTTCGATGGCAAGAACCAGGACGAATGGGTGTCGGCGCAGGACCACACCCCGGCCCAGTGGGTCGTTGCCAACGGCATCCTCACCGTGAGCAAGGTGCACGGCGTGGGCAACATCGAAACCAAACGAAAATTCAAGGACTATCAGCTTCATGTCGAGTGGAGAATCCCGGACAACATCGCCGGCAGCGGCCAGGCGCGCGGCAACAGCGGCGTGTTTCTCGCTTCCCTCGGTCCCGGCGACGACGGCTACGAGCTCCAGGTGCTGGATTCCTACAACAACACCACCTATGTCAACGGCCAGGCCGCCAGCATTTACAAGCAGGGCGCACCGCTGGTGAATCCGAATCGCAAGCCGGGCGAGTGGCAGACCTACGACATCGTCTGGACCGCGCCCACCTTTAACGAAGACAGCTCGCTCAAAACGCCCGCATTCGTTACCGTCATCTTCAACGGCGTGCTGGTGCAGAACCACTTCCAGTTGAAGGGGCAGACGCTCTACATCGGCCAGCCGTTCTACAAAGCGTATGACCGCGCGCCCATCAAGCTGCAGGCACACGGCGACAAGAGCGAGCCGCTCAGCTTCAGAAACATCTGGGTTCGAGCGCTGGATTAGGCGCGCGGCTCGATCAGCAGCGCCCCCGCCTGCGCTATTTCAATGGATACAGCTTGATGTCCCGGAAGAAGACTTCGGCGC
>DATKGE010000011.1:0-35207 GCA_035510955.1 Occallatibacter sp. | reverse complement strand
GTCAAGCTCGGCGGCGGGCTGGGCATCGGCTCCGTTGCGCTGATGCTGCTGGGCACGCAATGGTACGTCCTGTTCAACGTGATTGCCGGAGCCATGTCCATCCCGTCCGACCTGCGCGAAGTCAGCTCGCTTTACCGCTTTACGCGCTGGCAGCGCTGGACGCGGCTCATTCTGCCGGGAATCTTTCCCTACCTCATCACCGGCATGGTTACGGCTTCGGGCGGAGCCTGGAACGCATCGGTCTTCGCCGAGTACTCGCACGTGCCCGGCCGCACCTTGGAGACCATCGGCCTCGGCTCGCAAATCCAGGCCGCCACCAACGATGGCCGCTTCCCCATCCTGTTCCTCGCCACCATCCTCATCTCCCTCATGGTCGTCACCATGAATCGCCTGGTCTGGCGCCGCCTCTACCGCCTCGCCGAGACCCGGTATAAACTCGAAGGCTGAATAGGGCCAGGCGTTCGAGGTGATTTCATGATTCGTGTTGGTTTGGTGGGATTCGGCATGGCGGGCCGCGTCTTTCATGCGCCGCTGATTTCGTCCGTCGAGGGCCTGGAACTGGCCGCCGTTCTCGAACGCAACTCCGACAATGCGGCAGAGCGCTATCCGGGCGTAACCACCTACCGCTCCCTGGAGGCGATGCTCGCCGATGCGTCGCTCGGGTTGTTTGTCGCCGCCACGCCGAACGGAACCCACTTCGAGATTGCGCGGCAGATTCTTGAAGCCGGAAAAAGCGTGGTTGTCGACAAACCCACGGCCGTCACGTCCACGGAAGTCGCAAAGCTGATGGAACTGGCAACCGCCCACGGCGTTCATCTGATTCCATTTCATAATCGACGCTGGGACAGTGATTTTCAGACACTCTATAAACTTGTGCGCGAAGATTTGGTGGGCCGCATCGTTCACCTGGAATCCACATTCGACCGCTGGCGGCCCGTTCCACGAGCCCGCGCCTGGAAAGAAGATCCTGCCGAGGGGGGCCTGCTGCTGGATATTGGAACCCACCTTGCCGACCAGGCCATGGGGCTGTTTGGAAGGCCGGCGGCGGTCAGCGCCCACGTCACCCGCGAGCGCGACGGCGAAGGCTCGAACGACTCGTTCACCGTCCGCCTGCGCTATGCGGAGTTTGCCGTCATGCTCTCCGCCAACGTGCTCTCCTCGCTGCCGCGTCCGCGCTTTCATCTGCGCGGCGTCAAGGGCAACTACTGGAAGTGGGGTCTGGACCCGCAGGAGACCGCGCTGAGCAAGATCACCCGCATCGCCGATGCTGCGTGGGGGCAGGAACCGCCCCCCGACTGGGGCACCCTCAACGTGGACGTGGACGGCAGCGTAGTCAGCCGTCCTGTCCCGCCCATTCCAGGCAACTACCGGCTCTATTACGCCGGCGTGCGGGATGCGCTCCTGGGCAAGTCCCATCCTCCCGTGCCTGCCCTGGCCGCGTGGCGCGTGGCGCGCCTGCTGGAGTGGGCCGCCGAAAGCTCCGAGCAGCGGCGGGAAGTGACCTGCGAGTGGGGTGAAGAGCCGGAATGAGAAATTTGAACCTTAAGTCCCTGCTAGGCTTTTGGTATTTGGTCGTTCTGGGGCTGGCGTCAGCGGCCTGGTCACAGCCTGCTGCCGGGGTCATTGCGTCAAAGCCGCCATTTGCAAGGGAATGGTGGCTCAGAACTGACGGAGAAGAACGTTCAGGATTCCTAAATGGAATTGCCGACTGCCTCACTTGGAATGCTCATAGGAGAGGCTTCAGCGAGACTCCCTCTCAGGTAATGGATAAAATTGACAGGTTTTACAAATCTCACCCAGAATCAGCGAGCCTCGATGTCATCGATGTTTGGCAGAAAGTTACAGCTGCGCCCGACACTGGCAATTATGCTGGCGGCCAAGGAGAGATATGGAAGAATGCTCACTGGTATTTGAATGGGGACTGGTGGGTCCAGTCGAGCGAAGCTGAGCAGTTGGGCTTCGTAGAGGGTTATCTCTGGTGTATGAGAACCCAGTTCCCGCTTCGACCGATAGCTACTCGGGGTCAGCTAGTTCATACCGTCGAAAGATCGAAGCTTTTGTGAGTGCGAATCCCAAACAGGGCCAAGAAGCCGTTGCCGATATCCTCCACCGATATCGTGACCAAGCTCATCAGGCAGCTCCAAAATGAGCTGCCTGCAAGCTCGAACAAACTTCCCTGTCAGCGGTCCACATCCGAAAAATTGAGGGTATGGCCACATTACAACCGATCTGCCTTTTCCGGCGGCTGGTCATTCAGATTTGCCGAATCGTTCTTGCGCTTCTTCGGTGGATGCCAGCGCGCCACTATCAAGCGCTTTGGACGGGTCGCGCGCCGGCTCCTTCTCCACCAGCGGCACCCAGAAGCGAAAGCTGGCGCCCTTCCCCGGCACGCTGGAGGCTTCGATTCCGCCGCCGTGCGCAATCAGGATGGCGCGCGTGATGGCCAGGCCCATGCCCGATCCCTTGTTTTTGTGCGCGACGCGTTTGCCGCGATAGAATTTCTCGAAGATCAGCGGCAGATCGAGCGAATCGATGCCGGGGCCGTTGTCCTCGACGCTGAACTCGAGTCGCTCGCCGGCTCGCCAGCTCTTCAGTGTAATGCGAGTCCCCGACGGCGTATGGCGCGCCGCGTTCTCCAGCAGGTGGCGCAGCACGCGTCCCAGCAAATGCGGATCGAACCAGGCCGGGCTATCCTCTCCCTCGACTTCGATGCTCACTCGATGCGCGCCCAGAATCTTCCTCGCTTCCTCCACCGCCTGCTCCAGCAGTGCACGCACGTGCTGCGGGCCCGGGTGCACCTGGACCACATTGGCATCGATCTCCGCCATCTCGACCGCTTCCCCAATCAGCAGATCGAGGCGCGAAGCCTCCTCATCCACAATGGCTGCCAGATCCAGGCGCGCGGCTTCGTCGAGGCCCCGGGCCTCGAGCAACGTGGTAGCCGCGGCCCGGATGGAGGTAAGCGGTGTGCGCAGTTCGTGCGTGAGGGAATCGATCAACGCCGCACGCAGCCGTTCGCCTTCGCGCGCCGCTTCAATGCGGGCCGTTGCCTCGATGGCCATCGACCGGGCCATGACGATGGCCACCTGCGCACTCACCGCCGTGGCCACTTCGCGGGAGAGCAGCGCCGGCTTCCATCCCAAGGCTCCCACCGGCCGCAACCCCAGCATCAGCGCCATGGTTTGAAAGCCGGAGTCGAGAGAGGCTGTCGGATTCTGGCCCAGCGCGATGGCCTGCAGACTGGCTTTTACGCTGGCCGGAATCTCCGCGCTGGAACCATGAAAGCGGTCATGATCGCAGTCGTAGAGCGCCACCCCTTCAAGCGCGAAGATGCGATGGATGAGACGCGGCAGATCGTGAATCAAGCCCGCAGCGTCCTCATGCAGCATCATCTCCTGGCTCAGCTCGTACAACCGCTCCACATCTTCGCGGCGCTGCTCGGCTGACCGGGTCTGGCGTCGCGCCCGCTCCGCCACCCGGCCCACCACCAGGCAACTGGCAACGAAGCAAATCATCGCCACCCACTCCTGCCCGCCCGCCAGGCGCAGGGTGTGATACGGCAACAGAAAGAAGTAGTCAAAAGAGAGTGCGCACAAAACGGCGACGTAGAGCGACAGCCAGATTCCAGCCTGGGTGGCGGACCACACAACCACCACCACGAACACCATCCCGGCGGCTGTGGAATCAGCTCCAAGCCACACCAGCAAAAGCGTGGTCAGAATGGTCATCAGCGAGGCAACGAACCAATGAAATATCCCTCGTGAGTCGGAGAGTCCATCCATGATCTTCATCCCAGAAATCATACCGGCCAGGCCCGATGATGTAAGCTTCCGATGGAAGAAGAGCGAAAAATGCCGGGAAGAATTCTGATCATCGACGACGAACCGCAGATTACGCGGGTACTGCGCGCCGCCCTCACCGCACAGGGCTATGACGTGCGTACCGCCAACGACCCCGAGGAGGGCCTGCAGCTCTATCGCGACTGGTCTCCCGACCTGGTGGTGACCGACCTGATGATGCCGGGCATGTCGGGGGTGGAGGTGACGCGCGCCATTCGCGTGCGGGCCTCCACTCCCATTCTGGTGCTCTCGGTCCGCGAACACGAGCGCTCCAAGGTGGAGGCTCTGGACGCCGGCGCTGACGACTACGTGACCAAGCCTTTCGGCATTCAGGAGCTGCTGGCCAGGGTGCGCGCTCACCTGCGCCGCGCTCCGGAGCGCACTACTGCCGCCATCGAAGTAGGCGACTTTGTGCTCGATGCGACGGCCCATTCCATCACTGTTCTGGGCCGGCCCATCCACCTCACTCCCAAGGAGTTCGACCTGCTCATTCACCTGGCCCGCCACGCCGGAAAGGTAATGACCCATCGCGCGCTATTGACCTCCGTCTGGGGCGCGCAATCGGCCCATCAGCCGGAATATCTGCGCGTCTTCGTGGGCCAGGTGCGCAAGAAGCTCGAGGCCGAAAGCGGTAAGCAATATATCCAGACTGAGCCCTGGGTCGGCTACCGGTTTGTTCCAGAGGGTTGGAGCGGGAATGAGAGCTGAGGCCACAACTCGCTGAACGCTAACTCCCAACCGCGCCCGGTGGTTCGGGTTGCGTGTATTTCGCGCGGAGTAAAGCTGGACGCAGGCAAGATACACAAGAGTGAATTGTCGTAATCCGGGTCGTTCGGTGGCGGGAATCGCGCCAAGTCCGGCCGGCGCCGGGGTCAATTTGAACCGGAGGCACTGCCTGTAAACAACGGCTCGTCAAAGAGTGCCCATTCCTCGGGCGTCGGTTCCTGAAACGCCTCGCACCATCGGTAAAAATCGTTTCGTTCTATCGGCGGATTCTCCCTGCCCCGGCGCTGAATCCTGTCGAAGAGAACATCCACCGACGCAGCGAGATAATGCAATTCGACTGCCGCACCCAGGGCTCGGGCGCCGAGCCGCAAAGCATCCCGTTCCGCCCTTCCCCAAGTCCCCCATTCGACGACGACCGTGAGGCCCAGCACCAGCAGTTCCTGCGCCAACTTCCATTGCAGAGCTTCGATCCTGGCGCGTCTTTGTTCGTCGTATAAATCCAGCGAAAGCGCATCCATCCATTCGTCGGGGCAAAAGCGAATCGCGCCGAGCCGGTCTTCAAGTGCCCGGGCGAGCGTGGTCTTGCCCGAACCCGGCAGCCCGCACACGATGATCAGTCTTGGCCCGACGCCCGATTTTTCCATGAGCAGATTATCCCTGATGAGCGCGCTCCCGCTTCCCTGTTTACTCTCCTGATTCGTGGATTGCCGGGTTTTCCAGGTTTTTGGTGGTCTCCCTTCCCTTTACGCTTTATTTAGGAAATCCTTTCGATACTTAAAGCTGGCGTGAGCCATGATTGATTGTGGTGGGGCAATCCGCGGACAAATGCGGCGCATACCAACCCTTGGAGCTCAAGAGACTGCAATGCAGGATTTAACGATGTTGCTTTTCACGATAATCTTCTTCGCCCTGGCGTTTCTCTACGTCAAGGCCTGTCAGAAGTTGAGGTAGACCCGATGCACATGGACATTATCACCGTCATTGCGCTCATCCTGTCCGTCCTCCTGCTGGCCTACCTGATCCTCACCCTGCTCTTCCCGGAGAAGTTCTAGCATGTCCGCCAATGGCTGGTTGCAGTTTGGCCTCTACTCCCTGATCCTGCTGGCAACCGTTCGACCGGTGGGCGCTTATATGGCCCGTGTGCTTGAGGGCGAACGCACCTGGCTGGACCCGATCCTCCGTCCCATCGAGCGGCTCATTTACAAACTCTGCGGCGTGAACGCTTCGGAGGAGATGAACTGGCGCGAATACGCCTTCGCCATGCTGGGATTTTCCGCAGTAACGCTGGTGGTCACTTACGCCATGGAGCGCCTGCAGGCGCATCTGCCGTTCAATCCCCAGGGACTGGCCAACGTGGGCCCCGACTTGGCCTGGAACACCGCCGTCAGCTTTACCACCAACACCAACTGGCAGTTCTATACCCCCGAGACCACCATGAGCTATCTCACCGAGATGGCCGGCCTCGCCACGCACAACTTTTTCTCCGCCGCGGCAGGCATCGCGATCGCCGTTGCCTTGATTCGCGGCATCAAGCGGACCACATCGACCACCATCGGCAACTTCTGGGTCGACACTACGCGCGTCCTGCTCTACATCCTCATTCCGGCCTCGCTGATCTATGCGTTGCTGCTGGTGGGCCAAGGCGTGCCGCAGAACCTGCACGCTTATACGACCGCACATCCGCTTGAACAGCCAAGCCAGGTGCAGACCATTGCACAGGGGCCAGTGGCTTCGCAGGAGGCCATCAAGATGCTGGGCACTAACGGCGGCGGATTCTTCAACGCCAACAGCGCGCATCCGTTTGAGAACCCCACGCCGTTTTCCAACTTCCTGCAGATCCTGTCCATCTTCATCATCCCCGCCGGCCTGACTTATACATTGGGCCGCATGACCGGCTCGCCGGGACACGGATGGGCGGTGCTGGCAGCCATGTTCATCCTGTTTGCGGCCGGTTTCACCGCTGTCTACTGGGCCGAGTCGCAGCCTCATCCGCTGATTCACGGCGCTGCCCAGATGCACACAGCAACTGCTCCCGGCGGCAACATGGAGGGCAAGGAAGTCCGCAACGGCATTGCCGAAAGCGCTCTGTTCGCCACCATCACCACCGACGCCAGTTGCGGCGCCGTGAACGGCGTGCACGACAGCTTTACGCCGCTGGGCGGCATGGTGGTGCTGACCAACATCATGCTTGGCGAGGTGGTCTTCGGCGGAGTAGGCGCGGGCATGTATGGCATTCTCATCTTCGTTGTGCTCTCGGTCTTTATCGCCGGCCTCATGGTCGGGCGCACACCCGAGTACCTGGGCAAGAAAATCGAAGGCTACGACGTAAAGATGTCCATGCTTTACGTGCTCATTTTTCCGCTCATCATCCTCACTCTCACCGCCATCTTCGTGCTTTGGCCCTCCGTGGGACTGTCTGCGCTCACCAATCATGGACCGCACGGGTTCACTGAAATCCTCTACGCATTTACCTCCGCGGTGGGCAACAACGGATCGGCCTTTGCCGGGCTCAACGCCAGCGTCAATCCAAGGACGCTCTGGTGGTACGACGTGGCGATGGGCTGGGCCATGCTGGGGGGACGGTTCCTGATGAAGATTCCGGTGCTGGCGCTGGCCGGCCACCTGGCCATGAAGAAAAGCATTCCGCCCTCGCCGGGAACGTTCCCGGTGAACACTTCCCTGTTCACTATTCTGCTGATTGGCGTGATTCTCATTCTCGGCGCGCTCACCTTCTTTCCGGCGCTGAGCCTGGGACCGATTCTGGAACACCTGCTGCTGAAGGCAGGCCAGGTTTTTTAACGGGCACATAGAAGCATTGGTCGAAACGGACTAAAAAAGAAAACGACGAAACGGACGAATTTAGGACGCGACGAAACGGACTCATCATGGTTGAGAAAAAGTCTCTTTGGAACACGGAAATTCTGGTCCAGGCATTGCTCGATTCGGTGCGCAAGCTCGATCCCCGCGGCATGGTCAAGAACCCGGTCATGTTTGTGGTCGAAGTGGGCTCGGTGCTCACCACGATGCTGCTGATCGACAACACGGTGCACCACCGCCCAGGCTTCGGCTTCAACCTGCAGATCACGCTCTGGCTCTGGTTCACGGTGGTCTTCGCCAACTTTGCCGAAGCCATGGCCGAGGGCCGCGGCAAGGCCCAGGCCGACACGCTGCGCAAAGCCAAGGGTGAGACCATTGCGAAGCGCTACAGGGCAGACGGCAGCTTTGAAGAAGTGGCCAGCGGCCTGCTTCGCGCCGGCGACGTGATTTACGTCGAGGCCAACCACTACATTGCCGGCGACGGCGAGGTGATTGAAGGCGTGGCGTCGGTGGATGAGTCGGCGATTACGGGCGAGTCGGCCCCGGTGATTCGCGAAGCCGGCGGCGACCGGTCGGCTGTCACCGGCGGGACGAAAGTTCTCTCCGACTGGATCAAGGTGAAGATCACCTCCAACCCCGGTGAGACTTTCCTTGACCGCATGATTGCGCTGGTCGAAGGCGCAACCCGGCAGAAGACTCCCAACGAGATTGCGCTCAGCATTCTGCTCTCCGGCCTGACCATCGTCTTTCTGCTGGCTGTGGTCACGCTGCAGCCGTTCGCAATTTATTCGAAGGCGCCGCAGACGGTCTTCGTGCTGGTCTCGCTGCTGGTGTGCCTGATTCCTACTACCATTGGCGGGCTGCTCTCGGCCATCGGCATCGCCGGCATGGATCGTCTGGTCCAGTACAACGTGCTGGCCATGAGCGGTCGTGCAGTCGAAGCCGCCGGCGACGTGAACACGCTGCTGCTGGACAAGACCGGCACCATCACCCTGGGCAATCGCCAGGCGACGGAGTTCCTGACCGCGCCGGACGTGAGCGCCGAGCGGCTGGCCAACGCGGCGCAGCTTTCTTCGCTCAGCGACGAAACCCCCGAAGGCCGTTCGATCGTGGTGCTCGCAAAAGAAAAGTACAACCTGCGCGGGCGCGACCTGGGCGGTATTCACGCCGAGTTTGTTCCCTTCACCGCGCAGACCCGCATGAGCGGCGTCAACCTTCCCGGCACTCGCATCCGCAAGGGCTCGGTCGACGCCATCTCGCGCTTCCTTGAAGAGCAAGGCGTTCAACTGCCGCAGAAAGTTCGCGACCACGTGGAAGACGTTGCGCGCATGGGCGGCACGCCGCTGGTGGTTGCGGAGAACTCGACCGCGCTCGGCGTCATTCATCTCAAAGACATTGTCAAGGGCGGCCTCAAGGAGCGCCTCGCACGCCTGCGCGCCATGGGCATTCGCACCATCATGATCACCGGCGACAATCCATTGACAGCCGCCGTGATTGCCCGCGAGGCTGGCGTCGATGACTTTCTCGCCGAGGCCAAGCCCAAGGACAAGATGGACCTCATCAAGCGCGAGCAGGGCAAGGGCAAGCTCGTGGCCATGACTGGCGACGGCACTAACGACGCGCCCGCCCTGGCGCAGGCCGATGTGGGCGTGGCCATGAACTCGGGCACCCAGGCGGCCAAGGAAGCCGGCAACATGGTCGATCTCGACTCCAACCCCACCAAGCTGATTGAGATTGTGGAGATCGGCAAACAACTTCTCATGACGCGCGGCGCGCTGACCACTTTTTCCATCGCCAACGACGTGGCCAAGTATTTTGCCATCATTCCCGCCATGTTCGCCGGCGTCTTTCCCGTGCTGGGCGCGCTCAACATCATGTACCTGCACTCCCGCGAGTCGGCCATCCTTTCCGCGGTCATCTTCAACGCGTTGATCATCATTGCTCTCGTCCCACTCGCTTTGAAAGGCGTCAAATACGAGCCCAAGGCAGCGGACATTCTGCTGCGCAACAACCTGCTTATCTACGGCGTGGGCGGCATCGTCATTCCGTTTATCGGCATCAAGGCCATCGACGTGTGTCTGGTGGCGCTGCACCTGGCTTAGCCCCGTCCGAGCTTGAAGGGTAGGGGCTTGAAGGGTACGGGCTTTAGCCCGTACATCTCACCGGCCAACAACTCACGGGCTTTAGCCCTTGAGGGAAGGTATCAAGGAGTTTTCACCGTGCATTCCTCTCTGTCCCCCGTTCCCGCACCTACGGCCATATCGGCGAAGCACTCCATATGGAGAACGTCAATCCGCTTCACCATCGTAACCACCTTGCTGGTGGGTCTCGGCTATCCGCTGCTGGTCACAGGCATCGCCGAGGCCGTCTTCCCGCGCAAGGCGGCGGGAAGCCTCATTCTCAAGGACGGCCAGGTCATTGGCTCGGAGCTGCTGGCGCAGAGCTTCACCTCGGACAAGTATTTTCATCCCCGGCCCTCGGCAGCCGGCAATGGTTACGACGCAACCTCATCCGGCGGCTCGAATCTGGCGCAATCGAACAAGGCGCTGGTCGACCGCGTTCAGGGCTCCATCGACAAGCTTTCCCAGGAGAATCCCGGCCATCCCGTGCCCATCGACCTGGTCACCATGTCCGGCTCCGGCCTGGACCCAGACATCACTCCCGACGCAGCGTACTTCCAGGCTCCGCGCGTGGCCAGGGCGCGCGGCATCTCCGAAGACCGCATCCGCCAGTTGATCGACGGGCACATTACCAGGCGTCAACTGGGCGTGCTCGGCGAGCCGCGCGTCAACGTCCTCGACCTCAACCTCGACCTCGACAAGATCGCGAAGTAGCAACTCGCGCAGCGGCAAAAATACAAAGGCCCTTCTCATAGGAAGGGCCTTTGTGCTGCTTGTTCTTCGCCGCTCTAGTATCCCGTCTCTTAGGTTCCTATCGAAAAATGGCCCGTCATCCTGAGCGAAGCGTACTTCAGCGGAGTCGAAGGACCTGCATTTGTTAGGCTCACGACAAACCAGTCAGCCCTGAACTAATGCCGGGTGCCCCACCCTTGCCGCAGCTTCATCGCGGCAAGGGTGGGAGACCACAAACCCCCAATCGTTGCATACTCAACGACAAAATCCCCTTGAAACATGTGGGCCCTTCTCAAAGGAAGGGCCCACGTGCTGCTTGTTCTTCGCCGTTCTAGTTCACGGTCACGGTGAATGTGGTTGTGTTGCCCGAGGTCTGCGCGGGGCTTCCGGTCGCAGTCACGGTGAATGTGTAGCTTCCTGAAGTGGTGCCTGTGCTGCCGCCTCCTCCTCCACCGCCGCCGCCTCCACCGCCCCCGCCGCCGCAGGCGACAAGGCTACCCAGCGCTGCCATGAGGATCATCACGCCGAGCATCGATAGCAGGTTGCGCCGCCGCGTCGGAATCCAGAGCAGGACCAGAACCGCCAGCACCGCTCCGCCACCCGCGCCTGCCCATCCCCTGCCCTTTCCACCGATGCGGGGATAAACAAGCTCGGCGGTGGCTCCGGTTGTGGACACCGTTACCGTGGTCGTCCCGGTCGTCGCGGAGGAGCTCAAAGTGACGGTTCCCGCGCCGCCCGTGCAAGTGGGCAGGTCCGATGCCCCGGTCGGAGACGAAGTGAGTGCGCAGCTAATGGTGGCGGTGCCCGCATACCCTGTAGTTGAAGCAACCGTAACAGTTGAAGTCGCCGTGCTTCCAGGGGAGATTCCCGCCGGTGACGTGGCCGCCACGGTGTAGACCGCCGCCGCCGCCGCCGTGATCGTCACATTCACCGTGGCAGTCTGCGTAATCGTTCCGGAAACGCCGGTCACAGTTACGGTATAAGCTCCGTCTGTGGTGGTTGACGTCGTGGCAATCGTCACCACGTCCGTTCCCGACCCGGAAGCAACAGACGGTGCAGCCAGGCTGCACGTTGCCGGACTCGTTGCGCCGCTAGGACTACCGGTGACTGCGCAGGTCAGGTCAACCGTTGAGGTGAACGAGCCGCTGATCGGCGCCACGGTGATGGTCGACGTGTTGCCGCTTGTGGCCCCAGCTGTCAGGGAAAGATTGGCCGGGGTGGCACTCAGGCCGAAGCTCGCGGTAACCGACGAACCGCTCACCACAGCCTCGATGCCCAACGTGTGGACGTACGTTCCTGTGGAGTCCGCTCCGGTGACCAGCACGTTATAACTCAGGTTGGGCGAACTCGCGGTGGCGACGATGGTGAGGGTTGCAGTGGAGCTTCCGCCGCCGCTCAGGCTCGGCGCAGAAGGCGAGATCGCGCAGGTCACACCCGCAGCCGGCGTGCAGGTCAGGTTTACAGCACCGCTGAAGCCGTTCACCGATGCCAGGTTGATGAGATCCGTCCCACTGCCCGCCCCGCTGACGTTGATGGGAACGATCGTCGTTTCTGGAATCAGTGTGAAGTCCGAAAGGGGATTCGAGATCGCAGTGCTCAGCACGAGGGCCGAGGGGTTGTAAGTGTTGTCGCCGAAATACTGCAAAGTAATCTGGTTCGACCCCTGGAAGAGGGTCTGGCTGTTCAGCACTATCGAGAAGGTTGAGGAGTCTCCTGTGCCCGGAGTAATGTTCACGCCGGTGGGATAATTTCCTGAAGAGTAAACGTAGAGGGCGCCCGTAGGCGCTGCCTTTCCGGACTGGCCGGTGACTGTTCCCGAGATAGTAACGCTGGTAGTAGGCGAGATGCTCCCGCTCATCGTCCCTGCGACCGTGGAGGTTAGGCCGCCGTTTCCACTGGTGGTCTCGACTGCAAAGGGCGAATTCGCTAACGAAGCGCTGTTGTAGTTCCCGTCTCCTCCGTAGGTTGCTGTCAGTTGATAGTTACCCGAAACCGAGCCCGCCGGCACGCTGAAGGTGGCCACTCCCATTACCGCGTTTGTGGTAGGGTCGACTCCAGGGCTCAGGGTCGCTGTCCCCGAGAGTCCCGCAAGCGTGCTGCTCACCGTAATGGAGCCAGTTGGGGCGGCTATTGCAACGGGCGCGCCGGAGTTGGCCTGAGCGCTATTCTCCACTTGAATGGTAATGAGTGTCGGCTGATTTGGTCCGTTCACCAGGTCCCCATTACTACTGTCTTGAATCGACGAGAAATCAGAGATTGTTGGCGTGTCCTTGACGACCGTGAAAGCGATCGCCGAGGCCGTGGACGCGTTGTAGCTGGGGTCGCCGGAATAGCTGGCCGCGACCGTGTGTGATCCGACGCTGAACGGCGCGTTGTACTCCGCATCGCCCTCGGCGTTGATCAACGCGGTGTTCAGTGCCGTTGAGCCATCCTTGAAAGCAATGGTTCCAGTCGGCATGGTGTAAGTCGGGCAGGTCACGGTGGTGGATGCCTGGCAGCTCTGAAGTGTGGCCACATCCGCGGTGGGCGCCACCTGCGCGCTCAAATTCAGTTGCGTGCCGTAGTCAACCGTGCTGCCCGGCGTGGTTGTCGAGGTGTAGACCGTCGATCCGGATCGCAACGCGAAGAAGATGCCGCTGTTCTCGGGGTTCACCGTAATCGAAACCGGCGTGGACGAGCTCTCGGCGTTGCTGCTGTCGCCGCCATACTGGCCCCAGATGTTGTAGGTGCCGCCGGGCAGCGTGCCGGTGCTTCCGGAGAACGATCCGCTGCTGAGCGTGTAGAATCTCTGGCCCTGCTCGGATTCCTCGCTGCTGCTGGTCATAAGCGCGACCGCGCCGGTGGCTGTGCCGCTGGCCGGCGTCACGCTGCCGCTGACGGTGATGGCCGCTCCATGTGTGAAGCTTGTCGAAGATGGCGTCAGCGTAGTCGTGGTCGAGGTGAACGTCACCCTGTTCCAGTCGCTGACCAGAACGTTGGCGTCGACGGTGCCCAGTCCGCTGGCTTCGTCGTAACCGGCAACGGCGTTGTATTCTGCCGTTGTCCCGGTGCCGATCTGGCCTTCCAATATCGTATTTCCGTTTGAGTCGGTAATCGTGACCGGGTTGCTGGCGGCGATGCAGTTGGGTGAATCGAGGGTCGACGTCGCCGAGAATGCGCATGGCACAGAGTTGGTGCCGTGGGCCACGTCGTTAAAGGCGGTTGGGAACTGCTTGGAAAGCGGATAAAGAACGTAATCCGCCTGTCCCTGGCGGCCGTACTTCTGGTTGACCAGGGCCATGATGCCGGCGAACGCAGGCGACGAAGCGGAGGTGCCGCCGACGCCGGAAATTTGCACTGTGCCGCCGCTCGAAACCGGCTGGCAATCGCCATCGACGGCGCAGATGGGATAGAAGCTGGCATTGACGCCGTTCGAGGCGAAGAGCGAGATGTCGGGCAGGTCGCGCACCGAGTCGCCGAAGCCGGTCTGCCAGGCGGGCTTGGTGGTGTAGATGGAGCTGGACCCGCCGCTGCCGGCCGCAATGCTGGTGCTTGTGGGAGTGGCGCCCTGCTCCAGTGTCGCAAGGGTAAGACCATACTGGCTGTCGTTCCAGGGCTGCTCGGGGATCACGCCCTTGATGGACACGGCTGGCGTGCTGTTGCTGGGGGCCTCGTTCCAGTAAGTCGCGAACTGGCCTTCCAAGCCGTTGAGTCCGGAGGTGAAGTCGCTGTAATAGAAGTCCGTCCCGCCCACGGCCACGTTAAACGGCGTAGAAGCAAAACCGCTGACCGCCTGGCCTTGGGTTGCATATTCCTCGGTATTGTCGTTATCGCAGCCGGCCGAGCCGCTGTCGCCGGCTGAGACCATCACCGTGATGCCCTGCGCGGCGGCCTGTTCCCAGAGGCGGTTAAGGAAAGCATTTGTCGCGGTGCCGAGGCTCGCTTCGCATAACCCAAAGCTCAGACTCATGACCGGCGCAACGTTGCCGTAGACCGCGTGCTCCATGGCCAGGTACAGGCCGTTCTCCAGCGGCGTGTCGCCGGCGATCACCAGATCGATGGTGGCGTTGGGCGCCACCGCGCCGGCCCACTCCACATCGAGATAGGCCTCCGTCGAGGCCCCGTTGAGGCCGTCGGGATTGTTGATGCCGTCAACACCAGGATCGTTGCCATCAATGATGACCTGGGGCGGGTTGACGGGAAGGCTGAAGAGCGAGCGGAAGCTGTTGACCAGGCCGATGTTGACATTGGATTCGTTGATGATGGCGATAGTCTGGCCGGTGCCGTTAGTCCCCGCGGTATAGAGCGGGTTCAGGTCGTACTGCACCGCATAATCCACCGGCGCCAGCACAAAGTTGAAGGAGTTATTGCTGCCCGTCGTCCACTCGGGGGTCGCGTGGTCCGTCTTGGGATCGTATTGCGCCTTGCCCATGTACTTGGCGTAGCTCCTGGCGCGGAAGTTGTTCAGCGTCACGAACCCGCCCACCACGGGAGCCAGCGCCGCGGGAATCTGCGGATCGCTCGCATTGGCGAAATGCGTCTCGCCATTCACCTGGTATTTATGGATCTGCGCGTGAAACGCGCTGCTGAACTGCGCCACATTGCCGCTGAATTCGATGGTCTGCTTGCCGGGATTCACCTTGGCCACGGTGAAGCCGTGCCCCGAAAGCCAGTTCTCCACTGCCGTCACGTCCTGGTCCGCGGGGCCAAACTGTTTGCCGAAGGCATCCGGCGTCAGCCACTTGTGATAGCTGGCCGTTCCCGGCGTGTGCATGTCGGTAATCAGCGAACGCAGCGCGGCTTCCTGGCTGTTGCTGCGCTTCAGCACCAGGTGCATCCGGTCAAGCTGCATATCGCCGGGCGCGGCGCCGCGATCGTTGCGGGCGTTGGCCAGAGGGTGCACCGTGCCCTTGAGCGTTACCAGCTGCTGCTCGTCAATTGGATTGACGATCCGGGCAGCGGGGGCCGCTTCCTGGGCGATTGCTGCTGTACAGAACAAAACGGAGCACAAAACGGATAGGGGGAACCAACGCAGGGGACGCATGAAGGTTTACTGAACCTTTCTTCGGATCTTCAGATCCGAACCTGGGGCAAGTTGCAGTTCAGATCAAAATAGCACGGGCAAGTAACTCCTGTCTTATATGGGAATCAAGCAGATATGACCGAAGTTTGTCTTCCGCCTCGCTCGGCCCAAAACGGGAGTTCCCCGCCGGAACCGGTTGCATAAAATGTTGCTTGACCAGCCGGGGAGCATCCCCGGGGCTAAACAGGCTGCCCCGTGACCGCGAGGCCGCCACGCTCGGAGAACCCGGATGACCCAACTCTTCGATTACCCCTCCATCGCCAAAATGATTGACCACTCGCTGCTCAATCCCACACTCACTTGGCGCGAGCTTGAGGACGGTTGCGCCCTGGCCATTCATTACAACGTGGCCAGCGTCTGCATTCTGCCCTACGCGCTGGCCCGCTGCGCCCAGCTGCTTGCCGGCACGGCAGTCAACGCCAGCACCACCATCGGCTTCCCCCACGGCGGCCACACCACCGCCATTAAGCTCGCCGAAGCGCGCCAGGCCCTAAAAGACGGCGGCCAGGAACTCGATGTGGTCATCAACATAAGCAAGGCCCGCAGCGAGGACTGGCAATATGTGCGCGACGAACTGGCCGGCCTTACAGACACTGTTCACTCGGGCGGTGCAAAGATCAAGGTGATATTTGAAAATGCCTATCTTGACGATGCAGCCAAGATTCGCCTTTGCGCAATCTGCGCGGAAGTCGGCGCCGACTGGGTCAAGACTTCCACCGGCTACGCGCCCAGCGGAGCAACCCTCGCCGATCTGGAGCTGATGCGCAAACACTCGCCGCCGCGCGTGCATATAAAAGCGGCCGGCGGCATCCGCGACCTGGACGCGCTGCTTGCGGTGCGTGCAATCGGCGTCAGCCGCGTTGGCGCCACGCGCACGGAAACCATGCTCGAAGACTGCCGCAAACGCCTGGGCCTCGATCCGCTCTCTGCTCCAACTGCGGCGACAGCCACCCCCGCTGCCTACTAACGCAGCAAAGGCCCGGCTGGTGAGCCGGGCCTTCAATTTGTCTGCTTATCTGTTGTCGGCTTATTTGCGCAACTTCAGAGCGGTCGAGTTACTGCACTGCACTTACTGACTGCACTGCCCCGGCAGGCACAACCACGCGCTGCACTTTCTCTTCGATCACGTCCTGCGGCACATAGCCCACGATCTGATCCACCACCTTGCCGCCCTTGAAGAGCAGCAGCGCTGGAATCCCGCGAATCCCATAGCGCGACGGGGTGGCGCCGTTCTGGTCCACGTTGACCTTGGTCACCTTCAACTGGCCTGCGTACTTCGCGGCCACAGCGTCCACGGTTGGCCCGATCGCTTTGCACGGACCGCACCACGTGGCCCAGAAATCCACCAGCACAGGCAGCTCGCTTTTGAGCACTTCCTGATCGAATGTTGCGTCGGTTACTTCTAACACTCCCAATCCAGACATGATCCTCCTCGCGGCTCCCGCCTACCCATCCAGTGTAGCGGCAACGGTGCTTCTATAGGATGCGCCAAGCTGTGGGAAAGTCGCAAGCCGCACCCCGGCGGTAACCAGCCAGCGCGGCCGAACTCAGGTCCCGGACTCGGGCCTTGGCGGACAATCAAAAGCGCCCGGATCCTAAAAGGACCACGGGCGCTAGAGCAGCCCTCCCCCAGAACTGCCCACGCTGCGAATTTATGGATTTAGTTCGGGAATAGCAAGGAATCTTAGGTAATAGCGGGAGGTAATCAAAGTTAGGTGATTAGTAAGAAGATAACGTGCCGCTGCAAAGATTACCCAAACGATACCCTTTGTATGCAACGTTTGACCCAGCGTACTGTCTCCAAAGTTCTTCTCGAAAAATGGGCTGTCATCCTGAGCGAAGCGTACTTCAGCGGAGTCGAAGGACCTGCATTTGGTAAGCTCACGACAATCCAATCAGCCCAAAACCGATGCTAGGAAGTTCGGAGACATGACACCAGGTTTCCCAACCATCCAGGCGTTCCGCTTCTTACTCAGCCGGGTTCGTCATCACGCTTGTTCCACCCGCCAGAAAGCGGCAGATGCGCAGAGCCGGCTGCGGCAAGCCTGCTACCGCGGTCCTGATCGCGTCTGAAGCTTCTTCCAGGCTGCTTTGGCCCGCGACCACCACAAACACGGCCGGTCCAGCCCCGCTCAACGCCGCTCCGAGAATGCCGTGGTGTCCAGCCAGCGGCAACAGACGATCGAGCAGCGGGCAGATGGGCGCGCGGTAGGGCTGGTGTATGCGGTCCCGCATGGCGATGCGCAGCAGGTCGCCGCGGCCCTGGGCAAAAGCCAGGCCAAGCATGGCCACGGATTGAATGTTCACCACCACATCGTCGCGCGAATAACTTTCCGGCAGCGCCGCGCGTGCCTTGCTGGTGGCCAGCGGCTCAGCGGGGAGCACCACAATGGCCCGCCACTCTGCCGGTGGAACCACGCGCGCAACATGAACCCTGCGCCCTTCATTCGCCGCGGCCACAAAGCCGCCCAGCCAGCAGGCCGCCGCATTGTCCGGATGCCCCTCCAGCGCGCAGGCCTCTTCAAGAATGCGCTCCGAGCTCCACCCCAGCCGGCCAAAGTGATTGGCCAGGGCAATCGCCGCCAGCCGCCCCGCCGCCGACGAGCCGCAACCCATCCCCAGCGGAAGGTCATTCTCCATGCGAATCGCCAAAGGCACAATGGGCCTGCCGTGGGTCGCAAGCAGTCCTTTGTAAAGGTCCAGGATCAGGTTGTCCTCGATGCGACCGCAACGCTCCGCATCGTAGCCGCTGGCCAGAATGGAAAACTCCCCCGCCGGCGCCGCATCGATATCGAGATAGAAGTCCAGCGCCACGGCGGCGGCGTCGAATCCGGGCCCAAGATTGGCCGAAGTGGCCGGCAGGCGCAGACGCAGGCGGCCTGCAGTCGGAAGGGTCGCGTCGCTCATTGCACTTTGCCCTTCACCGCGGCCAGCACCGCTTCCGGCGTGGCCTCCACCGCCTGCGCATTGCGCCGCAAGCCGTCGATCTGGGCTTCCAGGCCGACTTTTTCCTCATCCTTCAAGAGCGTTCCACGGTGGAAGTCGATGGTGTAATCGGCGTCCTTGAGCGTGTGTCCGGTCAGCAGCAGCACCACGGTCTCGCTTCCGGCCACTTTCCCATCCGCGCGCAGCTTCTTCAGTCCCGCCAGCGTCACTGCTGAAGCCGGCTCGCAGCCCAGCCCTTCCGCGCCCAGCTCCGCCTTGGCAATCGCAATCTCCGCTTCGCTCACATCCAAGCACCAGCCGCCCGTTTCCTGAATCACCCGCGCCGCCTTCCGCCACGAAGCCGGATTGCCGATGCGTATCGCCGTGGCCCGCGTGTGCGCCTCCACCGGCTCGATCGATGTCCCATGATTGCTGGCCATACTGCGCACCAGCGGATTGGCTCCCGCGGCCTGGATCACCGAGATGCGCGGCACGCGTCCCACCAGGCCCAGTTCGCGCATCTCGCGAAATCCCTTGCCCAGCGCCGAACTGTTGGCCAGGTTGCCGCCCGGCACGATCAGGTGGTCGGGCACATTCCAGTCAAAGTACTCGGCAATTTCGAAGGCCGGCGTCTTTTGCCCCTCAAGCCGATAGGGATTGACGGAGTTGAGCAGATAGATGTGCGCCTCCTTCACCACCTGCGTCAGCACCCGCACGCAGCCGTCGAAATCCGCCTTCACCTGGCAGGTCACCGCGCCGTAGTCCATGGCCTGTGCCAGCTTGCCCCAGGCAATCTTTCCCTCGGGAATCACCACCAGGCTGCGCAGTCCTGCGCGCGCCGCATACGCCGCCATCGCCGCGGACGTGTTTCCTGTCGACGCACAAGCCACCCACTCGAACCCGCGCTCCCGGGCCACGCTCAGCGCCGTAGTCATTCCCGTGTCTTTGAACGAGCCGGTCGGATTCATGCCCTGGTGCTTGGCGTAAAGCTGGTCAATGCCCAGCGCCTTCGAAGCACGCGGAAGATGATAGAGCGGCGTGTTGCCCTCGCGCAGCGTCACGGCATTGCCGAAGTTCTCCAGAATCGGCAGCAGCTCGCGGAAGCGCCACACGCCGGAGTGATCGAGCGCCTCAGACGAGCAGCGCCGCTCTCGCCACAGCCACTTCAGCGCGCCGGGATTGGGCCGGTCGTGGCTCTGCCGCTCGGCCCAGCCCGGATACTCCACCTCAAAAAGGTCTCCACACTGCGAGCAGCGAAAATCCGGCCGTGCGTCTGTCCCCGGCACCCGCGTGCCGCATCCAAAACAGCGAAGCTGGTGCAAATTTTCGTTCATGCCCAAATTGTCTTTCATTCCCCTAATTGTCTTTCATTCCTGGTGTTAGCTTACAAGCATGAGGGCCATTCCTTTGTGGATCAAAGGTTCTTTCCTCCAGCGCATTCACAATGCCTCCCGTAGGGAGGGGGCGACAATAGCCCAGGGCAAGCCGCGCGCAGCCCTGGGAACGCATTCCAGCAATGATGCTCCGCCCCGTAGGGCGCGGTGCGAATTGAGGCCGCGGACGCGACCCATATTCTTCCAATCACTCTTTCCCAGCCGCCCGCTGCTCATCCCTCTCAATGAATTCCTGCGGCTGACTCTCGTCGTCCTGCCCATCGCCGCCAATGCGCTCGCGCAAACCCCTTTGCGCATCGCCGCCGCCGCCGACCTGGAGCCAGTGCTTCCGCCCATCCTTGCGCAATTCCAGCAGGCTACCGGAATTCATGTTGAAGCCACTTACCAGGCCTCGGCCATGCTGACTGCGCAGATTCAGAGCGGCGCGCCCTTCGACCTGTTTCTCTCCGCCGACCTGAGCTATCCCAAGCGCCTCATCGACGCCGGCCTGGCCGACGCCGCCGGCACCGCCGACTCCTCCACGCCCATCGTTTACGCCCGCGGCACACTTGTCCTGTGGACGCGCAAAGACTCGCAGCTCACGCCGTCGCTCGATCTGCTCCGCAGCCCCGATCTCAAACGCCTGGCCATCGCCAACCCCGACCGCGCCCCCTACGGCCGTGCCGCCGTCGCCGCCCTCACCAGCCTCAAGCTTTACGACACTCTCAAGCCCAAACTCATCACAGCAGAAAACATCTCCCAGGCCGCGCAGTTTGTCGACTCCGGCAACGCCGACGCCGGTCTCATCTCGCTGACCTCCGCAATGACCCCGCGCCTCGCCGCATCCGGGACTTACTTCATCATCCCGCGCGCGCTCTATCCGCCCATCGAACAGGGCGCCGTAATCGTAAGCAAAACCGCCCAGCGTCCCCAGGCGCACAAGCTGCTCGACTATTTGCTCTCCGCCCCAATCCAGTCCCAGCTAGCCAAAAGCGGACTCACAGCCGTTCGCTAGCCGAGGCCCGTTTCAGCTACTTCCTGTTTTCCTGAGTTACTTACTTGTTGTCATCCTGAGTGGAGCGTACTTCCGCGGAACCGAAGGACCTGCATTTCGTCTTTGCATCGAATGAACGCCCCACTCAGTTCGCGCTCTCTTTGCCATTGCCAGGAAACCCCAGCCAGACCCATTACTCTTATCCAATGGACTGGCAAGCCCTAGCCCTCACCCTCAAACTGGCCACGGTCACCACAGCCATTCTTCTGGCCGTTGCCGTACCCCTCGCAGCCTTGCTGGTCCTCGGCCGCAGCCGCTGGCTGGCCGCGTTAGAAGCCCTCGCCGCCCTGCCACTGGTGCTGCCGCCCACCGTCCTCGGTTTCTTCCTCCTGGTCCTGCTCGGCACGCGCACCGCCTTTGGCCGCGGCCTCACCGCCGTCCTCGGCCATCCTCTGGCCTTCTCCTTCGGCGGTCTCGTAGTCGGATCGGTGATCTACAGCCTGCCCTTCGCCGTCCAACCCCTGGTAGCCGGCTTCGCCGCCATCGATTCATCCCTGGTCGACGCCGCCCGTCTGCTCGGCGCCAGCCCCGTCCGCCTTACTAAGACACTCCTCGTCCCACTGGCCCGCCGCTCTCTCGTCGCCGCCGCCGTCCTCAGCTTCCTCCACACCATGGGCGAGTTCGGCGTAGTTCTCATGCTCGGCGGAGACATTCCCGGTGCCACCCGCACGCTCTCCATCGTGCTTTACAACCAGGTAGAGAACTTCGACTACGCCGCCGCCAACCGCACCGCCGCCATCCTGCTCGCCATGAGCGCCATCGCTCTCGCAGCCATTTATCTCGGTGGACGCCCCCGTGGAGGCCGCCGTGCTTGAGCTCTCCTGCAACGCCCGGCGCGGCAGCTTTCATCTCCAGATCGAGTGCCGCTTGGCCTCCGAGTGGACGGTAATCTTCGGCCCCTCCGGCGCAGGCAAATCCACGCTGCTGCGCCTGATCGCAGGCCTCGATCTCACTGGCCCGGCCCTCGCCGATCCCGCCCGCCCGGAGTCTGCCCGCGTAGTCCTCGACGGCCGCCCGCTCACCGAGTCCGCGCGCAACCTCTGGCTCAAGCCCGGCCATCGCCAGACCTCCATGGTCGCCCAGCAGCCCGCGCTCTTCCCTCACCTCACCGTCGCCGCCAACATCGCCTACGGAATCAACCAACTTGACCACGCCAGCCGCACCGCCCGCGTGGAAGAAATGTTGGAACTGGTCGACGGCCAAGGCCTCATAGCCCGCCGTTCGCAGGACCTCTCCGGCGGCGAAGCGCAGCGCGTTGCCCTGGCTCGCGCACTTGCTCCACGCCCGCGCCTGCTGCTGCTCGACGAGCCCTTTTCCGCCCTCGACGGCGCCGCCAGCGACGCATTGCTGGTCCGGTTGCAGGCGTGGGCCATTGAACACCACGTGCAGACCGTCATGGCCACCCACGACGCCACCGATGCCCTGGCCACCGCAGCGGAAGTCGCGCTGCTCCACGAAGGCCGCCTGGCCGCGCTGGGGCCGGCCGCGGAGGTACTCGATACCGAACGGGATCGTCTACAAAGGCGCCTAGCTGGGCGATAAACGCTGGGTGCCCCCTCCTTGAATCGTCTTTTTGATTCAAGGGTGGGAAACCACGAACTCCATGGGTGCAAATTCAAACAGTCAGTGACTCAGGAAACCTCTGGACAAGCCGATGTTTTGAAAGGGCACGACTTGAGTCGTGCCGCAACGGCCGCAGAATAAAGTCGGGCTTTAGCCGGGTGCCGGGTGCCCCAGGTCTCGCATTTGAGACCTGGGAGACTACCAATCCACACGATTGCGACTCTAGAACCCCACCAGCACCGGCTCCATCTCCAAGCGAATGCCGAACCGCGCCTCCACGGCCGCGCCAATCTGCTCCGCCAGCGCCAGAACCTCCGCCGCGCTCGCTCCGCCACGATTGACGAGCGCCAGCGTATGCCGCGACGAAACCCCCGCCGCGCCCAGCACGTAACCTTTCGCAAATCCCGCCTGTTCAATCAGCCACGCCGCCGGAAGCTTCACCTGACCTGCCGGCCCAGCCGGAAACCGCGGCGGCTCTTTCGCGCTCACCTCCGCAATCCGCGCCGCCTGCGCCTCGCTCACCACCGGGTTCTTGAAGAAGCTTCCCGCGCTGCGACAATCCGGATCGCCCTCCACCAGCAGCATTCCCTTCGCCTGCCGCACCCGCCGCACCACGGACGCAACATCGGCCAGGCTCGGCTGTCGTCCCTGGCCATTTGCCTCGATCGACTTCTGCAATTCCGCATAGCGCAGCGTTGGCGCTCCACCCAGCGCGAGCCGGTAATCCACGCGCGTCACAATGTAGCGGCCACGATCTGTCGAGTTGAAGCGGCTGCGCCGATAGGCGAATCCGCACTCCGCCGCGGTGAACTCCAGAAAGACCCGTTCCTCCAAGTCGAAGACGCGCACTCGCTCGATGACCGGCGCAACCTCCTGCCCATAAGCCCCCACATTCTGCACCGGCGTTCCGCCCACCGTTCCTGGAATCCCCGCCAGGCACTCGATCCCCGCGCAATTATCCGCCACCGCCCGCTGCACAAACCTGTTCCAATCTTCTCCCGCGGCGACGCGATAGACCCACTCTCCGAACGCATCCCCTGCCGGCCCGTCGGCATAGGCTTCAATCCCCAGCAATCCCACGCGCAGCACCAGCCCGTCGAAGCCCGCGTCTGAAACCAGCAAGTTGCTACCGCCGCCCAGCACAAACAGCTTGAGCCCGCGCTCCCGCGCCCACGCCGTCGCCTCCACAATCTCGTCTTCGCTCTCAGCCTCGACAAACCACCGCGCCGGCCCGCCTATCCCAAAGGTAGTAAACGGCGCCAGCGGCTTGTTTTCTTCCATCTGCATCGCATCAAGGCTACACTATGGGCTTTCGCGTCCTGCGCAGCGGGTTTCACGATAGAATGGACACAGGCAGCTTTTCAGCCGGAGGCATTCATGTACCCAGAACTGATGGTCATCCCTATGCGCGAAGAACTGACCCGCGCCGGAATCAACGAAACCCGCACCGCCGAGGATGTGGACGCAGCCCTGGCCCAGCCCGGCACCACCATGCTGGTGGTCAACTCCATCTGTGGTTGCGCGGCCGGCAAAATGCGCCCCGGCGTGCGCATGGCGCTCTCCAGCGCCGCCAATCAGCCCGACCACAAGATCACCGTCTTCGCCGGCCAGGACCGCGAAGCCACAGAGAAGGCGCGCAGCTACTTTGAGGGCAATCCGCCCACCTCGCCTGCCATCGCCATCCTGCGCGACGGCAAGCTGGTCTACCTGATGCAGCGTTATGTCATCGAACAGGCAACAGCCCAGCAGATCGCCGGCGAACTGGTCCGCGCCTTCGACGAGTTCTGCGCCAAGACAACGGCATAAGCCAGGCCGTCAGATCTTTCGAATCGGCCCCGGATATTTGGCAATCACCGGGTCAGCCGTAAGAAGAGTGATCCCTTCGACCATCGCCTGAGCAATCAGGATGCGGTCGAAGGGATCTTTGTGTATGGGCGCAAGAGAGTCGACCGCCACCACATGATGACCCAGGATTGGCAACTCTTCGTAGCCGTTTTCGATGAACTGACGTCGAATCTCGCGCGGGTTGTATAAGAAATCCCTTCGCTTGAGCGCACTCTTGATTGCAATCTCCCAAATGCTGGAGACGCTGAAAAAGAATCGATTTGCCTTATCATTCAATACCGCGCGAACTGTTGGCCTCAGCCGTGGGTCACTGATCGCAACCCAGATGAGGAGGTGGGTATCGAGCAGGAACCTCATTCCTCTTCCTCGCCCAGCATCAGCTTCTCGATCTCCTTGTCCAACTCTTTGTCGATTTCTTCAAAGTTTTCCGGCAGGGTGAACATCCCCTTCATAAACCCGATTCGGCGCTGCTTTGGAGCAGCAGGCGCATCAAGCCTGGTCACCAGCACCTTCGGCTTGCCCGCCTTGGCAATAATGAACGAATCCCCCTGCTCAGCCTCGTCGACCAGCCGCGAGAGGTGGGTTTTTGCCTGGTGAATGTTGATGGTCCGCATCGCGCCTCCAACTAAACTAAGTCCACTTAGTTTAGTTCAACTCTCCAACCGAATGCAAGTTGCGATCTTCAGCAAGCAAATCGGCCTCCCGTAGAGGAGGCCGTTCTGCATTACACCTCATCCTTCGAGGCGAAGTTCCCCTACTTCGTCCCCGCCGGCAGCTTCTGCACCTTGCTGTGTTTCAGCGAGTACCCGAAATAAATCACCAGCCCGATGAGCAGCCAGACGATCATGACCTCCCAGGTGAACAGCATCAAGCGCGTCATCAGGTAGACCGCGGACAGTACCCCCAGTATGGGCACCAGCGGAACGAACGGGGTTTTGAAGGGACGCTCCATTTCCGGATGGCGCACCCGCAGGACCCAAACGCCCGCACAAACGATGGTGAAGGCGAGCAGAGTTCCAATATTGACGAGTTCGGAGAGCACTTCGATGTTGAAAAAGGCGGGCATGATAGCCGCAAACGCGCCGAAGACAATGGTGGTGATCCACGGCGTACGAAATCTCGGATGAACAGCGGAGGCCCACTTGGGCAGCAAGCCGTCCTTTGACATGGAATAGAAGACGCGGGTCTGTCCGAGCAGCATGACGAGCATGACCGTGGCCAGGCCAAAGACGGCGCCAATCTTGACCAGGAGCGATCCCCAGCTGACTCCGGTCGCGTCGATCGCCAGGGCGACCGGCGCCGAGACGTTGAGGGTTTTGTAGCTGACCAGCCCGGTAAGGACCAGCGAGACGAGGATATAGAGGATGGTGCAAACCACCAGCGAGCCGAGAATGCCGATAGGCATATCCCGCTTGGGATTCTTCGCCTCCTGGGCGGCGGTGGAGACTGCATCGAACCCAATATAAGCAAAGAAAATGGAGGCTGCGGCGGTGGGGATGCCACCCCAGCCGAAGTTCCCGTGCCCATCGGGAGGCGGGACAAAGGGATGCCAGTTCAGCTCGGCCACAGCCGGATGCTTGAAGAGATACCATCCTCCCACAACGATAAAAACTCCGACGATCGTGACCTTGATGATCACGACGGCGGAGTTGAAGTTCGCCGACTCTTTAATGCCGATGACCAGGATAGTGGTAATGACCATGACGATCGCGACCGCAATCAGGTTGACCACGCCTGTTGCGTGCGGCAAGCCGGCGTCGCTCACTCCAGGCGGCAGAGACATCAACTGCATCCACTGGTCGTGATAGAAGACGAGCTGCGTGCCGGTGGTGGCGGTGATCTGTGGGGGAAGATAGATATGAAACTGCTGGATGAGGCTGTTGAAGTAACCCGCCCAGCCGGAGGCTACGGTGGATGCGCCAAAGGCGTATTCCAGCGTCAGGTCCCATCCGATGATCCATGCCACAAGTTCGCCCAGCGTTGCGTACCCGTAGGTATATGCGGAACCGGCGATGGGAATGATAGAGGCAAACTCGGCGTAGCACAGCCCGGCAAAGGCGCAGGTGATGCCGGCCACGACAAAGCTGAGAGCTACAGCCGGGCCCGCCCGCAGCGCTGCGGCCTGGCCGGTGAGCGTAAAGATGCCCGCGCCGATGACGGCGCCAATACCCAGCGTGACGAGATTGAGAGCACTGAGCGAGCGCTTCAGCGTGTGTTCTCCCTGCTCACATGCCTCTAGCGAGAGCATCGACAGGGGTTTAGTGCGAAGCAGATTGGGCATGATCGAGGATGTTCCTCCGCAGCTGATGAAATCAGTTTGAATTGGACCGCTGTTCCGTTTCACTTGCCGATTGTCGCGACCAGAGGAGATACACGGGAATGCCCAGCAGAACCAGAACCAGGCCAGGCCACGTGTACTGGGGCTTGTATCGCAATAATACGATACAAATCCAGGCCGCCATCACGATATACAGCCCAGGCAGAATCGGATAGCCCAGCGCCCTGTAGGGCCGCGGCGCATCCGGCCGCTTGAATCGCAGCACAAACAACCCGGCAATGGTGAGGATGTAAAACAGCAGCACGGCAAAGATGATGTAGTCCAGCAACTGGCTGTAGGAGCCGGAGAGGCACAGAAACGTGGCCCACACAGCCTGAATCAGCAAACCGGCTACCGGCGCATGGGATTTCGGATGCAGCTTTCCAACCGATTTGAAGAACAGCCCATCGCGGCTCATAGCGTAATAGACGCGCGCCCCGGCCAGCGTCAGCCCGTTGGCGCACCCAAAGGTCGAAATCAGAATCGCCCCGGCCATCAGCCACGCGCCGCCGGAGTGGAAGATCTGTTCCAGCGCCGCCGTGCCCACGCGATCCTCGGCAGCATATTGCACGCCCCGCGCCAAGACTGTTGTGCCATGGGGGTCACCATGCAAGGGCAGTACCAGGATGTAGCCCAACGACGCCAGAAAATAGACTGTCAGAACAAACCCCGTGCCCAGCACCAGTGAAAGGGGAATGTTCCGCTTGGGATTTTTCACCTCGCCGGCAGTAAAGGTGATGTTGTTCCAGGCGTCGGCGGAAAAAAGCGACCCCACCTGCACCGCTGCCAGAATGACGGCCAGGTTCACCAGCACAATCGGCCCGCCGATGCCCACCTGCACCGGATGCAGCGAACTCCACCCGGCATTCCGCCACAACTGGCTAAGGCCCGGCCCAAAGTTTGCCGCCCACGCCGTTGCGTTGCGCCCCACTGTAAAGGCCAGCAGGATGAGCGCCGCCAGCGACAGCGCCTTGGCCGAAGTAAAAACATTCTGGATCAGCGAGCCCAGCCGCACGCCGAACATATTCACGATGGCCAGAAAGAAGAGCACGATAATGCCAGTAAGGTTGGCCGTGTTGAGCCCAATGTCCATGTTGCCCAGCACCATGGGTCCCACCCGCAGCGCCGGAACGTGCGCCATGTGCAGCAGCCAGTGCGTCGTCGAAATTGTCGGGAAGAACACGCCGAGAAACTTGCCGAAGGCCACGCAGACGGCGGCGATGGTTCCTGTCTGGATGACCAGAAACAGCGTCCAGCCGTAAAGAAATCCCCACAGCGGCCCCAGCGACTCGCGCAGATAAACATACTGCCCGCCTGCCTTGGGCATCATCGCCGCCAGCTCGCCGTAGCTCAGCGCGCCAATCATGGTGAGCACGCCAGTTACGACCCACGCGCCCAGGTAGAGCGCCGGGGAGTCGGTGCCGCGCGCAATGTCCGCCTCGACAATGAAGATGCCGGACCCGATCATCGACCCGATGACCAGCGCCGTTGAGGAGAAAAGTCCAAGGCTCTGGACCATTTCCGAAGCGGGTCCGGAAGCGGCCGGCCGTGCAGCGTTGCCGGTAGCCTGAGTCTCGGGATTTGGCGTGAGGTTTGAAATCGTCACTTAATGAAAGTTTTAGCCGATTCTTGCGCCGATGTCTTTACTTTTCTTCATTCCCGCAAGTTTGCCTGCAATTTTGGAGGTCGGACTCTCTCTCTGAGAACCTGTCCTTATCTTCTTTGCGTGCGGCATGTACCCGATTGGCCATTCAGAGTGCCGGATCGGGGACGAGAATCGCTTAGGCCGGCAAATGCAAGGATGATGCCGCCGAGGGGGAATCACCATGCCCAGGGAAGCATCTGCAGCGCACTCGCATTCAACCTTGAAGGACCAGGTAGTAGACCTATACAAGGATTTTGAGCATGAGGTGAAACTTGAGGCAAACAATCCTGTTGAGTCTCCACAAGGCGATTTGCCGGTGCGCAAACATGTTAACGGACTAACGATTACGTTCTTTATTCTGATTGCGCTATCGGTGTTGGGGGCGATGGTGGGATATGCGCTGTATACCCACTATTAGGAACTGACTGAAAGAATCCTGGCTTCAGAAAAAGTGTGAGATCGTAATCGCAGTTTCTACGTCACCGCCGGCAATTGTCGAACCCAGGGCCGTTTTTGAAAGAGCGCGGCCGGGCGGCTAAGGCGGGAATCCCCGGCCTCGCCACTCCAACCCGCCTGTCCCAACCCGTCGCCAACCGAGCTTGATATAAAGGATGCGGCGACGCAATCCTCCGCTCCGCCTGCTTGCGAGGATTTCTCATGACCATCGATCGAATTCGAACCATCGGCCGCGCCGTTCTCGCAGCCGGTATTCTCGCTCTGTGCGTTTCTCCAACGCTCGCGCAGCAAACGGCGAAGCCCACTTCCGACCTCGCCGTTACCAGCCCCGAAGCCGTGGGCTTTTCTACCCAGCGCCTGGAGCGCCTTCACACCCTCATGCAGCAGACAGTCGACAAGAAGCAGATCGCCGGCGCCGTCACCATTCTCGCCCGTCACGGCAAGGTCGTCGACTACCGCACCTACGGCCAGCGCGACATGGCCTTGGGCGCCTCCATGACTAAAGACGTCATCTTTCGCGACTACTCGATGACCAAGCCGGTCACCGGAGTGGCCATGATGATCCTCTACGAGCAGGGCAAGTGGCTCCCCTCCGACCCCATCGCCAAGTTCATTCCCGAGTTTGCGCACCTCAAGGTCTACAAAGGCGTCGATGCCGACGGCAAGACAATCCTCGTCGATCCCGATCACGCCCCCACCATGCGCGAGCTGATGTCCCACACTGCCGGTTTCACCTACGGCTTCTTCGGCAACACGCCCGTCGACCTGATGTACCGCGACGCTCACCTCCTCGACTCCAAAAACCTGCAAGAATTCATTGAGAAGCTGGCCAAACTTCCCCTGCTCTATCAGCCCGGCAAGGGCTGGACCTATTCCATGTCCATGGACGTCGAGGGCTACATCGTCGAAAAGCTCTCCGGCCAGACGCTGCCCGACTTCATGCGCGAAAACATCTTCGAACCTCTGGCCATGAAAGACGCCGGCTTCTACGTGCCGGCCGACAAGCGAGACCGCTTCTCCGCCGTCTACACCACCGGACCCAACGGCGAGCTTGTAGCCGCCGCGTCCAGTTCCTCCGGGCGCGCGACCGACTACGCTACCGAGCCCGCCATGCCCTCGGGCGGCGGCGGAATGGTCTCGACAGCCACCGATTACTATCGTTTCGCACAGATGCTGCTCAACGGCGGCCAGCTCGACGGCAAGCGCATCCTTGCCCCGGCCACAGTGAAGCTCATGACCTCCAACCACGTCCCGTCCGAACTGCTCACCGGCCAGTTCGGCATCGGCTCCCAGATCATGCGACCTGGCCTGGGCTACGGATACAACTGCGCCGTAGTCTTCGACCCGCCAGAAGCCAACCTGCCCGAGGGCAAGGGCACGTTTTACTGGGACGGTGCCGCCGGAACCTGGTTCTGGGTCGATCCCGCCAACGACACCGTCTTCGTCGGCATGATCCAGCGCATGCTCGGCCCCGACAGCCCGCCCCTCGAGTTCGAAAGCCGCTCCGTCATCTACGGCGCCCTGGTTGACCCAGCTAAATAACTGCCCCGATCAGCTTTCATCCGCCGAAGGCCCATACGTCCCCGGCAGCTTTCCGCCCAGAGTCCGAATGTACACGCCCAGCTGCGCCCGGTGGTGGATCAGGTGGTTGATCACCCAGTTGCGCCACACCTTGTACTTCGTGTCGTCGATCCAGGCCTGCCCTCCCGCCACGAACTTCCAATTCTCGTCCCAGCCGCTAAGCTTGAAGCTGGCCAGCGCCGCCTTGGCCTCGGCCGTCTGCTGGTCAAACTGCGCCAGCATCGCCGCCGTGGACGCGGGGATATACGGCTCGAATTTGTGATCCGCCGGGAACTCCAGCTTGTTGGTTTTCAATGTATGAGTCGCCCAATCTCCGGCCGTTTCCGACACGTGACCGGCCAACCGGCCCAGCGCCATGGATTTGCCGTGAGGTTTCCAGGTGAAATCGGCGCCTGCGGGAATCGCCTCAAGGATCTTCCTTGTCCGCGCGACCTCCGCGTCGTACTCTGCAATCAATTCCTTTTGAATGTCCATCGTGCAACCTCCATTGTTGCCAGAACAGGATACTCGAAAACAATGTAAAAAGGCGAATAAAAAACGAAAATACTTTTCCACAGGAAATTGCCCCGGAAACAGCCCCAAGTATGCCCTGAGCCCAAATCCCTCGCAGGAAAGCATCTTTGTGATGCTAGAATGTGATACATGAAAACCGTCTCCGTCCGCGATCTCCGCTACGACTTCCCAAAGGTCGAAGAACTCCTGCGCTCAGGAGAAGAGATTCAGATTACGAAGCGCAGACGCCCCATCGCGCGCCTCACGCCTGAGCCCGTGCCGGAGCTTGCCGGCAGGCCGTCTCTTCCTGATTTTCTGGGAAGGATGCGGGCTAACTTCGGTGATCGGATTCTCGCGGTTACTGGCGCGGAAATCATCTCCGCCGACCGCGATGACCGGTGATTGCAGGCGATGATCTATCTTGACGCGAGCGTTGTCTTCTCGCTCCACTTTCGCGACAGCAACACTGACGAGGCTCTCAATTTGGTCAGCGGCGCGACCGACGCTCTCGTAGTCTCCGCCCTCTGCGAAATGGAAACGGTCAACGCATTCGCCCTGCGGGTCTTCCGGCACGAAATGTCGGAGCGCAACATGGGCAAAGCGGTGAAAGACCTCGAATCGGATCTTCGCTCCGGCGTTCTGCAATGGAAGCCGATTCCTGAAGCCGCATTCACCCGCGCGAAGGCGTTGTCGCGGAAGATCACGCCCTCTGTCGGCGTGCGCGCAGTGGACCTGCTGCATATCGCCGCCGCATTCGAACTCGGAGTTAAGTCCCTCTACACACTTGACCTAAAACAGCACCAGGCCGCACAAGCAGCGGGCTTGAGGGTCAACCAACTGCCCAGCCCTCACGCGCGCCCTTAACTCACGCCTGCCTATTTCGGCAGCGCAAACGCCACGTAAGCCCCACCTTGCGGCGCCTTCGGATCCCGCGCGCTGCTGGTCCCGATGACCACGTATTGCCTGCCGTCGATCATGTAGGTTGCCGGCGTGGCCACTCCGGAGAACGGCAGGTCAGCCTCCCACAGCAGCTTGCCGTCGTGCGTATCGAAGGCGCGGAATTTGTGGTCGTAAATGGTGGCGCCGATAAAGAGAACCCCGCCCGCCGTCACAATCGGTCCGCCGTAGTTCTCCGTGCCCGTATTCTTCATTCCCTTCGCCGCCAGTTCCGGGTACTCGCCGAAGGGAATCTTCCACAGATATTTGCCCGTCTTGAGGTCGATGGCGTTCAGCGTGCCCCAGGGTGGCGCAATCGCCGGATATCCGTCAGGGTCGAGAAACTTGCGATAACCGGTGAAGTTATATCTGTCCGGTTCGCCCTCGCCGTTCGAGGCCTGCGGCTTGGCCTGCTCTTTCACCCCCATAAAACGCAGCAGCGCCTCCAGATCCGGCCCCTGCAAATCGGGCGTCGGCGGCATCTGGTTCTTCCCGTTCTGGATCACTTCCACAATCTGCGCCCTCGTCATCCGGCCGCCCACGCCAATCAACATGGGGAACGATGGAGCAATCCCTTCCATGTGGTCTCCATGGCAAATCGCGCAACGGTCCGCATACACCCCGGCTCCAACTTTGTCCGCGGGCGGCTGCGCCGTCATCCCGACCACCGGCACCGGAGCACTCTCTTTGCCCGCGCCCGGAGAAGCGTCGCTGCGCAGGTATTCAACCAGCGCATTCAGCCGCGCGTCATCGATGTTCGGAAACGACGGCATGCGCCCGTTGCCCTTCTTGATGTTGTCATTGACCTGCTGCGCGCTAAGCCGGCTGAACACGCCCACCAGCGAAGGAAATGCCGGTGGCGCCCCAGCGCGGTCCGTCCCGTGACACATGGCGCACTGCGATTGATAGATCTGCTCGCCCGCGCTACCGCCCGTCGTTGCCGGAACCAGCCCGCCCGTCCACGCCATCTCCGTTGCGTTCACATACAGCACATTAGTCGCCGGATCGATGGCTGGCCCACCCCATTCTGCCCCGCCGTCGAAGCCCGGAAAAACCACCGTCTGCCGGCCCACGCTGAGCGGAACAAACTGCCCATCGCTCACGAAATTCGCGAACTCTTTCGCCGCCCACGCATGCGCCTCCGGAGACCGCGTGGTCAACATCGCTTCCGTCAGCCGCTGCCGCGCAAAAGGCTCAGGCGCATCCGGCTTCGGCTGAGTCGGCGAAGTCACCTCTCCCGGCACCGTGCTCGTTGGGTAAGGCAGCTCATGAATCGGAAACAGCGGCTTGCCCGTCACCCGGTCGAAGAGATACAGATACCCCTGCTTGGTCGTCTGCGCCAGTGCGTCGATTGTCTTTCCATCGCGTTTGATCGTGAACAGCGCCGGCTCCGAGGGAAAGTCCCGATCCCAGATGTCGTGATGCACGCCCTGAAAATCCCACAGCCGCTTGCCGGTATTCGCGTCCAGAGCCAGCAGCGTGTTGGCATACAGATCGTCGCCCACCCTGTCGCCGCCATAGAAGTCGAAGACCGCCGAGCCGGTAGGCGCATACACAATGCCGCGCTCCGCATCCAGCGCCATCCCCGCCCAGTTGTTCGCCGCTCCGGCCGTCTTCCACGCCTCCGGCGGCCAGGTCTCGTAACCCGGTTCGCCCGGATGCGGAATCGTATGGAAGCTCCAGCGCAACTTGCCCGTGCGCACATCGAAGGCGCGAATGTCTCCGGGAGGCGCCGGATGCGTCTCCGGATTCCGCCCGCACACAATGATCATGTCTTTGTAGATCACGCCCGGCGTGGTCAGCACAATCGACTGCTCTTCGTAATTTCCGCCCAAGCCTCGATCCAGCCCTTTGCGCAGGTCGACGCGCCCCGCCTCGCCAAAACTCTCCATCGGCTTGCCCGTCTCCGCATCCAGGCAATAAAGGAAGTTCATGATCCCGACAAGGATGCGGCCCTGTTTTCCATCGGTCCAATACGTCATTCCCCGCGCCGGCTGATTGCCCCCCACGCCGGAATCGAACTTCCACTTCAGCGCGCCGGTAGCTGCGTCCAGCGCCACAATCTTCTCCGTCGGCGTATACGCATAGAGCGTCCGCCCAATCACCAGCGGATTTTCCTGAATGCCGCCCTTCTCGCCGGTATCGAAACTCCACGCCTGTTTCAGCTCATGCACGTTGGCGCGATTGATCTGCTTCAGCGCCGAGTAGTGGTCTCCGTCCAGCCCGCCGTTGTAAACGCGCCAGTCCGTCCCGCTCTGACCTGCATATGCCGCTCCCCGCAACAGCATAATCAACGCGCCCGCGCACAGAATCCGCTTCACAATAGTCATCCCATCCCTTGTATTTCGCTGACTCGCTGACTTGCTAACCCCGCGCAAGCGGGGGCTGACTTGCTGAATCTCTACCAAAATACCCACGGCCAATCAACACCATCGCCAATCTGCAAACCCACTATCCCGTGTACTTGACGATTGTCATGAATCCATAGTCCATGTGCAATTGCTGATGACAATGCAGCAGCGTGTCTCCGGGATTGTCGGCAGTAAAGTCGACGGCCACCGTTTCCAGCGGCATCACATTGATCACATCCTTGCGCAGCCCGCTCAGTTGGGTGCGCCCAATCTGCGCCACCTCAAACGTGTGCCGGTGCAGATGAATCGGATGCTGGTCCCCGCTCCCGTTGCGCAGCAAAAGACGATAGCGTTTCCCCTTGGTCACCTGGATCGGGTCCACATCGGGCCACGATTTGTTATTGATCGTCCATACGTCGAACCTGGGGTCGAACTTCGATCCCTTCTGCGCGCCCACGTCGCGAAAGGTCAGCGTAACCGTCTCATCCGGCGCCGCTGCCGGGGTCGTAGCCGCAAACTGCGCGTAATCCCACTTCGCCGCAACGGGGTCGGTCCACACCGGCGCGCCCGCCTTCCCTGCATACTCGACCACCACGCCCAGCCCCATCTTGCGCGCCTCGGCCAGCGTCGATCCCAGCACCCACACGCCGGGCGCATTCATCTCGACAACCGCGTCCACGCGTTCGGCCACAGCCAGCGACAGCGCCTCGACAGCCACCGGATTCGGCACCGGATTCCCGTCCATCGCGATCACCTTGAACGTATGCCCCGGCAGCGCCAGCACCACATTCTCCGTGGCGCTGGCATTCAAAAGCCTCATCAGCACGCGCTGCCCCTGCTTCACGCGAATCGGCTCGCCCACCCCCAGCATGTGTTGGTTGATGGTCGCGTACTGGTAGCCTACGTCCGACCCGGTCGTCAGCGGATGGTTTTGCGACTCCGCCCGCATCGTCTCCACCATGGGCACGAACGACGGCCCCCAGTGATGGATGGCCAGAAAAATCTCCTGGTCGTAGTGCCCGGCATCCGGCGCGCCGTCAATCAGCAGAAACCCAAACTGCCCGCTGTACGTGCCCAGCGTCAAATCGCCGCCCGCGCCCGCGTGGGTGTGGTACCAGCGTGTGCCCGAGGGCCGCGGCGTGTAGCTGTAGCGCAGCGTGGCGCCCGGCGCAATCATCGGCGAACCCTCTTCCATCGCGCCGTCATTCCTGGAATCAATCGCCAGCCCATGCCAGTGAACGATGTCCGGATTCGCGCTCGCATTGGTCACATCGATGGTCAACGGCACGCCCTCGCGCAGCCGCAGCATCGGTCCCGGAACCTGCCCGTTGTAGGCCGTCGTCTTCACCACCACGCCGGGCGCTATCTCCAGG
>DATKGE010000010.1:0-34077 GCA_035510955.1 Occallatibacter sp. | reverse complement strand
GAGGAGGGAGGGGCACTTGCCCGATGAGCCCGTCTTGAATCGTCTCGACCGCGCGGCGCAAGCCAGCCGCGGCGCTGCCCTGATTGCCCATCTGCGTGACGATTTTTTTCTCTTTAGCCATTTTTCGCAGATAGCGCGCCTCAAAGACCGTCTGCGTCAGTGGTTTCTGGCAAAAGACGGCCTTGTGCATCCGCATCGCCGCCGACGCCACAATCGCGTGTAAATGATCCGGCGTCGAAATCGTGACGGCATCAATCCCGCTGCCCATTTGATCCAGCATCTGGCGGAAATCCTTGAAAAACTTCGCGCTCGGGTATTTTTCCATCTGCGTCCCGTAGTGTGCTGAACCCGAATCCACGTCGCAGAGCGCGACAATGTTTTCACCGGCACAGGCATCTGTGTCGCTCCGGCCTTTGCCACCCATTGCGCCGATGCAGGCGATGTTCAATTTACTGTTCAGATTTTGGCCGCGCAAAAGCGTCGGCACGCCAAACGCGAGCGCACCGGCGGCCAGAGACGTGGTTTTTATAAAATCGCGGCGGTTGACAACGGAGGACGAAACGGATTCCGGAGAATTCAACAGGGGTAATTTCTTGGACTGATTCCTCATTATTAACAGAATACATCGGCCGGGGTGTGGAGGCACGGCGGGCGCGGCTACGGCGCACTGCGGCTATGCCTGGCGGCCAGGCAGATACTGCTCCAGAAAACGCCGCGCCAGGATGAATCCGTCTTTGCGTTGCTGCGGGAAATCGGGAAGGTCCCCGGTGTTCGGTACATCCCAGAATTGGTCTTCGTGCTCCACCGCGATGCCGCCGTTGAAGCGGATCTGCAGCAGGACCGTGAGGAATGCCACCCAGTTGACAATCCCCTGTCCGGGGATCCGATAGCGCCACCATCCCTGGCCGGCAATGCCCACCTGCTGCAGCACAGGCTGGGTGATTTCCGTATCCTTGGCATGCACCGCGAGGATACGGTCTTTGAACTGCCACGCCACACTGACCGGGTCAATGTATTGCCGCACGAAATGCGAGGGATCGAATTCCAGCCCCAGCCGCTTGCTCGGGACGCGGTCGAAAACGGCCTGCATCGCTGCCGGAGTGCTCGCGAAATTGATGCCGGTAGGATAATTCTCCCATCCCATCGCGACGTCGAGCTTCTCGCAAACGGGCAGGTATTTTTCGTTGAAGACACCGGCGAAGGCCGCGGCCTGATCATCCATACTGGCGCCCGGCTGCCCGCCGCTGAAGGTGCCGACAAACTTGCAGCCCAGGCGATGGCAAAATTCCAAGGCGCGAATAAAATCGGCCTGCGCGGCCGCGCGCTTGCCCGCATCGGGATCCGTGTGGTTGGGTTGGAAGTACTCAATGCTGACAATGCGAATGCCTGCGTTGCGCGCCGTGGCCAGAATCTGATCGATCGCGCTGTCGCTCAGGTTCGGGTTGAAGTCCTCGCCCGGCGTGACCACGACGCCTTCGTAACCCGCCTGCGCGGCAAAGGCGAGCTTCTGCGGCGAGTATGGCGTGATGATGGAGAGCTTGGGATAGGGCGTATTCGGTGGTGTATCCGCTTGCGCTGCAGGCGCCTGTGCTGCCTGTATCGGGACAGCCGCTGTTCCCGCCACACCCAGAGCCGCCGCGGATGTGCCGCCTACCCTCAAAAAATCGCGTCGATTCCAAAACGAGTTTTCGCTCTCCATATCGTTTGTCCTATTCTGGCGCAGCAAACGCACAATCTGTCCAGAGGTATGCTTCCTGCCCCTTCGCTTAAGTTGAATTCCCGGCGTGTGTGATTGGTTTCCATGTCTGAATCAGGAAAGAACCCAGCCGGAACGGTTTTCACGTTTGATGAACGGCGCGGCTGCAGGACAATTTTTTGCAATCATCTTCGGCCCGTCCCACTCGATTTTCTGGCCCGCACGCAATGACACGCAGCCAAGCAGCATGATTTCGGTGAGGCGCGAGGTGATTTCAAAACGCGAGTAGCAGAGTTCCGGCTTGTTTTCCTTCACGGCAGTCAGCCATTCCTGCGCATGGGCTAAAACATTGTTTTTTCCATATGTGTTGCGCGGGATGCGTTCGGGATACTGCGCCAGTGCGGGGTGCTTGGTGTAATGGAGGAACTTCTTGTCGTCCTTCAGCTTCACGAAGAAACTCGTTCCGTAATCGTCCGGTGAAAAGACCGTGCCTCCGTCGCCAATCAGCAGACAGCCGCTGTTGGGAACTTCACCGCGCAGCGCGACGATGTCGGCAGTGACTTCAACCGGCGGCTTGTTGCTGAGGTCATGTCCGCCACGGGCTGTCGAGCTGGGCTGGCCGCCGTCATACCACCACAGTGTCACCGCATCCTGCTCGATGCTTCGGTGATGGTGGAACAGATGCGGATGAGCGATGGAAATGGAACTCTTGCGCTTCGGAAATTGATAGCGAATTTTGGAGCCGACGGGATAAGACTCCTTGTTCATCTGGCCGAAAGGCATCGCTTCAATTTCCGTCGGGTAATCGAGGTTCAACGCGCGGAACGGCATATTGACCGTGTGGCACGCCATGTCGCCGAGCGCGCCGGTGCCGAAATCCTGCCAGCCGCGCCAGACAAATGGATTGTAAATTCCATACGGATCCTTTGGATCACGAGGGCCCTCATACGCTCGCATCGGAGCCGGTCCAATCCAAAGGTCCCAATCCAATGTCGCAGGAACCGGGTCTTCTCCCAGCGGGCGATCCATTCCCTGCGGCCAGATCGGACGGTTCGTCCAGACGTGAATCTCATGCACTTGACCGATGAGTCCGTCTTGAATCGTCTCGACCGCGCGGCGCAAGCCGTCCGCGGCACTGCCCTGATTGCCCATCTGCGTGACGAGTTTTTTCTCTTTGGCCATGTTTCGCAAATAGCGCGCCTCATAAACCGTCTGCGTCAACGGTTTCTGGCAAAAAACGGCCTTGTGCATCTTCATCGCCGCCGACGCCACGATCGCGTGCATATGATCCGGCGTCGAAACGGTCACCGCGTCAATCCCGCTGCCCATTTGATCCAGCATCTGGCGGAAATCTTTGTAAAACTTCGCGCTCGGATATTTCTTCGTCTGAATCGCGTAAGCCTCTGAACCCGCATCCACGTCGCACAGCGCGACAATGTTTTCACCGGCACAGGCATCGGTATCGCTCCGGCCTTTGCCGCCGATCCCGATGCAGGCGATGTTCAATTTACTGTTTAGATTTTGGGCGCGCAAAAGCGTTGGCACGCCAAACGCAAGCGCACCGGCGGCCAGTGAAGTGGTTTTGATAAAGTCACGGCGGTTAACAGGGGAAGACGAAACGGATGCTGGAGATTTCCTCCGGGGCAGTTTTTTTGAGCGATTCCACATAAGCACCAGAATACAACAGCCGGGGGTGGGTGGAGGCACGGTGGGCGCAACGCCGAGCGATGCGCCTCCAGCACCACCCGCAGCGTGCTGGAACTCGTGATCGGCGCCATTCGGAAGCTCGGGTCCTGGGCCAGGCGTTCGGCATCGTTCAGGTCTTCGTATCCGGCCAGGCGGCTGTACACCAACTGGCGCAGCAGATCGACAATCGTATCTGCGTATGCTGAGAAACGCTGATCCCGCACTCGGCGATGTGCTTCCGTGGAAGCTTGTCACGCTCTGTGACAGAATGCTTGGACCTGCGAAGCCCGAGGACGAGACGGCGGCGGTACTTTCATTTTTGAGAGACATCGGCCTGCCGTTCGCAAACCCTCCCCTGAGAGGCGGGTTCCAGAGTTGGTGCCCGAGGACGACGCTTTGACAGAAGCTTGTCGGAAGGTGGTCGCGCAATATGGGTCCACTGCCTAAACGGACAGGCGAGGCCGCGTAGCGAGAACCAATAGTCCACGCGTTACGCCAGATGGATCCCGCAAAGTCGGCCAGTGTCACGTTTTCTCGATGTCTTGCCAATGCTCGGGGAAAACACCGTTTTTCGCTTTATCTTCTCGTAACTACTTCATAACTTCCGAAATTGGCGACTGTCGTTAGCACACAATATGTCCGGTGGGGGTAGCAAGTGAAATGTCCACTTAACGAGCGGCGAAGATGGTTCCATGCTTATAAGTGTGGAGAGCTATCCTTTGTCCGCCGTCCAGCCGGATTTCAAGCCAAACTCCCGTAGAGTATCGAATTTTTTCCACAGGGACCCATCCGGGCAAAGGTTAAGATAGTCTCAGAGGTTGCAAATGCCTTCCGCAATGGTCACCTTCAATGGCCGAATTACCCTTCCCCCCAACGTGCGAAAACAGCTTGGACTGAAGACCGGCGACTGCGTTGAATTTGTCGAAATCGGCAATGGGCGATTTGCCATTGCGCCCGGCACAGATTCCGTCCATGAATCCATCACCGAGCCCCGCGGATGGATTCCCCAGTTGGATTTCTCGCCAACCGCCGATGAGCCGCGGTTCAAAGAGCTGGACGAAGCCGTCCACTAAGCTGTTGTTGAAAGCCTGAGCGGATGAGTGTCCCGCAGGCCGACGCACACATGCGCCGCATAACCCAACGCGCGGAATGCAGACACGAACGCGCATTCCGTCGAACGGAACGCGCGTGGTGACAATCTCAAATCTTGAATGAAGAGGAAAGCCGCTCAGCGGCCGAAGTGGGCAGAGTTCTTCTCGGTAAAGTGGGCCCACTTCTCCGGCAGGTCGTCCTGCGCGAAGATGGCCGATACGGGGCACGCCGGGACGCATGCGCCGCAGTCGATGCACTCAACCGGGTCAATGAACAGCTGATCGGCCTCGCCGTGACCGTCCTCGTCCTTCTTGGGGTGGATGCAATCGACAGGACAGGCGTCCACACAGGCGGTGTCCTTGGTGCCGATACAGGGTTCTGCGATGATGTAGGCCATGACTGATTTCTCCGCGGAGACTAACTCTCGACGCTGATAGTAGCACAGCAGGCCAAAGAGTGACTTGTGTTCCCGGACACTCGTTTTGCCATGCGGGAATCGGCTGAATTATCGAGCGGGCTATCGCACGAAGATCAGTCGAACGATCGCCATTCCCAAGGCAAAAGCAAACCCGTATCCGAAGCTCTCGATTCGAACCGGTTCTCTGCCCCTCTGTCGAAGCATCAGACCGACCAGCGACATGGCCAAGCCTGTCAAGACGGGGCTCACCAGCAGGCTCACGCCGTGGAACTTTGACGGGTGGAAGATTGGGTGCGGAAAGAGAAACAGGCTGCCGCCGCCGATAGCAGTTCCAAGAAAGAAATAAAACGCGCCGGCCAACACCGGATTTACTGCGCTTCTGTTCGCGAAAAGACTTCGAACGGAACGGGCGATCAGGGCGACGACCGCTTCAATGAAGAGTTCAGAGAGAAATTCAAATAGCAGTTCGACGATGGCCGCGATGAACTCTTCCATTGCAAGGCATTTTACTTGTATTTTTCGGCGCGCCGTTGGGCGAACTCCTGCGGCGTGGGAATTGGCGCAAGGTTGCGGCCGGCGAACATGTCTTTAAAAAGCGCGACCATCTCCGCGTGGATCAGCCCGTTCGAGGCCAGAACCTCGCAGCTGTTCAGCTGAAACGCGCCGCCGGCGAAATCGGTGATCGAGCCGCCGCCTTCTTCCACCAGCAGAATGCCTGCGGCCGTGTCCCAGGGGTTCAGGTTGAACTCCCAGAAAGCTTCGAGCCGCCCGCAGGCCACGTAAGCCAGGTCCAGCGCTGCCGAGCCGGCGCGGCGCACCCCATGCGAACGCAGCGTGAACTCCTGGTAGAAATGCACGTTCGGGCTGTCGTGGCGTTTGCGGCTGGGGAAGCCCGTGGACACCAGCGACTCGGCCAGGTCTTCAATCCGCGACACATGCATCGGCTTGCCGTTCAGCCATGCGCCGCTTCCGCGCTCGGCAGTGTAGAGTTCGTCGCGCATGGGGTCGTAGATGACACCGGCGACAATGGTGCCGTCCTGGTCTGGACTGGCCTGGTCAGCCACGGTTCCCGCAGGCCTTTGCTCCAGTCCAAGCGAAACGCAAAACTGTGGAAACCCATGGGCGAAGTTCGTCGTCCCATCCAGAGGGTCGACATACCAGCGAAACTCTCCCTCCATCCGCTCGCGTGTGCCCTCTTCGCCATAGACGCCGTGTTCGGGAAACGCCTCGCCCAGCCGCGTGCGAATCAACTTCTCCACCGTGCGGTCGGCCACGGTGACCAGGTCCACGTCACCCTTGTACTCGGTGGCCACGCCTGTTGAGAAGAACTCGCGCAGCCGCGCACCCGCCTCGCGCGCAATGGCCGAGGCTTTGGGAACCCAAACCAGTTCAGCAGACGCGCTGCTCAAGACGCCGTCCCGTTGCCGTCGATTGCGCTTGAAGGCGGCTTGCCCGGGCCGCCGGTACGCGGTTCGCGCCGGCGTCCGGCCTCGGTAATGCTGCGAATCTGGTTTTTATAGATGAACAGGTTGGGGAGGCCCTCGCGCGTCAGGCGCAGCATGGAGTCGTCGAAGTACTCGATCCAGCCGCGCACCGTTTCGCCGTCGCGCAGCTTGACGATGACGGCAACCTGGCGATCGCTGAGGGAGCGCAGATAAAGCGCCTCCTGCCCGGTATCGCCCGGCGGAGGCGCCTTCGAACGGCGGCGCGAGGAAAGCGGAGAGGTCATGGCTTCATTTTAGATGCAGCGCGGGTGGGGAAGGCCGCATTGGGAAGAATCAGCAGCTGGATTACTTCCGGATAGGCGAAGATACAACCGGAACCCGAACCTCGGGCATGGACTGAACTTGGAGTGTGTTCCGCTTGGGATGACACCCTTCGGGTGGGGAGCATGCACTGCACGACTGAAAGGCATGCCCTTTCCCAAAGCTCTGATGGATTCGGCAGCACTTCGGTCGAGTGCAGGGGAACCGGGACGCCTTCGCAAGCGAAACGTCCCGGGCTGTAGAGGGTGAGCGTGGAGGATTACAAGAGGTTGCAGACGGGGCCGGCGTCTGAAGTGAGTGTGTTGTTGCTGGAATACCAGCCATTGGCGGCGACGGAGGGGCCGCCGTAGAAGTAGGAGAAGAAGGCCAGCTCCTGGAGCGTGTAGGTGTAGCCGTTCTTGCCGGTCACAGGGGGCATGAAGAAGCCGGCCAGGATGTCGCCGACCTCGTAGTTGCCCTGGCAGGCGGCCGGGCCCGTCGGATCGGCGGCGGCTTCGACGTTGTAGAGCTGAACGTCATTGGCGCCAGTGGGGTCGTTCAGCCACTCGCCGACTTCATGCGAGAGAGGGACGGCGTCAGGCCAGGTGAAGAAGTTCTCGTCGCCGAACTGAGTAACCCCGTAGGTCTGCGCCGGGTCGACATCGCTGAAACTGTGATAGCCGGCGGCCTCGGCCTCGTAGTAGGGTAACTGCCCAATGACCGCGCCCCAGAGGACGTTTCCGGCGATGAACATGGGAAAGTTGCCGGAGTTGACGCCTTCAGAGGCCATCTGCGGGATGGCAATGTAGTCGAGGTACTCGTCGAAGAGGTTGAAGTCGACCAGGACCGTGGGCGCGCAGTTGGAGTAGCCGATGAACGCGCTGGACTGCGGGAGGCCGATGCCGCTGCCTATGGGGAAGTCGATCACGAGCGGGGGAAGCGCTTGCGTATCGAGCTGGGTATGGTAGCTTCCGGGGTCCTCACCTGTGGCATTCCAGAAGTTGGCGCGCTGGAAGGCGTCTGGGTACTGTGTATCGCCGAGATCGGTGCCGCCCCAGACCCAGTGGTGATTCTGAAAGACGGGTGACTGCTCGGCGAGAGTGAAGGGAACGTTGTTGGTTTTGCCGAGGCAGGCGGGTGAGGCCTGAGTGGGGTCATAGGTCGCGTCCTGGTTCTTGATTCCGGTGAGGATCAGGTTGTTGTTGGCGTCCACTGAGAAGTCAGTTGCGACCTGGTGTACCTTGATGACGAGGGGAACGATAAAGGTTTTGACCGAGGTGCTGGAACCCTCTCTGCCGAGGAAGGGATTGGCGCCGACCAGGAAGCCATAGTTAACTGAGCCGCTGCGCGAGCTCGGGACGAGGAAGGGAGAGACGATGGGACGGGGCGGGTTGGCGGGTCTTGCAGCCGGAACAGGGGCGCTGCGGCCGGCCTGACCGCCAGTTGACGACAGGTTGTGGATGGACTTGTCGGGAGAGCGATCGAGGCGGCCGCGAAGCCCTTGAGGGAAGTGGCCTTTCTTAACCGCATCCGCGGAGATGCGCTGCGCGGAAACCGGCAGCGAGGCAAGGGCAAAAGCGCCCACGACGATGAGACTTTTCAGGACTGCACAGCCAGGTGTCTGCATGAGGTTCCTCACGGTTGGGGTTGGCGACCGAGTGGCCAGGTCAGAAGTACTGGAAAGGGGAAGACGCTGCAACGACGTACAGCAGCGAGGAGCCGATTATGGCGAGGCGGTGAGGAGATGTCAAGAGCAGATGTGGCGCGTCGGAAACCACGGCTTCAATTTTGATTGAGCGCACAAACCGCGAGATAAGCTTTTCCTACAGAGTTCAGTGGCCCGTCTGCGATCCTCGGACAGCACTAGCGTTTATGCATATCGATCTTTGAAAACTCGGTTTAGTGCATGTGGAACACGTAGATCAGGACCAGCAAATTAAGAATCGCCGGCAAACCGGAAGTAACATGGCAAGAAACGACGAATTTCACCCCAGCCGACCATGGGAAGCTTCAAAGGCAAGTAATCGGCAATCAGTTCTTCGTCGCCGGCCCATCTCCGTAGTAGCCCGTCTTGTGGCGGATATTGAAGTCCTGCGCTGCGGCCCTGGGAACAGTCACATCGATGCGATGAAAGGTCCTTCCCGGCTCCTGGTTATGCGGGTAATAGCCAATCAGGTATTGCGTGCGCAGGTCGTCGCTCACCTGGGCGAAGGCCTTGTTGAGGCCGCCTTCGGCTACGTAGAAGCTCTTGCCGCCGGTCTGCTCGGCCAGCGTGATCAGCGCGTGCTCCCCGCCCAGGTCGCGGCCGGCGCTGGCTTCGATGGGCACATCGATGATGGAGTAGATCATTACCTCGTGGCGCAAGGCCGCTTCGAGCGCCTGGTCGTAGGTGCTGCTCTTGGCGGTGTCGTCGCCGTCCGAAACAACGATCAGCACACGGCGTCCATCCCTGGGACCGAGCTGCTGAGAGCCAAGAACGATGGCGTCGTAGAGCGCCGTGGCGTAGTCGGCGTGGAGCTGGTTCAGGCCGCGATCGATCAGGGCAACCTTGTTGGTGAAGGGTGTCAGCTCGCGCACTTCGGTGGCAAACTGCATCAGGCTCATCTGGTCCTGCGGGCGCAGAATGGCATGAACGAATCTCCGCGCCGCATCCGCTTCTTCCGTCAAATCCTTTCTGACACTGCCGCTGGTGTCGATGGCCAGGGTCAGGTTCAGCGGCAGCTCCGACTGGCGCTCGAAGACCGCGATGGATTGCGGCCGGCCGTCCTCGGTCACGGCAAAGTCCTCGCGCGAGAGCCCGCCTACAATGGCGCCGTTGCGGTCCGTCACGTTCACGAAGATGTTCACCAGCTTCACGTCGACGCGGAGCGTGACGTCCTGCGCGGAGAGAGTTGCGGCCGACGCCCCAAACAGGGCCAAACAGCCAGCCCAGCTTAACCAGCGAAAGAGTCCGCTGGTGGTTCGCAAGAATTGAAGGGGAAGGACTTCAGCCCGTCCATGTGGGACATGCAAGGCTTTGGGCTTTAGCCCCCGAAGGTATGTGAGGTCAGAAGCTGGCATTCCCTCAGGGGCTAAAGCCCTGTCCGTTTGCGTGCGTCGTACGGCACGACTGAAGTCGTGCCCTTTCAAGGCAGGGGCTCCCGGAACTTTAGAGGCCATTCTTCGCCTCCGCATCGATCGCCATACCCGCCGGAAACGGTTCACCGTCGGCCCAAACCGCGCCATCGGCGAAGGTCTCCTTCTTCCAGATGGGCACGGTCTTTTTGAGCGTATCGATCAGCCAGCGGCAGGCTTCGAAGGCCTGCGCGCGATGCGCCGACGCGACGACGATGAGCACGCTGGTCTCGCCCACCATGAGCCGGCCCAGGCGGTGAATGATCTTCACCTGGCGCACGCCGAAGCGTGTGCGCGCCTCGGCAGCCAGCTCACGCATCTGCTTCAATGCCATCTCTTCATAGGCTTCGTAGTCCAGGTAGAGCGTCAGCCGGCCGCGTGTGTTGTCGCGGACGATGCCATCAAACACGACCACCGCTCCGTCCTCGCCTTGCTTGATTGAGGCCACATGCCGGTCGGCATCGATGCGATCGCGCGTCAGGACGATCCCATTCCGGTCATCGCCAATGTCTTCAGAAAGATTCGCCATGGGTGCAGCGCCGCCCGACACAGGCGGCAGCAGGCCCACCTCGTCGCCCTCGTGCAGCACCTGCGCCGCGGCCGCGAATTGGGCGTTGACGCTCACCGCAATTCCTTGCAATAAACCCGAGGACCGCCGCTTGCGCAAAATCTCCAGCAGCGCGGCCACCGTCGCGCCTTCCGGCAGCTCGACGGTGGCCGCCGTAGCGCCCAGCCAGTCTTTCAACACCCCAAAGCATAGAACTCGCACGCGCATCACGCTTAAAAGAATACCGCCTGCTGGTTAGACGCGGCAGGCGGCATTCAGTCGGTCATGTATTCAAAGCGCAATTGGAAGTGCTTCAGACCAGCTTGTAGAGAAACCCGGTGGGCGTGCCCCACAGGTTGCGCGCGCGGTCTTCGTAGAAGATGCTGAACTCGATGCCGGCAATGTCGTAGTCGAACAGCGGAACGCGGTCGAAAGTGTAGTCGCCGCGCGCCGAGTACTCGTCGCCGCTGCAGTCGATCATCAGCGTGTCCCCGGTCGAGAGGCGCTCAGGATGCGTGAGCAGCATGCAACCGATGGCGAATACGCCCAGGCCGAACTCGTTGCCGGCTATGGCCACGCGGGTGCGCCGCGCCGAGGAGCCGCGATGCAGCATCCCCGCCTGTGCGCCCACCACCACAAAGTCGTTATCCTGCTGCTGCTCGGCCAGAATCTTTTCCGCCAGCTTGGAACGCTCCGTCTGGCGCAGGAACGTGGCGCCCAACTTACCGATGATGCGGTTGGAGAACTTGCGCTTGGAGGCCAGAACTTCCAGCATGAGCGCCACCGCCTCGTTATACGTGGGAGCCAGCGCCTGCCAGCGCGGAATCGCAAACCATGCCTCGGCGCCCGCCGGCAGCGGCTTGCGGGCGAGCTTCTCCATGCAACTGCCCAGGGCGGGAAACAGCTTGCGCAACTCCGTCACCTGCGCCTCCACTGGCCGCACGCGATAGGCGGGAGGGTAGACCCGGTTCGAACCCACCTCCTCGTCCTTGAACTTGTCGCTCACCGTGTGCCGCTGAATGATCTCGACCACACGCAGGGCCACCTCGGACTTGAGCTTGCGGTTCATGTCGAGCACCGTCTGCGCGCTCTGCCGGTCAAGTTGCTCGATGGCCGTCCGATACGCCTCCTGGACCGCATCGCCCAGAAACTCCTGCAACTGGCGGTTCTGTTGCTCGGTGGTGTTTCCGGACAGATGCAGCGGAACGATCTGGTGGAGGGGCACTTGTGAAGTCGCCATGGTCACCGTTTCTTGCGCGCGTCGGGCGCACTGGATTCTTCAGGACTCATCGGCTGAATCGCTGATTACTTCAGTGTGGATGCAGCAGAGGTCGAGCTGCTGCCGGGTGCACGGAGGCTTCGTGCCCCTTGAAAGAAGCTGCGCGATTGAGGCTGGGAATCGACCCCGGTGACGGCTTATTAGCTAGCCAGCCAATCGTCTGTTCCACCTTTTGACTTGAAGATATTTGTGTACGTGATCTTCTGGAATACCAGATCGAACTCCTCCAATTCGTTGGTGTGAAGGTTCATCGATCCTGGTCTCAGCTTGTTTATAGGAGAGGTTTGGAGCCCGTGGTATGTCTTGTAGCCCACAATTGCGCCGTTAGTCAGGCTGATTGTAGCAACGACCTGTTCTCCGGCCCCCGAGGAAGGCCGTCCAACGAGGTTGAGATTCAGCGAAGCAAACACTTCTTGAGCCCAATGGGCGTTAAGAAGCAGAGGCGAAGCGGAGTCTTTTTCCTTGGTGATGACAAGGGGTTCGTGCTGGCGTTTTCCGGTCGGCAGGCCCGAGGCTGCGTCTCGAGGGCTCGTGGAACCCATTGAGAATGCCAAACAGCTATTCCAGTTGCGGGGAGTCACGGGTCGGCCGCCCAGCTTCATCCCATGAAGCAAGCCTTTTCCGGGACCGAAGCTCCGCCCTGGGGACGAAAACTGCATGTAGGTTGACATCGGAGACCTCCAGATCTGAATCCGGGCGGGATCTTGGGGATAGGCCAGCCGGATGTCGCACATGCTAGCACCGGTCAATGACCTTTGCCATGGCTTTGCGATGCAAAATAGTGCGCAGAAAGCAAAGGCCGTTTCAGGCATTCAAGCGATTTTAAGAGTGTTTCTTCTTAGTCAATTAATGGGCTTGGATTTATATCTTTCGGCAAGAAACGGAATGAAGTCGGGCAAACGAAAAGGCCGGCAGATTCGCCGGCCTTCCCTTCGTCGGCCACACACCCCATAGACGGAGCGACGCTCACTCAGCAGCGGGCGGCGCGTCCAGGTTCATGTTGTGCATCACGACGATCTGCCATTTCCCCTCGCTCTTCGTCATAACGAAGTTCAAAAGCCCTTGGCGCAGGGGAACCGGATTCCCGGCTGGATCGGTCGCTCCCATCATCTCCCAATGCACGTCCACCGCCGCCACATCCGGACGGATGAAGCGGGTCTTGATCCCAGTGTATTTCTGATGGCTATTCTTGAATTGCGCTGCAAAGACCCGAGCATGGAATTCCTCAATGTCGCTTCGTCCGCTCGCACCCACACCATGCACATTCGTGAAGTCCGCATCTTCTGCAAACAACGCGGTCCACGCCCTGGCGTCGTGATGGTTCCATGCATCCATGAAGCCGTCCATGACCCCATGGATTGCCTGTTCATCGGCTTTGTGGCCACCCTGCAGGGTAATCGCCGCCGGCACCAAAAGTGCAACGGCCAACATTCCCATGGTCAACATAGATTCCTCCGTGTAACCGGAGTGTAGCGCAGAAACCAGGCACAAATACGCCAAAATGGGCGCTGGAATTGAATCCAGCGCCCATTTCGCGAGCGATCCCCGACGTTGACGGCAGCCTTGCTTACGCCACCGCGCTCAACCCGACCTCGGACTCGGCCAGCTTGTTGTCTGGCCGGGCCATCAACAACGGCAGCGCCACGGCCAGAACATCCTCGATGCGGCTGGCGTAGTGGATGGCTACGCCCGCGGTCAGCTCGGGCGTCAGGTCTTCTTCCACGTCCTGGCGGTTCTCGGCCGGCAGAATGATGGTTTCGATTCCCGCCCGGCGCGCGGCCAGGAACTTCTCCTTGATGCCGCCCACCGGCAGCACATTGCCGCTGAGCGTGATCTCGCCCGTCATGGCCGTCAGCGGGCGCACCGGCGTGTCCGTCAACAGCGAAACCAGCACCGTGGCCATGGTCACGCCCGCCGAGGGACCGTCCTTGGGGATGGCTCCCGCCGGTACGTGAATGTGCAGATCGACCTCCCGCGTGAAGTCATCGTCCAGACCCACGCTTGCTGCGTTCGATCGCACCCAGGTCAGCGCCGCCTGCATCGACTCCTGCATCACGTCGCCAATCTGCCCGGTCATGGTGAATCCGCCCTTGCCCTTCATCTTGTTTGCCTCAATGAAGAGGATGTCGCCGCCGGCCGGCGTCCAGGCCAGCCCCACAGCCACGCCCGGCCGCTTCACCCGCTCCGAGACCTCGGTCTCCACGCGCACCTGAATGCCGCCCAGAAACTCCTTCAGCACATCGCGCGTCACCAGAAGCTTTTCCGTCTGGCCATCAGTTGTCCTGCTTTCAACTACGCGCCGCGCCTGCTTGCGGCAGACAGTTCCCAGCACCTGCTCCAGCTTGCGCACCCCGGCCTCGCGCGTGTAGTGCCGCACCACCCAGCGCACCGCATCCTCGGGAAACTCGATCTGCTCCGGCGTGATTCCGTTTTCCTTGATCTGCCGCGGGATCAGATAGCGCTTGGCGATATGCACTTTCTCCTCTTCGCTGTAGCCCTGCAGGAAGATCAACTCCATCCTGTCCAGCAGCGGCGGCGGAACCGGATCGAGCTGGTTGGCCGTGCAGATGAACAAGGTCTTGGAAAGATCGAAGGGCACATCGAGATAGTTGTCGCGGAAGGTGTTGTTCTGCTCCGGGTCCAGCGTCTCCAGCAGAGCCGAGGACGGATCGCCGCGGAAGTCCCTGCCCAGCTTGTCGATCTCATCCAGCATGATCACCGGATCGTTGCAATCGGCCCGCCGTATGCTTTGAATGATCTGACCGGGAAGCGCGCCAATGTACGTCCGCCGATGGCCGCGAATCTCCGCCTCGTCGTGCATGCCGCCCAGCGAGATGCGCTGAAACTTGCGGCCGAGAGAGCGGGCAATGGAACGGCCCAGGCTGGTTTTTCCCACTCCGGGAGGCCCCACAAAGCACAGAATCGGGCCCTTCATGTCCGGCTTCAACTCCAGGACAGACAAGTAGTCCAGAATGCGGTCCTTCACCTTCTTCAGCTCGTAGTGGTCCTCGTCCAGAATCTCCTTGGCCTTGCCGATGTCGATCTTTTCGCCGGAACTCCTGCTCCACGGCAACACCGCCAGCCACTCAATGTAGTTGCGCGTGAGCGAGTAGTCGGCCGCCATGGGCGACATGCGGCCAAGCCGTGAAAGCTCTTTCAGCGCTTCCTTCTTCACATCCTCCGGCATGTTGGCGTCGTCGATTTTCTTGCGCAGGTCTTCTACTTCGCGCTGGCCTTCATCCTGCTCGCCCAATTCTTTCTGGATGGCCTTCATCTGCTCGCGCAGATAGTAGTCGCGCTGCGACTGCTGCACCTGGTCCTGCACCTCGGTCTGGATCTTGGTGCGTAACTGTTGCACCTCGATCTCCTTGGCCAGGTGCTTGTTCAATTTCTCCAGCCGCTGCTCGATGCTGGGGGTTTCCAGCAGTTGCTGCTTGTCGTCGGTGGTCAGGAAGGGCAGCGAGGAGGCCACAAAATCCACCAGCCGGCTGGGCTCCTCGATGTTGGCGGCAATGGTCCGCAACTCGTCGGAGAGCGTCTGCGACTCGGCCACAATCTGCTGGAACTGCCCAATCACGTTGCGCACCAGCGCTTCAATTCCGGAACTGGCCGCGGGCACCGTATCCTCCAGCGTTTCCACCTCGGCCAGCATGAAGGGCTCGGTCTGGATGTAGCGCAGCAGCCGCACACGCTCCACCCCTTCGGTAAAGACAAAGCGGCTCTGGTTGGGCATGCGCACCACCTTGTGCACGGTGGCCAGCGTGCCAACGGCGTGCATGTCGGCAGGCTTGGGCGAATCCAGGCGTGGGTCGATCTGCGCAGCCACTACGATCGTCCGCTCCTCGCCCAGCGACTCGATCAGCTGGATCGAGCTTTCCCGGCCTACCGTCAACGGCAACACGGCGTGGGGGAACAAAACGGTGTCGCGCACCGGCAGGACAGGGATTCTGCGCACACCGGGGCTGGTCTTTGCTGTTGGGTTTGTAGCAGGCGGCGGGGTCGTTGGCTGATTCGGCATTGAGTGTCCTCGTATCAACTTTCCTTCATTAGACAACGCAGATTCCAAAAAGTTTCAAGATTCTCCTGCTTGCGGTAATCCTTGCTCGTTTCCGCAGGTTCGCGCTGCCCTCTTTGATACGGCCTGAAATCAAACCCGGTTCCCCTTTTGGAATCCGCAACGCCGCATCAAAGTCCATCGCAAACCTCAATTCCAGTGGACATCCGCATGGCAAGAGGCCGAAAAGCCGCCGTCCAGCCGATAGCGCGCACCGTGCCGCCGATTGCCGTGGCAACTGCTGGCTCGGTCCTGCCAGGATTGTATCGGCTAAAACCCCAGGCAGGTGAGTGGGATACGGCGTCCAAAAGCAGGGCCTTCCGAATTGGAACCGGCAGGCCGCCGCCCCATGGGCGTTCTTCCGGTGGTTAAAAGGGATCTGGTCTTGCTGTGGCAGGGGAAAACGCGTCAATCCGGCTCCGGCAATCCATGTCCACCCATTGAAATCAACGGGCCGTCCTCATCCCTGGCCGCCTTCTCATTCTTGATGGCCGATTCGATGTGCTCCCACAGTTCGTCGGGCGGCTCCTCAATGGGAAACAACTGGCGCGCTGCTTCGGCAATTGTCTCCAGGTCCGCGAGCAGGGCGCGGCAGAGCTCGCAATGCTCCAGATGCGGATGTGCGGCCATATCTCCGCCCGTGCCGATCAGCTCTGGCAACTGGGCCTGGAAGGCTTCGCAGCTCATTTTGTCTACATCTTCACTCATCGCCGGCCCTCCTCCAGCGGATGCATCCGCAGCCCTGCCCGCAGCTTCAGACGCGCCTTGTGCAACTGCGACTTGCTGTTGCCGATCGAGCAATCGAGCATGGCGGCAATCTCGTTATGTTCGTATCCCTCAATGTCGTGCAGCACAAAAATCAGCCGGTACCCGGCGGGAAGTTCGTCGATGACCCGCTGCAAGGCCAGTCTGTCGATGGCTCCGGACAGGGTGAGATCCGGCTCGCCGAAGCTGCGCCCAGGGCGCTCCTCGACCGCCGGCTCCATGGCTTCGTCCAGCGAAATCAGGGAAAGCCCCTTCTTGCGCAGTTGCATCAGAACCACGTTGATAGCCAGCCGGTGCAGCCAGGTGGAAAAGGCCGAATCGCCCCGGAAGGTGGCAATCTTGCGGTGCAGTTGAAGAAACGCCTCCTGGGTCAAGTCTTCCGCCTCCGCAATGTTGCCCACCATGCGCAGGCATAAAGAATAGATGCGCCTTTTGTGCAGCGAGTAGAGATGAGCAAAGGCCTGGTGGTCGCCGGCTTGCGCGCGCGCCAGCAAATCGTCGTTGACGGGGTGGGAAGAATCGGCCGGCGCAACCGCCCGCGGCATCGCAGCAGGAACCTCGACGGGCACTCCCCCGCCGGGCGGCCGGGGAGCCGAATTGGACGGACGCGTGGGTAACCTCGACTGGGGCATTCGCTTCCTTGGCCGCAGCGCAGTGTTCAACAATCCATACGGATGCTGCGCGGGGCTTGTTTTCCTCGTTAGTATAAGGTCAGCCGGTGGGGTGGGCGAAACCGGCGCTCAAGAAAGCCGAGTCCAATCATGTGCAAGTTGTGGCGCTGCGTCCGAAGAAGCAGAGCCGGCGGCAACGGTGCCCCGGCGTTTGGGAGATGAATGAATTTGAAGAAAAGGCCGTCACGGTTTTGCGGCAATGCGATAGGTCTCCGGCAATCCAGCATTCTGGTCGCCGCCGTCCTCGTCTTCTTCATTCATTCTGGAACTCTCGGCTGGAGCCAGGCCGCAGCGCCGGCCCCAGCGGCAGCCGGCTCATCCGATGCCGCTGTCTCCCACGCAGCGCAAGCGCCCGCAGAGGCCCAGGCCCGAGCCCTCGAACAATGGCAGGGATTGCCCGTCCGCCGCATCTCCTTCGCGGGGGTTCCTGCTTCCCGGCTTGACCCGCTCCCCGGTCATCTGGCCCAGGTCGAAGGTGCGCCGCTCAACCCCGACGACCTGAGAAAAAGCCTGCGCCAGCTCTTCGCAACCGGCCTCTATGAAACCGTTGACGCAGCCGCTGCGCGCCTCGGCGACGGCGTGGCGCTAACTTTTCAGGGAACGCCGCGTACGTTTATCGGGACGGTCAGCGTAGACGGAGCCAAGGGCGGAACCATGAATGCGCAGTTGAGCAGCGCCAGCCAACTCGCGGCGGGGACTCGGAACACTCCCGCCAAGCTCAATCGGGCCATCGACGACATGCGTACCGCGCTGGCAGACAACGGATTTCACGAACCGCTGATTACGCAAACCCTCACTCCCGTCGCGGACGAACAGCTCGTCAATATTGCTTTTCACGTGACCAGTGGACCGCAGGCGCGCATCGGCACTGTCCAGGTAAACGGCGACTCCGGCATGAGCGCGGAAGAATTCCGGCATTATGCGCACTTGAAAACCGGCGCGCATGTTGATCACGACACCGCCAATCGCGCCCTGTCCGGCGTATTGAAGCACTACCGGAACAAGGAGCGGCTGGAGGCCGAAATCAAGCTCGAGTCAGAGCAGTATGACGCCGCCACGAAGAGAACAAACTTCATCTTCTCCGCCAACCAGGGGTCGCGCGTCAAGGTGCTCGTCAAAGGCGCAGCCATCTCCCAGGACCGCGTCCGCGGCGTGATCCCCATTTATGAAGAAGGCGCAGTCGATGAAGACCTGCTCAATGAAGGCAATCGACGCCTGCGCGACTACTACCAGCGCCTGGGCTACTTCGATGTAAAAGTCGGCCACCAGGAGCAATCCGCCGGCGCACAAGAGGTGGAGATCCTGTTCAACGTGGACCTGGGCCCGCGTCGCCGCGTGCAGCGGGTGGAGATGGCTGGGAACCATTACTTCGATTCCGCAACCTTGAAGGAACTGTTGAACGTCCATGCCGCCGACTCGCTCGACCGCCATGGCTCTTACAGTCAGGCCCTGCTGGCCACGGACGTTAGTGCTCTCGAAGCTGTTTACCACAACAATGGTTTTTCCAAAGTGAAGGTCACGCCCGAAACCAGCACTCCTGAAACCGCTGTGGCCGACAACAGCACCGCCGCGGCCTCGCCAAAGCGGGCAAACTCCGCGCCGGCCAAACTTTCCTCCGCAGCCCGAACAACCGCTCCTCTGGTGGTGACCTACCGGATCGACGAAGGCGAACAGTTGAGAGTGGGCACAGTCGAGATTAAAGGCTCCGAGCAAGTGGATACGGCTCAGTTGACTCCCCTGCTCAATACCATTGCCGGCCAGTTGCTTTCTCCCCGTAACCTGGCCGGAGACCGCGATACGCTCGTCACCAATTACCTGAGCCGCGGCTTTGAGCACCCACAGGTGGACGTGACCCAGCAACCCGACCCGTCCGACCCAGGCAAGGTTGACGTGGTCTTCCACGTCACCGAAGGGCAACAGGTGTTCGTGCGCAAGGTGCTGCTCACCGGGCTTCATTTCACACGCCTCGAGACGGTGGCCCACGCCATCACCATCCACGCTGGCGACCCGCTGGACCAGACCGCGCTGCTGGATACGCAGCGCAGTCTCTACGAATTCGCTCTCTTCAACGAAGTAAATACCGCGGTCGAAAACCCCAACGGCGGCGACTCGCACAAGACCGTCCTGCTGCAGGCGATCGAAGCGCGCCGCTGGACCCTGACCTACGGCGCAGGTTTCGAGGCCCAGACCGGAACCCCGCACTACAACTGCGGGCTCATCATCCTCAGCGGCGCTGTCTGCAATTCGCAAGGCAAGACCGGCGTCAGCCCCCGGGTTCTTGGCATCATCACCCGCAACAACCTCTTCGGCCGCGAGCTGTCTGCCTCGCTGCAGGGCAACTACGGCCTGCTGGAGCAGAAGATCGACCTGCTGTTCGAGGACCCGCACTTAAGCCCCAATCGCAACTTTGGCCTCACCTTCTCAGGGGGCTACGCCAACAGCCTGGACGTAACCACCTACGTGGCCTCAAAGCTCGAGGGCAGCATGCGCCTGTCGGAGCATTTCACCGCGCCCGGTTCGCTCCTCTCCAAGGCCGACAGCTTCATTTATGAGATCAACTTCCGCCGCGTCAAAGTGCAGGCCAATAGCCTGCAGGTCTCACCCGGCGAGATTGCGCAGGAGTCGACCGCAGTGCGCGTGGCGGGCCCGGCGCTCACCTGGCTTCGCGATACCCGCGATTCGGTCCTGGACGCGCACCGCGGAACCTACACCAGCCTGCAGGAGTTCCTCTCCGATAAAGTCTTCGGCGCCCAGGCCGTCTTCAACCGACTCGATGTTTCCAACTCCAGTTACAAAAGCTTCGATAAAGATCGCCTGGTGCTGGCGCGCACCACACGCTACGGGCAGGAGCGCGCCTTCGGCACACCCGGTACTGAATTGATTCCTCTTCCCGAGCGGCTGTATGCCGGCGGATATTCTTCGCTGCGCGGCTTCTCCATCAACGCCGCAGGCCCGCGCGATCCGGAGACCGGCTACCCCATCGGCGGCGCCGGCGCGTTCATCAACAGCAGCGAGATTCGCCTGCCGCCGCCCAACCTGCCTGTCTTCGGCGACGCGCTCAGCTTAGTTCTCTTCCACGACATGGGCAACGTATTTACCAACGCTTCCGATATCTGGCCCAGCGCCATCCGCACCCGCCAGCCCAACCGCGATACATGCAGGAACCTGAAGATCGTCAATCCCAATGACCCCGATGAAGCCCCACCCGGCCCCGTCACCTCCACCGGCTGGCAAGGCGAATGCAGCTTCAACTATTTCTCTCATGCAGTCGGTGTCGGCCTGCGCTACCATACGCCGGTCGGGCCCATCCGCCTGGACTTCAGCTATAACCTGAATACGCCCATCTTCCCAGTGATCTACAACTACTCCAACCCGACCGCTCCGGCCAGCGTAGGAGAAGCCGGCCACTTCAACTTCTTTTTCAGCCTGGGACAAGCCTTCTGATGCGGAAACAGCCTCCAATCCGGCTCCATGGCGCAGGCCGAGTCGCCCGCTGGCGGACCCTGTTTGTTTGTCTCGCTGCTGCGGCTTCAATCCTGACCCATGCGCAGACCCCCCAGCCTGCCGCCCCCGTCGTTCTCGACCGCGTGGTAGCTGTGGTGAACAACCAAGCCATTTTGACCAGCGATGTTGAGGACGAAATCCGCCTTTCCGTGCTCGACCCCGGCAGGGGCGGCCTGGGCGTTCTTACTCGCGCGCGCGCCCTCGATCAGTTGATCGGCCGCGCGCTCATCGAGCAGCAGATGCATCAGGAAGACACCCAGGCCGCCGAGCCTTCGCAGGACGAAGTCGATGCCCGGCTGATCGAAATCCGCAAGGAGCTTCCCGCCTGCGTCCGCGAGAATTGCGCCTCAGCCGCCGGATGGAGCGCTTTCCTGTTCACCCACGCCCTCACCCCAACGCTGGTCGAGACTTATCTCCGCCACCGCGTTGAGATCCTGCGCTTCATCGAGCAGCGTTTCCGCCAGGGCATCAGCATCTCTCCGCAGGAGGTCGAAGCCTACTACCACAACACCCTTCTGCCTCAGTACGCCAAGGGCGAAACCATTCCGACCTTTGACCTGGTGTCGGATCGCATTCAGGAGATTCTCCTACAGCAGCGCGTGAATGTCCTGTTCGACGACTGGCTCAGCAACCTGCGCAAGCAGGGCGACATTGAAGTGCTCGATCCCGCCCTTGAGACGCCAATTCAGCAAACCCCGCAATCCGCAACACCGGCAACCCCGGGCGCCTCGCCCGCGCAGACCCCCGGCGGCAGTGAAGGAGGAAGCTATTGACCGAGCCCGCGTCCACGCTTTCCGCCCCTGCCCAGCCGCCGCGCCCGCCCCGCCGCCGCTTGCGCCTTTTTCTCCTGCTCGCCGCCTGCGTAGCCTTTATCGCGATTGCCGTCCCGATTGCCTTCTTGATGTGGGCCGGCTCCGACGCAGCCGAGGACCTGGTCCGCAAGCGCATTGTGACCGTGCTCGAAGAGTCCACCGGCGGGCGCGTTGAGATCGCCACCTTCCACTGGCACCCGCTCAACCTTCAGGCCGACATGGGCGGCCTGGTGCTGCACGGCCGTGAAGCCGCCGGAGAAGCGCCCTGCGCCCAGGTCGAGCACGTCAGCCTGCGCCTGAGCCTGCTTGGCTTCTTCAGCCCGCGCATTCTGCTGCGCGACCTGGAAATCTCCCATCCCGCCTTCCACCTCATCGTTTACCCTGACGGCTCCACCAACCTGCCCCAGCCGCGCAAGCCGCGCAAGACGAACAAGCCGATGCTGGATACAATGTTCGATCTCCAGGCCGGCCATGTCTCGTTCCAGCAGGGCGTTCTGAACTTCGAGAATCGCGCCTCGGAATTCGACTTCCAGAACCGCTTCGCCCTGCTCGACCTCGATGCCTGCGATCTCTCGCTCCTGATACGCTACGTTCCGCCTTCCGACAAAGACCCGGAAACCTACCGCATCGAAACCGGCGCCACGGATTTGAGCCTGCAACGCGCCAAAGAGAAACCGGCCATTGGCTTCATGCAGGCCACGCTGGACCTGACCCGCAACGCCGTCTATCTCCGTTCCCTGCGCATCACCTCCAAATTCCCGGACGCAAAAAATCCCCGTGAAGAACCACACGCCGTGGAACTCTCCGGAGTGTTGGAGAACTTCGCCCAGCCGCATTGGCAGGCTAGAACGACAGGCGAACTGGATATGCGTCTGCTGGAGCCTGTTTTCGGCTATCCGTTTGCTCCCCAGGGCGTTGCCCATCTCGATCTCGACTCCGCCGGAGAAGGGGGAGAGTTCCGCACCGACGGCAGCATTCACATTGACAACGGCTCCTACATTGGCCCCGGCGTGATTGCCACCGGCCTCCGGGTCGATGCCCAAGTCCATGCCGATCCCAGGCAGTTGCTCATCACCAAAGTAGTTGCCCGTCTGCGCCAGGGCGGCCAACTCGAAGGCGAAGTCAACATTGCCCCATGGCTGCCCCACAATTCTTCCGCCACCGTCATCGAGCGCGGAGGAATGAACAGCATCCGCTCCACCGGCCCCCCGCAACCGCGCCGGCGTCCTCTCCCAAATCCCGACGTGATTACCATCCCGGTGAACGGCAAGGTGACGGCCGAGTTTCAAAACGTTTCTCTCGACGCGCTCATGGACATGGTGGGCCAGGCGCCTTTTCTGCGCTTTGGCCTGGATACCCGCCTCAACGGCGAAGCCCATGCAAACTGGGTCAAAGGCGATCAGCAGACGCTGGTCGTAAGCACGGCGTTGAACCTGAACCCCTCCCAACTGAGCGTTTCTGGAGAAGTGCCCGCGGCTGGATCCATCGATGCTACCTACACGCAGAAAGACGGCGCTGTCGATCTGCGCAAACTCGATGTGCATACCCCCGCCAGCCAGATTGATGCCACCGGCCGGCTGGGCGCTTATCCCCTCACCAGTCCCTCCGGGCTCACTGTCGATTTCCACTCCAGCAACCTCGGAGAGTTCGACGCCGTGCTTCGCGACCTGGGCCTCAACCGGAACGGCAAATCCGGCGCCAATGCCTTGCCGGTCGCGCTCAACGGCGAGGGCGATTTCCACGGCTCCTGGACCGGCTCGCTGGTCGATCCACACATCGCCGGCACCGCCAGGGCCACACAACTGGGCATCGAAATGGTCCTGGGCGGAATGGTCGAAAGTGCCGCCAAGGGATTGCAGCAAACCGGATCGCAGCAACCCACGCCCTCGCTGCCCACCCAGCCGCAACTGGTCCACTGGGATTTGGTCGAAGCCACCGGCAGTTACGCGGCCGAGCGCATCGTTATTCAGCGCGCCCGTCTGCTCCGTGGAAAAGCGGAGATCGACGTCGACGGCACACTCGACGCTGCTGAAAGCCCCACGAGCGGGCAGGGACCGGAGTTCAACTCGAACTCCACGCTGCATGCGCATCTGCGCGCCAGCAAAGCCGACCTCACCGACCTGCTCACCCTGGCCGGCCGCAAGCTTCCCCTCACCGGCGCGCTCGACGCGCAACTCCAGGCCAACGGTGCGCTCAACGCACTGGACGGCTCCGGAACAGTCGAGTTGGACGACGCAACCGCTTACGGCGAGCCGATCACGCGCCTGCGCCTCCAGGGAACCCTCGACGGCGAGCAGTTCCGCTTCTCCTCGATCAGCGTCGGCGCACCATCCGGGAATGTCTCCGCCTCGGGAAGCCTCGACCTCAAATCCCACCGCTTCCAGATCGAAGCCAAAGGCGCCGGCATCGACATAGCCAAAATCGAAACGCTGCGCCGTCAGGATTCGGAAGCTAGCGGCACGCTGGGCTTTTCCGTTACCGGTTCCGGCACGCTCGACGACCCGCGTCTGGATGCCCACGCCACTCTTGCCGGCCTGGCCATCGGCGGCGAGCCGCTCGGCGCATTGGTTTTTGCGGGGCACACCGCCAATCGCTCCGCAACCTACGACGCAACTACCCGCCTCGAAGGCGCGCAAGTCGATCTCAACGGAGAGACCTCGCTCAGCGGCGACTACGCCACCAACGCCAAACTCACCTTCTCCCACTTCAACATTGGCGGCCTGCTCAAGGCAGCCAATGTGCAGGGACTCACCGGCGAGTCGGCCTTGGCCGGCACCATCACTGTCGAGGGACCGCTGGCCCACCCCATCGAGTTTCGCGGCGACGCCAGCCTGCAGCAGTTGGCCGTCAGCGTGGCCGGCCTGCATCTTGCCAGCCAGGGTGGCGTCCACGCCACGCTGGCCAATGGCCGCGTCACGCTCGATCCATTGCACATCACCGGCGAAGACACCGACCTGCGCGCCCAGGGCAGCCTCATGCTCAAGGACAAACAGCAACTGGACTTTGCCGCCAGCGGCTCGGTCAACCTCAAGCTTGCCGAAACCATCGATCCCGACCTGACCGCGGGTGGAACCACCACCTTCCAGGTGGAAGCGCACGGAACGCTCAAGGACCCCGGCCTGCGCGGCCGCATCGACTTCCAGGATGGGGCTCTTTCGCTTGAAGACGTGCCCAACGGCCTCAGCCAGTTGCACGGCACGCTCGAATTCAACCAGAACCGTCTCGAGGTTAAGTCGCTCACCGCCATGAGCGGCGGCGGGCTACTCAGCGTAGGCGGTTATCTGGCCTACCAGCACGGCATCTACGCCGACCTCTCGGTCACCGGCAAGGGAGTGCGCATTCGCTACCCGCAAGGGGTCAGCTCGCTGGCCGATACCGCGCTCCACTTGCAAGGCGCGCAGAACAGCCTGCAGCTCTCCGGCAACGTGCTCATCACGCGCTTCTCCGTCAGCCCCGATCTGGACATCGCCACGCTGGCCAGCCAGGCCAACACGGTGCAGACCATCGCACCGCCTGACGCACCGTCGAACCACATCCGCCTCGACGTGCGCCTAACGTCGTCGCCTCAGTTGAACTTCCAGAATGCCTACGCCAAGCTGGCCGGCAACGTGGACCTGCGCCTGCGCGGCACGGTCGCCTCGCCATCGCTGCTGGGCAATGTCTCCATCACCGAAGGCAGCGCCACCGTCGCCGGCACCCGCTATGACCTGCAGCGCGGCGAGATCAGCTTCACCAACCCGGTCCGCATCGAGCCCACCATCGATCTGAACGCCACCGCGCGCGTAGAAGACTACGACATTACCCTGGGACTGCACGGGACGCCGCAGAAGCTCGCCGTCACCTATCGTAGCGATCCGCCGCTGCCCGAAGCCGACGTGGTGGCCCTGTTGGCCCTCGGCCGCACCGAGAATCAGCAGCGTCTTTACACCCAGCAGCAGGAGCAGTCCGTCGCCAATCCCACCACCGACGCCCTGCTCGGCGGCGCGCTCAACGCCACCGTGAGCAGCCGCGTGCAAAAGCTCTTCGGCGCCGGATCGGTAAAAGTGGACCCCAACTACATCGGCGTCCTGGGCAACTCCACCTCGCGCATCACGGTCGAGGAGCAGCTGGGCAGAAATATCACGCTCACCTTCGCCACCGATGTCGACACCACCGGCCAGCAGTTGCTGCAGGCTGAAATCGCCATCAACCGCCACGTCTCGCTGGTGGTAGCCCGCGACGAATCCGACGTCTTCTCCATGGTCCTGAAAGCGACCCGCCGCTACCGCTGACCGCAGCGGAATGCAACGCTAACTTCAGGCGCAACGGTCCTATCTCCAAAGTATCTATCAAAAATGACCTGTCATCCTGAGCGAGGCGTACTTCAGCGGAGTCGAAGGACCTGCATTTGATAAGCTCCCGACAATCCAGTCTGCCTAAAAACTGATGCTACGAACCGCAAAGAATGTGCACGCGGTAGTTATCCCCACTCGTGTCGCGAGTTAGACGCAGATATCGTCGGATGGATTACTTCTTCTACTTTGCACCAAGCTAAATCCAATAGGGCACTTATCCGCCGCGCCCACGCGGAACTTTTCCCCGCAATGCGTGTCTATGTAAACGCGGAACGTGCAGACCAAACTCCTGCCGGTAACCGCAAATGCATTTATTGATGAATGCGGAGGAGTTGCAAACATGACAACGACGATGCGTACTACTAGGAACGCGCTGCTCGCGGCCACCCTCGCCGGAGCCCTCCTGGGCCTTCCCCAAGTTTCTTTGGCTGCGGCTTCAGGCCCCGGCGCCACCGCGCAGGCACAAACAGACAATCCGGCGGCCAGCGACGCTGCTGCCCGCCTCAACAAGAAGCAGTTTCGCAACGTAACGGTCAGCGTGGATAACGGCATTGCCACGCTCTCAGGAACCGTGGACCTTTTTGAGTACAAGGCCGACGCCGAAAAGAACGTGGCCAAGGCCAGGGGCGTAACCGCGGTCCGCGACGAGATCCAGGTCGCCGGACCCGCAGTCTCCGACGCCGCGCTGCAGGCCAAGCTGGGAGAGAAGCTGTCCTACGATCGTGTCGGCTACGGGAACACGTTCAACGCCATCAGCCTGAACGTCGAAAACGGCGTAGTCACGCTCGGCGGCCACGCCCGCACCGACGTGGACAAGGACTCCGCGCTGGCGCTGGTTCGCACGTATCCCGGAGTGAAGGGCGTAGTCGCCCATATTCAGGTCGATCCCGTCTCCATCATGGACGACCACTCGCGCATCGCCGTGGCGCGCGCCGTCTATAGCTCGCCGATGCTGAGCAAGTACGCCATCGACCCGGCACAGCCCATCCGCATTTCGGTGCAGAACGGGAATGTCGAACTCTACGGCGTGGTTGACAACCAGACCGACAAGGAGGTCGCGTTCATCCGCGCCAACGCCGTCCCCGGCATCTTCAGCGTGAAGAATTACCTGCAAGTCGCCAATCAGCCCGCTGAAGGCCAGAACAAGGTTGTAACTCAATAGGAACTAAACGTCCCTCAACATCGGGCGCCCCATCCTTGCAACGGAAAGAAGTTGCAAGGATGAGGACCACGATCTTCGACCAGCGCCAGCTCACTCTTCGATATCGTCGTCGTCCGGCTCGGCCGGCTTGGCGCCTGCGGCGGGCTTCGCTGCAGCAACCGAAGCTTCCGCGGGAGCCTTGGCAGCGGGCGCAGGTTCGGTGGGCAGTGGAGGATGCTCGAACAAATACAACTCGTTAAAGAGATATTTGTACGTCGCGTGCGATTCTCCGCGGAACTGCGGCTTGAATCCGTAGAGCAGAATGCGTCCGCGTCCATAGGCGAGTTCCAGCGCGGCGATCTTGCCTTCAATAGCCTCCGGATGCAGCAGCAACCCGCTCTCCAGTGGATTGGTCTGCTTGGGATAGCGAGCGAGCACCGCGCCGTGGAATCCCGGCAGCGTCTGGAACGCGGGACCCGCCTGGAACATGACCACCGGCGAATCGGAAACGCCGAAGTTGGCGGGCAGATCCGCATGTTCCGTCTCCACGCGCAGCAGCGCTCCGGAGCAGAAAAATTTGTCGCTCTTGGCGCCCTCAATGACGTTCTCGACCGGCAGCGACATGAGCGGAATCATGCTCGACGCTGTCCGGTTCAGCGCGATCAGCGTTCCCCCTGCGCGCACAAACTCCCGCAAATGATCGATGCCGTCTTCGCCCACCCCGCCCGCATACTGCCCCGGCACAATGCCCACACCGAAACCCTGCATAAGCTGTCGTGTCGACATATCGGGCAACACGATCACGTCGTAGCGATTTTTCAGATTGGCCGAGCGAATGTCCGCGTTGTAAAGGCTCTTCGGCTCGAACCCATAATTCTCCAGAATCCAGCGCGTCCAGCCTTCATCGATGGATGGCGCCCACGGCCGATAGAGCCCGATGCGCGCCTTCTTGATGGCCAGCGTATGCGCAGGCGCGCTCACCGCAGTGGCCGAGACCGCGTACTTCTTTGTCAGCCCATCCACAATCGCGCGGCTGAGCCCGCCAACCAGGAAGGCTCCATTCTCCATCCCTTCGGCAGTCTTCACCGGCTCCTCGGCCAGCGAGACAGTCCCGCCCTGCGCGAGCGCCGCGTTCACCAGTTCGAAAGCTGCGTTGACTTTGTGACTCAGGGCAAACACAGCGCCCGCGCCTTCAACGGTTGCATCGGGCAACTGAACCGCATCGACCTTCGTCAGCAGCGCGCGCTGATCCGCCGCCAGCGGATCGGTCACCGCATCCACATCCACGCCCATCTGCAGCGAAAGCGTCCAGCCGGTCACATCGTACGGCAGATCGATCGCCTTCGAAGTCCCATTCTCCAGCGCGTCCGGATAATGCTGCCGCTCGAACAACTCCTTGGCCATCGCGGAGTAGGGCTGATCCATCGGAATCACCCACGACCCGGCCGGATAGCTCACACCATTGGCCCTGAATCCGTCCTTGGTCGCGTAGACCTCCAGGCCGTTGTCGATCATTTTCTGTGCCAGCGAGCCGGCCTCCGGCGTATCCGCCTGTTTGTCGCTGATGACATACGCAAACGGAGGCTCCTTGCGGAAGTGTTGAATGTTGTCGCGCGCCGCCTGATAGCGGTTGTAGAGCAGCGTCTCGCGATTCTTCGCCGCCAGGTCCAGCACCGACATCGACCCGGCAACCATATAGTCCACCGCGTCCTTCAAGTGCCACCAGCCGCCCTCCCAGGGCGTGGTGTACATGGTCAGCGCGCGCAGATCCTGATTGTTGCGCGGAAACTCATCCGCCGTATAGAAGCGCGGCGTCGCGTAACGGTAAAGCGCCGTCTCGGTGAAGAACGAAATCTCATTGCGAAACACGCCCGCCCAGTCGGTAAAGCCCGCATACCAGTTGTCGAAGCGCGACTCGGAGATGGCCCCCGGCATGTTGTGCGCATCCAGATACGCCGACATATTGGTGCCCACCACGTTGAGCCAACTGCGCACGTAAGGGCTGATGTTGCTCGATATCGGATCGGAGAAAGGCGGAATCCAGATGCGAGCCGGAAACGGAGCCGTCTGATGCTGGCAGTAAAAAATTACCGGGCTGTATTCGAGCTCGGCCTTCGCCACCACCTGCTCCTCTTTCATGTTCATCATGAACCCGTCGCGGTTGTTGTCGTGGCCGACGTACTCCTGGTAGAGCATGGGCAGCGGACTCACCTCGTATTTGCTGCCCAGGTTCTGCCGGTACCAGTGCACCACCATGTCCTGCCCATCGGGATTGAGCGTAGGCCACAGCACCAGGATCACGTTGTCGAGAATGGCGTCGATCTGCGCATCGTTCTTGGCCGAGAGCAGATTGTAGGCCAGGATCATAGTGTGCTGCGTGCCGGCCACTTCGTCGGAATGCAGCCCGCCGTCGATGTGCACAATCACCTTCGACGTGCGCGCCAGTTCTTTGGCCTGGTCGTCGTTCAGGTCTTCTGCGCGGGCCAGGCGCCCGGCAATCTTCTTCGCATCATCCAGCTTCGCCAGGTTCGCCGGCGACGAGATGACGGCAACCTCAATGTCTTTGCCCTCGGTGCTCTTGCCCACGGTAAACATCTTCATGCGGTCGGACGAGGCCGCGGCCAGCGCATGGAAGTAGCGAATGGTGTCTTCGTAGTCGGCGAGGTAGAAATCGTCGCCTGGCGTGTGACCGAGAACGGAGGCCGGGGTTGGCACCTCGGCGTGGGCCGTCTGGGATGAAAGAAATGCCAAAGCAACGAACATGAAGAGGAGGAAACACCGCAGGGGCTTGAGGAAAAGCATCGACTCTCCTGATTTTGTTTCAATGAAATGTTTCAAAGACGCGTTTTGTGTCAGGGCACGACTTCAGTCGTGCCGATTGGGACTTGGGGAAGAGATTGGGCTTCAGCCCCTGCGGGCGGGGGTCAGGGCTATCGCCTGCGGTCGTACGAACGTTGTTCACAAGATTAGCGCGGCGACCCGCCGATGCAAAGAACAAATCCCGCCGACTGGCCGGGCGGGCTCGGGGGTCCGGGCTGGTAGGTCCGGGCTTCAGCCCGGACAATCACAACCACACAATTGAGATTTGGCTGTCATCCGGCGCGCTTTGCGCGCCGGATGACAGAAGAGCAGGAAAGGATTCTGTCGCCTGGTGTCAGGGCTGAAGCCCTGACCTACCGTCCCGGTCCGCGATTCTCGCCGCCATTGATGTGCGCCGGTTGCAGATGCTCGCTCCCCACGCCTGAATTACACTTCTAGATGGAGCCCATGCCCGGCATCTTCTCCAAAACCCGCACCACGCTCGAGATGATCAAGTGGGAGCACTCCATCTTCGCGCTGCCTTTTGCGCTCACTGCCGCCCTGCTCGCGGCGCACGGACTGCCCGCCGGCCGTACCCTGCTCTGGATTCTTATCGCCATGATCGCCGCCCGCTCCTCGGCCATGGCCTTCAACCGCTGGGCCGACGCGGAACTCGACGCAGCCAATCCCCGCACCAGCGCCCGCGCCATCCCCGCCGGAATGCTCTCGCGCCAGTTTGTCTTCGGATTCACATGCGTGGCCGCGCTGCTGTTTGTTCTGGCCGCCAACGAGCTTAACCCGCTCACCCTTTATCTCTCGCCCGTGGTGCTGGTGGTGCTGCTGGGCTATAGCTACATGAAGCGCTTCACCCGCTGGTCGCACCTGGGTCTGGGCCTGGCGCTCGGCCTGGCCCCGTCGGCCGCCTGGGTCGCCGTCCGCGGGACACTCGACCCGCGCATCCTCGTCCTCACCGCCGCCGTCACCTTGTGGGCCGGCGGGTTCGACGTTCTCTACGCCTGCCAGGACTTCGAGCACGACCGCGCTGCCGGCCTTTACAGCCTGCCCCAGTCGATCGGCATTCCTGCGGCATTCATCGCCGCCCGCGTCATGCACCTGGCTATGCTCGCCCTGCTGGTCTGGTTCGGCCTGCTCTTCCAATTCAAGGTCATCGGCTGGCTGGGCGTTGCCGCCGTAGCCCTGCTGCTGGCCTACGAGCACTCTCTCGTCTCGCCGCGCGACCTGCGCCGGCTCAACGCCGCCTTCTTCACCATGAACGGCGTCATCGCCACCGTCTTCCTGGCCTTTGTCGCTGCCGACCTGTGGATCCGGTTTTAGCTCTATGCCCCCTGAGACGCCTCCCCGCACAATCCCCGAAAAAACTTCCGTCCAAAAAGCTCCCGTGGAGCTGTGGTATGGTGCCAGAAAGCATTCGATCGAGGGCCCAGGCTCGGCGGCCTCACCGAGCGGACAGGCCGCGGAACAAGGCACGGGAATGAAAATTGCCATCCAGGGAGAGCCGGGCTCGTTCAGCCATGAAGCAGCTAAGAATTTTGTGGCGGACGCAGTCATTGTCCCCTGCTCTCTTTCCGCCGACGTCTTTGCCGCGCTGGCCAATGGTTCGGTGGCCGCCGCTGCCATCCCAATCGAGAACTCGCTGGCCGGCTCTGTGTCCGAGCACTTCGACCTGCTGCTAACCAATGACGTGACCGTCGAGCGGGAGACGCTGTTGCGCATCCGCCACAACCTCATCGTCCTCTCCGGAACCGCGATCGGCGAGATCGACCGCGTCTTTTCGCATCCCGTCGCCTTGGCGCAGTGCCGGCGCTTCCTCGCCCGCCACCCCCGCATGGAGTCCTACGCCTTCTACGACACCGCGGGCAGCGTCAAGCAACTGGTGGAACTGCGCGACCGCCACGCCGCCGCCATCGCCAGCGAGGCCGCGGCGCACTACTACGGCGCGCAGATTCTTGAAGCCGGCATCGAGGATAACGCGGAGAACTTTACCCGCTTTTTCCTCGTCCGCCGCTCCGCCGATGCCAAGATCGATCCTGATTCGAACAAGATCAGCCTGGCGTTTTCGGTGGAAAACAAGCCCGGTTCGCTGGTCGCCGCTCTCTCCGAGCTCTCTGCCATCGGCACCAACCTTACCAAGATCGAGTCCCGCCCCGTCCACGGCAAGCCCTGGGAGTACATCTTTTATGTCGATTGCCAGGTTCACTCGCCTGACGAAGGTACCCGCGCCCTCGACGCGTTGCGCCCCCACTGCTCCATGGTCAAGGAGCTGGGGCGCTACCGCGAAGCCGTGAAGCCATCGCAATCCCGCTCATAAGCTTCGCTGCAAGCAACTTCGCCGAAACATGCAGCAAAAAAGGGATGGGCCAAGGCCCATCCCTTTTTGCAAATCCTTCCACGACCCTCGAACAGCCTTTTTAGAAGTGGTACGCCACGCCGATGGTGGTGTCGAAGATGTTGAACCACTTGTTGGTGGTGAAGGCCGTGTAGCCGAAGGTCGGCACCTTGGTCACCATGCCCCGGTACTCGGCCCGTATGTCGAAGCTGGGGCTGATCTCATACGCAATGCCGACTCCGTATATGGCGCCGATCCCGGTCTGTTGTTTCACGTCCAGAGACTGCGTTCCCGTGTTGCGCACGGGGAGAAAAATGAATGCCGCCGGGCCAGCCTCGGCAAACGGGTTGAATTTCTTGTAGTTGAACGAGCGCACATAGGCGGCTGAAGCCTCCTGGGTGCGGACCGACACCTTGATTCCCGTGGGAAACTGGGGTAGTACGTACTTCATCGTGTTCTGGTAGGTAATGCCGTAGTTGGCCTCCAGCGCACTGGACGGCGTGAGCATAAAGCGATAGCTGGCCAAAGCGCCCAGCGCATAGTTGGAGTGGACCTGTACGTCGGTTTGTGAGGCAATGAACGGGTCAATCAAAACCGTTCCGCTGATGCTTAAATCCTGGCGACTTTCCTGGGCATGCCCTGCGGCCGCACATCCGGCCAACAGGAATGCAATGATGGCGATCTTCTTCATTCGGTCCTGAACCTCACGACTGCACAACCGTCCGGCTGGCAACGAGCTTGTCGATTCCGGCGCGCCGGTTGGATCCGGGCCCCGCTCTCAGCATTGTAAATGGCCTGAGCGGGTTACGGTGGGAACGGGTACGACAGCGATCTATTTGAAAATGTTCCTTGGCTATAGACGCATGCCAGGACAAAGCGGCACTGGACACGGCAGAAATCGCCGAAATCGCCCTTTACCCCTCCGCGCCACATGAAAGCAAACAGCCCCGGCCCCATCCCCGTCATTCTGAGCGAAGGTCGCCGCGGCGACCGGAGTCGAAGAACCTGCTTCTTGAAATCTCTTGCGAAAGGGTGGGATACCACGAAGCCCACAAGCATTTCTTATCCAGCCCGTTCCACATGAAAATAAAAAGGAGGTCCCTGTTTCCGGGCCAGCTCCTTCAGGGTGTGGAGAAACGCCTTGCCCGCGTACGAAAGCGTGGCCTGGCGGCGATGTGTCAGGCGCAGAACCCGGCGCATTTCCAGTTCATCGACCTTGACCCGAACCAGATCGCCAGCCTCCAATTCGTGTGCCACCGTGAGATGGGGAACAAGTGCCACGCCGTTGCCCATGGCTACAAAGCGCTTGATGGCCTCAATGGTAGGCAGCTCGATGCCCATATTGAGCGGTGTGCGGTACCGTTGGAAGGCCTCAATCACCTTGCGGCGCAGCGGCGAGGTCACATTGTGAGCAACAAACAGTTCGCTGCCCAGATCGTTGATTGAGACACGATGCGCCTTGGCCAGGGCGTGCCGCGGTCCCACGATGAAGGCCAGGCTGTCGGCGTATACGGCAATCGTGCGGAATTGCGCCGGATCGGGCCGGTAAGAGATCACGCCCAACTCGAAAGTCCGCAGACTCAGCTCCTCGGGAATCCGCGACGCCAGCATCCGCTGCACGGTCACGCTGACATGCGGAAATTCGCGGCGAAAGGCATCGATAGCCGGCAGCAGATACATGCAGGTGTACTCGTTGGCAGCCAGTTGCAGGTGCCCGCGCTCCAGGTTCTTCAACTCGCCCATCGCGCTGGAGGCCTCACGGCGCAAAGCCAGCAGCCGCTGTGCGTAGTCGCGCAGCAGCACCCCGGCTGCGGTCAGCGAGCCGTCGCGAGCTGCGCGATCGAACAGCGTCTCGCCCACTGACTCTTCCAGCTTGCGGATCACTTGGCTCACGGCCGGCTGCGTCCTGTGCAGCCGCACCGCCGCGCGGGAGAAGCTGCGCTCCTCCGCCACCGCCAGAAACGTCTCCAGTTGATTCAGTTCCATTGAAAACTCCGAAAAGCAGGGTTCAGGGGGCAGGGATCAAACCATCCCTTATTTGGGGTCTCGATCGTTCGAGCGCAATACTTCCGG
>DATKGE010000009.1:0-24656 GCA_035510955.1 Occallatibacter sp. | reverse complement strand
CCTGTTCGGCGAGGCGCTCGATTGGAGATGCGGCATAGGAATCGGCAAGGCGCGGATCAGAGGGCTCCGGCGTGGTAGCGCCGGGAATGTTGGTCATGGTTACGACAAAGAAGACGTTGCGGATGCGTCCGGCAATTTGATACGACTGCCGGGAAGGCGAGGCGCCATGCCGGCATTGCACCGCTTCATTCCCCAGCGCTTTGAGCTTCACGCTGTCCTGCATGCAAGGGTGCGTGTCCATGGGGCCAACCCGGATCTCGATGGAGGCAGCGCCCTCTCCGCTCCCGCGCGTAAAGCTGCACGAGCCGGCTGCGCTCCCCTCCACATGAGCGACAACGGTCACTTCGCCGCCGAGAAGGCGTTCCGCAGTCCCTGACGGCACCCAGGGGCAGGCTGGGCTGGTTTGGCCCAGGGCCGCGGCAGCTAAGGCGACGATGAAAAGCACAACAGCGAGTCGAGCCAAAATGAGCCTTATGCTTTCGTTTTGAGTCTGGCCGGGGTGAGCGGGTCGGACTTCAGGATCTTTCCGCCCTCTTCAAGCACGTAGAGGCGATTGACTTCGAGGTCGCGGAATTGATCCACCTGGCCGCTGAGCCAGCTGACCCGAACAAGATCCACGCGCTTCGCCTGGTCGAGTCCGAAGTGCAGGCGCAGGTCGTTTTGCGAAAAGTAACTGCCGCCGCTGCGCAGTTCTTCGGTCTGCACCAGCGGGCGCTCCGCATCCGGCGTTGTCGATGCCGAGACCGTGACGCGGCTGCCGATTCCGGAGCGATTGGATTTGGTGCCGACCAGCTTGATCTTGATCCAGTTGCGATTGAGCGTCGAGATGCAGCGCAGCAATTGCGGCGATCCGTTGATGCAGTTGACGGCAACATCGATCACGCCGTCGTTGTTGTAGTCGCCAAAGGCGCAGCCGCGCGCCGGAGCGTTTTCCATGATTCCCGGGCCGCCTTTTTCGGTCACCTCTTCGAAGCGTCCGTTGCGCAGGTTGCGATAGAGATATTTGTGCTCAGCATATTTAAGATCCGTCTTCGACATATCCACTTCGGGATAGACGTGGCCGTTGGACATGAGAATGTCGAGCCAGCCGTCGTTGTCCATGTCGAAGAAACCCACGCCCCAGCCCAGCAGGCGCGTGTTCACGCCCAGCCCGCCGGGGTACGTGCGGTCCTCGAAGTTACCGTCGCCCAGATTGGTGTAGAGCGAGTCGGTGTCGCCGGCGAAGTTGGTCTTCACAATGTCGAACCTGCCGTCGCGAAGATAATCGCCGATGGAAACGCCCATGCCGGCCTGTGGCTTGGCTTCCGCCGAAAGCGCCGCGCCGGCTTCAACGGCGATATCGCGAAAGGTTCCGTCCTTTTGATTTTGATAGAGCGTGGCGGGCGCCGAATCGTTGGCGACATAAATGTCAGGCCAGCCGTCGCCATCCAGATCGGAGGCCGCGACGCTCAGTCCGTAGGTGCCGATGGCTGTAAACATGCCGGCCTTCTCGCTAACATCCGCAAAGGTTCCGTCGCCCTGGTTGTGATAGAGAATGTTTTTGCCGCCGGGAAGTCCAGGTGGCCCGCAGGCAACGAGAATTCCCTTGTAGGTGCATGGGCCGTCCTCGGGCAGCGGCGCGGTCTTCAAGTCGAAGTCCACATAGTTGGCGACGAACAGGTCGAGGTGACCGTCGCGATCGTAATCGACAAACGTGCAGCCCGTGTTCCAGCGGATCTTCGGTCCCGGCTGAATCAAACGAGCCGACAGCGTCACATCGGTGAAGGTTCCGTTGCCGTTGTTGCGGTAGAGTGCGTTCTGCCCGTAATAGGTGACAAACAGATCGTCGAGGCCGTCGTTGTTGTAGTCGCCAACGCAACAGGCCTGGCCCCAGCCGAATTTGTGCTCAAGGCCCGAGCCGATCGAAACGTCGGTGAACGTGCCGTCGCGATTGTTCTTGAAGAGCCGGCAGTGCGGCTCCTGTCCCTTTGGAAATCCCTCCAGCCGCCATCCGTTGACAAGAAACAGATCCAGCCATCCATCGTGATCGTAGTCGTAGAAGGCTAGGCCGCAACCGGTGGTCTCAAGCAGATATTTGTTCTTCAGTTCGCCGCCATAAATGGTCTTCGCGGTCAGTCCCGACTCCGCAGCGACCTCTACAAAACTCACTCCCAGCGGCGTTCCCTCGATGGGCGACTTGGGGCCCGGAGGGGGCGGCGCGGGCTTGGCATCGTAGCTGCGCTCAATCGGGCCGATCTTCTGCGGCTGGGGCTGTGTTTGCTGCTGGGCCGGCGCGGCCAGGGCCAGAATATCGGCAAACGGCAGAACCAGCGCGGTGCGGCTCAGCGATTCGATGAACCGGCGGCGATTCAATCTGTGCATGATCAAATTGGTTTCCTTCCGACTTATGGTTGCCCCGCTCTTATGGTTGCCCCGCTCTTAAGGTTGCCCCGCTGCGGGGCTTTGCGGCGCGCTCTGCATGTCGGTGTGCAGATGCCAGGGAACGCTTTCGTTGGAGATTTCAGGATGCTTGCGCAGATAGTCGAGCGAGTAAGTCGGCGCGCCGGGATCGATGCGCTTCATGGTGTAGAGCGCTGCTTCCTGTTCGGCCTGTTTCTTCAGGCCTTTGCGGCGGTAGAGGATGGCCAGGTTGTAATGCGCGGCCAGGTCGTCGGGATCGATGGCCTGCAACGCCTTGAACTGCTCGATGGCCTCGTCCGGCCGGTGCTGCTGGTAGTAGGAGATGCCGAGTTCGCGCCGCGCGTCGCGGGATTGAGGGTACTGCGTCACAATCTTTTCAAGATCGGCGACCTCGGCCTCGGAGTTTCGCGCGCGACGTTCTACCAAGGCACGATAGTAAAGAGCGCGCGCATCGCCGGGACGCAGCGCCAGAGCCTTTTCCAGCGGCTTGGCCGCTTCGTCGTACTTCTCCCATTCAATGTAGGTCAACGCCACATTGATGTAGCCGTCCTTGTACTCCGGACGCAGGAGTTCAACCTGCTCGAAAGCGTGGATCGCATCCTCATATTGCAGCTGGTCAAGATAGCCGACGCCCAGGTTGTTCCAGCGCATCCAGTCCTGGTTGTCGCTGGCGAGCGGGGTCTCCGGAGTATTCTCGCCGATGTTCAGCACGCGGGAGCGCGAGGCAATCTCGACCACCGGATAAGCTGGGTGATCGGTGCCGAAGATGTTGTTCAGATAACTCTGGCGCAGGTGCCGGTAGTTGACCTGCGCCTTGAGCGTGATGGTCCCATTCAGTCCGGCGGGCAGGCGGAAGCGATAGCGAACCAGCGCGGATCGGCCGGATTGAATCGTGTTGTCGTAAGCCACCGAATGGATGGCCCACACCATGTGATTGTCTACAAAGTTGCCGATTACATTGACCGGCCGATTGGTAAAGCTGTGGGCGCCGGGTTCGAGCATACCGTTCGGCTGGAGATAGCCGCTCGAGTAGATTTCTTTTCCTGAGGCATCGGTAGCGGTGAACTGCGTCCACGCTTCATACAGGTCGCGCACTTCAGGAATCAGCGAGTGACCGATCATTTTGTTCTGAATGACGACCAGCGCTTCAACCGTATCGCCGGAGCGCAGCGAAAAGGGGACTGTGCCCAGCGGAGCAATCAACTTGTCGGCCTCGCCCAGCTTCAAGCCGAAGATATCCACATTGAGATAGTCGCCGCTGCGCAGGAAGGCAATGGTCTTTTCGAGCTGTTCGTCGAACCCATAGTAGAACGGCACAGCCGTGTTGCCGGCCAGCCAGCGGTGCGACACAAACGTGCCTTCTTTCGCGCCCGGCTCGGGAAGCAGGTTGGGCGCGCGCTTCATGTGGCAACCCTGGCAGGTGGTGAAGTCCGCCGTGTAAAAGGTGAGCGGATTGCGATTGGAGAATTTCGAGTTCTGCCACTCGTCGTATGCCGTGAAAGCGCGGATCCACTTGTAATCGTTCAGTCCCGGCGGCAGGTTTGCCTTGTGGCACGCGGCGCAGAACTCCGGCGTGTGATAGATGTCCTGCATCACCGCTTTGGAATGGCGGTCAAGGTGCGCAAGAATCTCCGCGTCCGGCACGATGCCCGGCATGCGGTTGCCCTGCTCATCCACCATCACCGAAGGCACGCCCATCACAAAACCGCCGTTGCCCAGCTTCGAGTCCACCTGCTGAATGGAATGGCAGGTTGCGCAGGTGAGCCCGTCGCGGTCAAAGGTGCGGTCGACGGTCGCCTTCTTGTCGAGCGCGCCGGCCAATACACCGATCGGGTTGTGGCAACTGTCGCAGTGCCGGGTGAATTCGATTCCCTTGGTGTGCGGCAGAATGTTCACGCTGGTGCGGTAAAAGGGAGTCCGGAACGAGTTGGCATGCAGCGATTGACGCCACTGGTGATAGGCCTCCTGGTGGCAATGGCCGCAGTAGGCGGCATCCGGAAAGGCGTCCGGCTGAAGAAAGTCGTCGCCTACCACGGCTGCGTTGCCGGGCAGGGAGATTTTGTCCTTGGCAAATGCGAAGTTGTAGGTCTGGCGCACCTTTTCGGCATAGGCTTTGCGGGCGCTGGCCTCGTCGTCGCGCGCGTCTTCGGCCCCGTAGATGCGATGGAGCAGCAGGAACGACCCTGCGCACAACAACAGCGTCAGCACGGATATACGGATTGCATGGCGGCTCATGGCTGCAGGAATCCCCGGCAAGGGTTGCCATTTTGCCCCAGCGGCAGATGATCGGCTCAAATCACAGGCAGTGCGACAGTGGAGCAAAGGTGGTCCGGCGCTGAGTCCGGCCTTGCCACAGGCAGTATAGGCTATCGATTGCGCCGCTGTACATCCACCGACAGGTGGATACTGCTGTCCTCCGCGCACTTGGAACAGTTTAGGCCACAACTGGCGCCGTTCTACATCCGGCGGCCGTATCGAAAACCTGCGCGGTGAAATTGCTGCGCGACACCTGCCTGGATCATTGCTTCCCTGGATCACCGCTTCGCGCAAGCCGCCAGGACGGCCTGTGCATTTTGCGATTCAGACGGAGGATTCTCAATCGCCTTGGCGCAGGCGCGTTCGGCGGTGGCTTCGACCGTCTTGCCCTCCTTCTCGAGCGCCATGGCCAGCCCTGCGTGAGCTTCCACATATTCGGGATCGAAGGAGATTGCGTTGCGAAACTGCACCACGGCATCGTCGACCTTGCCGTCTTTCAGCAGCGATTTGCCGGAGTTGGTGGCAACCTCGGCCCGCTGGTAATTCATGTGAGCGCGCATCAGGTTGGCCGCGGTCTTGCGTTCTTCGGCGGCTTGCGCAGGCTGGTTCTGTTTGACCAGCACCGCGGCCAATGTCAGATGCGGATCGGCCTGCTCCGGAAGCTGCTTGATCGCTTCCTGAAGCGCAGTCACCGCCTCCGGAAGCCGGTCGAGCTTGTTGTAAACGCTGCCCAGCGTTGCCCATCCATCGCCGTTTTGCGGATGCAGTTTAAGGGACGCCTCCAGCCGCGGCGCTGCTTCGTCATAACGAGCCTGCTGCATATAGAGCACGCCCAAAAGATACTGCGGCTCATACGCAGGTGCATCCAGCTTCGCCGCTGTCTCGAGTTCAGGAATGGCATGGGCTGCGTCGTCTTCAATTTTGTACGCCGCGCCCAGGTTGTAATGCAGTTGCGGAGAGTCCGGAGAAAGCTTCAGCGCCGCCTCGAGTTCCACAATCGCGGCGTCGGTCTCATTCACCTGCAGATACGCCGCTGCCAGGTCCTGATGCGCCGTCGCGTTGTCCGGCTGCAGTTGAATTGCGCGCTCAAGGAAGGGGACGGCATCCCGCGCCTGATGTGCTTGGCTGAGCGCCAGACCCAGGTTGATGAGCGCATCGGCGTTCTTGGGCTCGGCTGCTACGACGCTCTTTAACAGCGCAATTGCCTCCTCCACGCGGTTCATTCGCTGCAGCACCAGAGACAGTTGATAAGCCGCGTCGGTTGATTGTGCCGCAAGCGCGTGGGCATGCGCCAGGATCGGCAGCGCCTGCTCGTCCTGCCCGGCCTCAGCGAGTGCCTTGCCGGCCAGCAGCGCCAGGCTCGCGTTCCCAGGCTCAAGTTTGTAGGCTTGCAGCCATTCGTGCGCCGCTTGGGGCTTCTGCTCGGCCTGAAACACAAAGCCCAAATGCAGATGAGCCGCGGCCAACTCCGGCTGCAGGCGAATCGCCTCGGAAAACGCCCGCTCGGCGTGAGGCCAGTCCCGCGCCTGCGCGTAGAGCGAGCCAAGATCGTCGCGCTGCTGCGCATTGCCGGGCTGCTGTGCCACCGCCTCTCTCATGCGCGCAATTGCCGCGGCGCCCTGCCCGGTTGCCGCCAGCGCGCGTGCGTATGCGGCCAGCACGCCCGCAGCTACAGGAAGTTTTTGCGCGTGGGCGGATGCCACCGCCCGCGCGTACAACGGCACGGCCTTGGCGGCGGCTCCAGTCTGCTCGTAGGCCGCGGCCAGGTTCAACTGCGCTGCGGCATCGTCCGGCTTGATGGCCAGCGCCCTCTCGAGTTCGGCGATCGCGCCCGGGATCTGCCCTTCGCGCTCCAACACCGCGCCAAGCGCGCTATGGCCCTGTTCCGCAGACGGCGCGAGCCGCACAACCTCGGCAAACTTTGCATGGGCGGTACGGAGGTCGTTGCGGTTCAGCGCCGCTACGCCCTCCCGGTAATCCGCATCTGCCTGCTTCAAGCTGTCGGATGGGCCCTGACCCAGGAGCTGGCCTGCAAGCGCCAACCCGGCAAGCAAGGCCAACACTCGCTGTGACGGAAGTTCGGGGAAATTGATGCACATGGCAATCAACCAGAACATTCTCTCATGGCAACAATGGAACGAAGAGCGCTCTCGCTCCTGCCGGGGCAGAGATCGTGACGCAGCGGTCAGAGGAGGTAAGGCACCAGGGCAGCGGTCTGACGAGCGTAGGCGGCATACGTCTCGCCGAACTGGGAACGCATCCACCGTTCCTCCATGCGCAGCTTGATCCAGAGCGCCAGGAAGACGAGAACGAAAGCGATGAACCCGCGCACTTGGGCCATGGCAATCGCCATGCCAAGGAAACCGGTCAGAATGCCGGTGTAGATGGGGTGACGGACCACGGCATAGGGACCGGTAGTGATCAGCTCGTGGCCCTGCTTGATGGTGACGGAGCGGCTCCAGTTGCTGCCCAGGTGCTCGCGCGCCCAGACGGCGAACAGAATGCCGGCGATGGTGACGGCCGCTCCCAGCCAGAAGGGCAAATAGCCTTGCGGCCAGGGCTGGAGATAAAGCCACGGCAGCGGGATGCGCGTTGTCGAGAGCAGGACGATCGCGATCAGGAAGATGAAGACGCGCAGGATGCGCGAGGCAACCGGCTCGAGGCGCTGGGTGGATTTGGTCTTGGCGGCCTTGATCTGCCAATAGAGAAGAAAGGAAATCCACACCGCGGGAAAGAAAGCTTCGTAGAACCAGAGCATTCAGGACCTCCGGGCGCTGACGGTATTTAAGCAGGTGAGCGAGGGGACGTTCCAGTGAACGCAACATTTCGCCGCCCTTATGCCGATCAAACGTGCATCCCGTCCTTTGACTCCCGGTTTGTCGTTCATCCGTCAGTAACGAAGCACTTATCTCTGATTTGGCCAGTCGTTCTCCCGGAATTCGGGAAAATCATATGTCGCGCGAACAACGCCGCGAAGGGATTGCGCATCGCACATTGTTGACCAGAATGCGAGGGCTCCATGGAAGGCAATCCCAGATTGGGGACGAACGAGGCCCAGATATTCTGGGGTGAAATCGCTCCGTGCGAACACATCGCTCAGTTTTACACAGACGATACTGTGCTGGTGGACACGCTGGCAGGTTTCGTCGGCGGAGGGTTAAGCGCCGGCGAGAGCACCATTGTCATTGCGACCCCGCAACACCTGAAAGCTCTGGAACAGCGGCTGATTATCGCCGGCATCGATCTTACCAGCATGTTTATTGAAGATCGGTATATAGCGCTGGACGCCCACGCGACGCTGGCCAGCTTTATGGCCGGAGATTGGCCAGATGACCAACTCTTCGGCGATTTCGTGGAACATTTGATCCATCGCGCGTCAGTCAAAAACCGGCGTGTGCGGGCATTTGGCGAGATGGTGGCTCTGCTCTGGGGAAGAGGCCATGCGGCGGCAACAGTCCGGCTCGAACACCTGTGGCAGCAGTTTTGCCTGAGCCATTCTTTTTCGCTTTTCTGTGCCTATCCGAGAGCCGGATTTACGAAAGATCCTTGCCAGTCGCTGGCTGATATTTGTGCGGCGCATAACAGGGTAATGTGACCGCACAACGAACGCCGGCTTGATGCGATTAATCGGTCGTTTCCCTTGCGGTGCTCCAAGGCGATTGCCGGACCAGTGCCGGGTCAGATGCTCAGCTTGCGCATATAGTCGGCGTCCAGGCGCAGCGCTTCGAAGGTGTCAATGTCGAACTCTTCCTGTTCGATGAAGTAGTGTTTCAGTCCCGTGGCGGCGCGGAGGATGGGTTTGTAATCCATGGCGCCGCGGCCGAGCACTACAGAGTGGTATTGGCCGTTGGGACCCTTGGCCATGTCTTTCACGTGCAGCAGCGGGAAGCGCTCGGGGGTTTTGCTGAGGTAGTCGATGGGGTTGCGGCCGGCGGCGAAAACCCAGCCGCAATCCATCTCGAAGAAGACGAGCTTGGGATCGGTGAGGCGGAGCAGCTCGTCATAGAAGACTACGCCGCCTTCGCTGCCGAACTCGGGAGTGTGGTTGTGGTAGCCGAAGCTCATGCCGGCGGCTTTCACCTTTTCGCCGATGCGGTTGAGTTCGCCGGTGACCCAGCGCCAGTCTTCCAGGTTGAGCGGGCCGTGGGCCGTTGGATCCTTGCGCACGGGCGATGGGCAAACAATGTAATTACAGCCTAGGTTGTGTGCATACTCGATGAGCTCGTCGAGGCGAGGACGGAGCATGCCCATGGCGTAGTGGGTGCTGATGCAGCGCAGGCCGGCCTGGTCCATGGAGTGGCGGAGCTGAGCGGCGGTGCGGTCGAAGTAGCCGGCCGCCTCGACCTCGACGTATCCGGCGGCGGCCAGCTGGTGGAGGGTGCCGTCGAAGTCCTTGGGCAGCAGCTGGCGGACACTGTAAAGCTGCAGGCCGATGGGCTCGGAGAGCGGGGCGGCGGCGAGGCGGCGTGAGGCGATGCTGGTGGTGGCGACGGCTGCGACTGACGCTTTCAGAAAAGTCCTGCGCGATGTGTGGCTCATGAGTTGGTTCTCCCTTGGAAGTCCGTGCTAATCCCTAATCCCTGTTCCCTATTTCCCTATCCCTTGATGCTTCCGGTCGCCGCGTCCCATGTGGCCACGGTGCGGTGAAAGTAAGAGTAGTTGGCCATGTGGCAGCCTATGGCCGCATTGTGGCCAAAGACTTCGTCTTCGACCACGTGCTGGCGGGTGTTGATGGCGTGGAAGAAGTTGGCGAGGTGGTCGGCGGTATCGTTGTAACCCTCGGGCAGGGTGAAGGATTCCACCTCCGGCGCCGCGGGCGGTGTGGGGGCGCCGTGGGCGGCACGAAACTCCTCCATCCCCTGCCTGCGCTGTTCGTTGGTCATGCCGTTCCAGCCGTAGCTTTCAAAATGTGGGGTTACGTTCTGGGGTGTGAAGGTGACCGAGTTGCCGTTTACGATCAGCGTGCCCGTTGACCCGAAGAAGCTGATGCGCTCGTCGCCGTCGTTATTGTTCTGGTTGCAATGGACGTGGACCTGGAGGGCGCCGTTGGGCGATGGGTAATCGTAAATGGTTTCGAGCAGGTCGGGAAACTCGCGGCCGTCCTTGAAGTGGTAGAGGCCGCCGCTGGACAGGGCGCGGGTGGGCGCGGAGTTGAGGCCGGTGATGGCGAAGATGCCGGAGAGCATGTGGACGAACAGATCGCCGCCCAGGCCGGAGCTGTAGTCGGCGAAGAGACGCCAGCGGAAGAAGCGCGCTGGGTCGAAGGGGCGCGATGGCGCGTCCTGAAGGAAGCGGGCCCAGTCGACGGTCTGCGGGCTGGCGTCGGCGGGAACGGGATAGACCCAGGCGCCGCCGGGCGAGTTGCGGTTCCACTGCGCGTCGATGGAGTGGACCTCGCCGATGCGGCCGGCGGCGTAGATTTCGCGGGCCTTGGCGTAGAGGACGGAGCTGACGCGCTGGCTGCCGGCCTGGAAGATGCGGTTGCCGGATTGGACGGCCGCGACCATGGCCTGGCCATCGGCGACAGAGTGGGACATGGGCTTTTCGCAGTAGACGTCTTTGCCGGCGGCTACGGCGTCGAGGGTGACGCGGCGGTGCAGATGGTCGCTGGTGGCGATGAGGACCGCGTCGACATCATTGCGGTCGAAGAGGGTGCGGTAGTCGCCGCTGACGGGGATGTCCGCGCCGTAAGCTTCTTTGGCGGCGATGTGACGGGTGGTGTAGAGGTCGGCTGCGCCGACGCAGACGCAGCTAGGAACCTGGCGCGCGGCCTTCAGCAGGTCAGTGCCGCGAATGCCGGTGCCGACGATGACGAAGCGGATGGGGCGGGTGCCGGGGTCGATCTGTGCGGCCAGCGGCGACGGGTCAAGCACAGTTGCTTTCATGGCCGCGCCTGCTGCTACGGCGCCTGCGCCAATGCGCACGAAATCCCGCCGCGTCATTGAAAATCGATTCACTTCGGGTTCTCCGGTGTTGCCGCTCCGTCGGCCATTCTCGCTCCCGAAGGTCCCTTGTGTCCAGAAGAGGGGAGATTGTGCTTCGCGGTCGCGGCGATTAGGATACGGTGCGGGAGCGGCGATGAGAATTTTGACGGGTTGTGCGGGGCGCGGTGTTTCGAGATTCACAGTGGCGTTTGGATTGGGGCTGATGGCTGGGCTTGCGCTTTCCTCCGATGCGGCGCGAGCAGCGAGCAAGGAGACCGCGCCGGAGTTCGGGCAGAACGTGATGGTCTTCAATCCGTCTATGGCGGCAGCGGCGATTCAGGAGCAGATCGACAAGGTTTACAAGGTGCAGCAACACAACGAGTTTGGTCCGGAGCGGAATGCGCTGCTGTTTCTGCCGGGCGAGTACAAGGTGGATGTGCCGGTGGGGTTCTATACGGAAGTCGTTGGCCTGGGCGTCACGCCAGACAGCGTTCACATCACCGGCAATGTGCACTCCGACGCCAGCCTGGGACACGACAACGCCACGTGCACCTTCTGGCGCGCGGCGGAAGGCTTCTCGGTGACGCCGGTGGGCGGCCCAGCGCCGGGGACGATGCAGTGGGCCGTGTCCCAGGCGGTGCCGTTCCGGCGCATGCACGTCCTGGGCAGCATGGTGCTGAATCAGAATCACGGCTGGGCCAGCGGAGGATGGATGGCCGACACGCTGGTGGACGGCAATGTAGGCTCGGGGACGCAGCAGCAGTGGATCAGCCGCAACAGCGAGTGGGGCAGCTGGACGGGTGCGAACTGGAACATGGTTTTTGTTGGCGTGCCGCAGCCGCCTGTGGGCGAGTGGCCCAAGCCGCCCTATACCAAGGTTGCGCGGACGCCGGTGGTGCGCGAGAAACCGTTCCTCGAAGTGGACGCCAAGGGCCGCTGGAGCGTGCGCGTTCCTTCTCTTGCCCATGATTCCGCGGGAATCACGTGGCGCGGCGGGTCAACGCCGGGGAAGTCGATTCCTCTGAACCGGTTTTATCTTGCGCATGCAGGAACGGACACGGCGGCCACGATCAACGCGCAACTCGATGCGGGGAAGAATCTGCTGCTGACGCCGGGGATTTATGAGTTGACGGAACCGATCCGCGTAAGCCGGCCGGACACTGTGGTGATGGGACTGGGGTTCGCGACGCTGAAGCCGGTGAAGGGTACGGCGGCCATGACCATTGCGGACGCGGATGGGGTGATTGTTGCGGGGTTGCTGTTCGATGCCGGGGAGACGATTTCCCCGGTGCTGCTCGAAGTGGGGCCGGTGGGAAGCAAGGCGAGCCATGCACGCAATCCCATCTCGCTCGACGATGTGTTTTTTCGCGTGGGCGGGGCGCGAGTGGGCAGCACCAAAGTGAACCTGCTCATCAACGCGAACGACACCATTGTGGATCATACCTGGATATGGCGGGCGGATCACGGCAAAGGAGTGGGCTGGAACCAGAACCTGAGCGCCAACGGGATGGTGGTGAACGGGAACAACGTGACGGTCTATGGGCTGTTTGTGGAGCATCACCAGGAGTTTCAGGTGCTATGGAACGGGAACGGCGGGCGGACGTATTTTTATCAATCTGAAATCCCATATGATCCGCAGGACCAGGCGAGTTGGACGAGCGCGGCGGGGACGAACGGGTGGGCTTCCTACAAGGTGGCCGATGGCGTCACGAGCCACGAGGCGTGGGGGCTGGGAATTTATTCAGTCTTCCGGCATCCCGACGTGGTGCTGAGCCGGGCGATAGAGGTTCCGCGCGCGCCGGGCGTCAAGTTTCATCACATGATTACGGTGGCGCTGGATAATCTGGGCGAAATTTCCAACGTGATCGATGACGTGGGCGGGCCGACCAAGACGGGAAGACCGCGCGTTGAACCGAAGGTGACAGAGTTTCCCTAGGAGCGGAACCGGAGTAAGGGTGGCCTCCCGTAGATTCTTGAAGGCGGCTTTTCTTGAAGAAAAAGCCACTTGGCAGCGTAGGCTCCGGGTTACATCTACTCTGGTTCCGCTATAGCGGGCCGGGCGACACTGAGACAAAGCGGTTGCAATCGCGCTCCGCGCCGGTCCAGAAAGTCCTCACGATCGATCGCTACTTCTGCACGAAGAACTCCGACATAGAGGATGCTGTAGCCGCGTTCCCAGGAGAATTCTGCAAACCAAGTGCCTCCATCACGGTACGGAGCATGCTTTCGTGCTGATAAACCGTGGTGGATGTTTGAGTATAGCCGACCAATACATTCGGCCCCCAGAATACCGGACTAACATGACCGCCGCCAAGGGTGGTATCACTATCTTCCGCTTCGTCGAAGTCTACGATGAGAATGCCATCCCCTCCTGCTTCAAATGCAGGGGAATCGGACAGGGGTGTTATAACATTCGCCTGCAACCAGGAGTCGGCCTGTTGAGGCGTTCCATTGTGTGCATCGTCATCGACATCCGGAACAATGAATGAGAATTCAGGTAAGGCGTCATTGGCCAGGTCGACAGCAAATTGAGAAAATGGCCAGATAACTTCATTCGCCACCGTTGTGCTGCCGGCAACATCTGAGAGCATTGCAAACGGATTATGCCAGAGCAGGTAGAGCCCCGTATTTCCGCCCAGATATCCCTGAGTAATCCCTTCCGCATAGACTTTGAACGAAACCCCAGAGGCCAGCATACGCCGGGCTATATTGTCTACGTCCCAGACGACCGTAGAATTATCATCCGTCGTCAGCAACTGCCCCGTCGTCAGCATGAAATAGTTGCCTATCGAAGGATGCGAGTCAGCGTAATAGTTTGTCGGCAGAGCACCTTGGGTTATCAGGTTGTTGAGGTGGGGCCAAACCCCGGTGTTGCCCACTACGGTTGAATAGCTCTGATTCTCTTCCATCACCATGACTATGTGCTTGCTCTGCGGTGTCTGTAACTGTAACTTTACTGTTACAGTGGCATCACCCGACTGGGACGTATCCTGAATACTTGTCGCAGTCACAGTTACGCCGCCCGCCGAGGCCGGCGCAGTAAAAAGCCCGTTGGAACTAATGGAGCCGCCGCTGGCAGACCAGGTGACCGCGGAACTGTAACTGCCCGTGCCTTGAACTGTTGCATTGCACTGCGATGTCGCGCCCATCGCCACAGTTGAAGGAACGCAGGCGATCGAAACCGAGGAGATGGTGGACGGCTGAGAGGGCGAATTGCTTTGAGTGATCCCGCCTCCGCAGCCCGTTATTCCAGTCAGAATCAAACAACCCATGAGGACATGCGGTAGGTACATCTTCAAGCGCATATTCCTCGGGATGCATGGCCCGCTGCTCATCAGCACGCATCGACCAGAGAAGGGGTTCCTTGCGACGCGGGCAACGAGAATCGGCCTTGGTGCGAGCAATCCGCATCCTGCGCGATCTGGTTTCAATGGTGCGCCTGCGTCGTTTGAAGTTCCCATGCCAAGTGCTCGGTTCCGGAGCGGTTCTCCCTTGCATTGGGGAATTGATGCCTACTCCCCTGGTAAATGAGATGCCGGCCTCGGACAGACGGTTATCGCGATCAATCCGATGAAAGGATGTTTCTGCAGGATCGCGGTTATCCATCTACGGGTGGAGTGCATCACGGGGAATCGGCGTGTGACAGGTATTCACGAAGGTTTTGCATTGCTCTGGGCGGACGGGCAAGCCTGATTTAGAGCCGATTCGAAAATGCTTTGGTCACCATGCCGCGTCGCCAGAAGGAATCACGAGAGAGGGGAGCGACAGACAGCCATGACAAACAGAAACCGCGTTGCGGATGCAAGTGGAAGCCGCGGCTGGCCGGCTCATCCGAAACTCACCAAAAGCAGGCCCCCTTCGACGTTGCTCAGGGCAGGCTTTCGACTCCGCTGAAGTACGCTTCGCTAAGGAGGACAGGCCATTTCTTGATAGGAGCTTTGGAGCCAGTCCGCTGGCATTTTGTTGCTGGAAGGAAAGATCGCAAGGAACTGCGCAGGCGGGACGAGTTTCTACGCTCCGCGCACGTGGCCGCGGCCGTTTGTTTTTGCGGCGTACATGCGGGTGTCGGCGGAGCGGATGACGGCGTGCACAGTGGTTCCGTCGGCGGGAGCGGTGGCCACACCGACACTGGCGCTGACGCTTAGCCTGAGGCCCGGACGCATGTCGAAGCGGGTCTCCATCAGCGTGGCGAGCACTTCGGTGCAGAGCGTTCGCGCTGCCTCCACGCCGGTTTCCGGCATGAGGACGACGAACTCGTCGCCGCCATAACGGAAGCACAGGTTGCGCGGACCGCTTAGCTGCTGCAGGCGACGGCCGGTGTGGGCCAGCAGTTCGCTGCCCACCTGGTGCCCGTGCGCATCGTTGACCTGCTTGAAGCTGTCGAGGTCAAGAAAGGCCAGGCTCACGGGGAGCCCGCGCTGCGCGCAGCGCTCCAGCTCCCGGCCCAGCACGTCGTAGAGATGGCGCGTGTTGTAGAGGCCGGTGCAGTCGTCGGTGATGCTCAACTGCTGAATGCTGGCCACGTCATGCGCGTTTTCGATGGCGATGGCGGCGTGGTCGGCCAGGATGTGCAGGAAGGCGATGGTGTAGTCGGTGAGCCGGTCGGCGCGGGGGTTGAAGATCTCGATGACGCCGTGGGTTCCCTTGCGCCCGCGGAGGGGCATGGCGATGACCGAGCGGACCTTTTTGAGATTGACGGATTGACCGTCGGTTAGACGCGGATCGTGGTCGGACTCGGGAATAATCAGCGTCTCACCATGCGCGGCCACCCAGCCGGCCACGCCCTCGCCCACTTTCACGCGCAGGCCGCGCAACGACTCATGTTCTCCGCCGGCGGCGATGGCGTAGTAAAGCTCCTGCCGGACTTCGTCCAGCATGAGCAGCGTCCACAGCTCGGCCTCGATGGTGCGCTCCATGTGTTCCAGGATGGTGCGCAGAATAGTGTCCAGATCGAAGCTCGAAGTGAGCGAGCGCGTCAGCTGATGAAAGACAAGCAGATCTGCGAGCGGGATGCGGTTTTCCGTCTCGATCGTCATTTGGGGGGCCCAATGCAGGGAAGGCTTGAATGCATTCTGTCACATCGGGCGGGAGTGCGAAAGGCGCGGGGGTGCGGGTTGGACGTGTGAGGCTTCGTTTTGCGGCGGATTCCACTCTGGCGAAATTGACCGTGGAATCGATGAGTTGTGAGGAAAAATGTGGGTGAATTCGAGCGTTGAAGGCGAAGAGAATTAAACGGCGAAAGCGGTTGGGGTGCGGGGATCTCGGCTGTGGCCGCGGGGGTAAATCTGTCCGGCGGACGCAGCGGTGAATTTCGCAGCGCCCCTATGGGGCGCAGGCATTCTGGGCGAGCGTACCCAGGGTTGCGTCCGCCGCGGCGGACTTTACCCTGGGCTATTTTCATGTTCTCCCTACGGGAGACGGGTAGTGTTGCGCTTCACCCTGGGCTATTTTCGCGCTCTACCGACGGGAGACGGGCAGTGTTGCGCTTCACCCTGGGCTATTTTCGTGCTCTGCCGACGGGAGACGGGTGCGCGCCGCGTTAAGAAAGGGACTTCCAAAGACGGGCGCTCAGCCGCCGATGTGCACCATGGAGCGCGAGGGCTTGAGGAATCCGGGTTCGCCGATGTGATGGCGCGCTTCCTTACCCTGAACGGTACGGAGGATGTAGGCGCGCAGTTCCGCGTCCGCTTCGCCGGCGCGCAGGCGGCCATAGAGGTCGTGCTCCACCTGGGAGAAGAGGCAGGTGCGAATCTTGCCGTCGGAGGTGAGGCGCAGCCGGCTGCACGCTCCGCAGAAGGCCTGGGTGACGGGCGCGATGATGCCGATCTCGCCTTCGCCATCCGCAAAGCCATAGCGGCGCGCGGTTTCGCCGGCTTCGCGCGGCGGCAATTCAACCAGCGGCAACACGCGGCCGATTCGGGCAACAATCTCCGCCAGCGGAACGACGATCTCCGGTGTCCACAGGCGGCCCTCTTCGAGAGGCATGAATTCGATGAAGCGGACGACGACGTTTTCGCGGCGGGCAAAATGGGCGAAGGCTTCAATCTGGTCGTCGTTGAATCCGCGTAGCAGGACGCAGTTGACTTTGAGAGGCGTGAGGCCGGCGGCGCGGGCGGCGCGAATGCCGCGGAGAACCTTGTTGAAGCTGCCGGGAACGCGGGTGATGCGCTCGAAGGTGGGCGCGTCCACGGCGTCCATGCTGACCGTCGCTCGATGCAGCCCGGCGGCTTTGAGCGGGGCCGCCAGGGATTCGAGAAGATGTCCGTTGGTGGTGATCGCCAGGTCAAGCGGCTGGCCCGCAAGAGTGCGCAGGCGCGCCAGTTCCTCGACCATTTCGACCAGGCCGCGGCGCAGCAGGGGTTCGCCGCCGGTGAGCCGCACCTTGGTGATGCCGAGCGAGACAAAGAGGCGGATCAGGCGCAGGTATTCTTCGATTTGGAGTTCGGGAAACTGCGCTCCGACTTCACCGGTGCGGCAATAGACGCACTTGTAATTGCAGTTGTCGGTGATGGAGACGCGCAGATCGTGAATGACGCGGCCGTGACTGTCTGTCAGGCGCGCGGGCGAGTCTATCGCGTGCGGGTTTATCGAGGGGCTCAGGATTGGAGAAACGGCGGCCATGGGCAAAATCAAGGCTATACCGTTCTGCGCGGTTATGCCAGCGGGCAGGCAGGGCGCAGCGGCGCAAAGCCAGGATGTGATCTTTTGATGCGGGGGCGCCGGAGAAGGCGTCAATCGATGCGCGGCGTTCCCTTGCGGAGGGCCATTCCGCTGAGGCCGCAGACGGTGATGATTCCCAGGGCGACGAGGAAGTAGTAGAACATGGGATGCGCCCAGCCGGGCGAGTAGCTGAGGTCCTGGCCGATCCACAACAGCAGCACGGTGGCGATGACGGCAAACTGGCCGGCAATGACCAGCAGGGTGTGGCCCAGATCGCGCCGTTTGTCCAGCGCCTCCACCTGGTCGGGGGTCAGGTTGCGCTCTTCGGGGGGAAGCAGGGAATTGGCCATTATGGGTCTCCTGAATTTTGCGCGGGCCGCGTCCGGTTCCCGATTGCCGCCGCCCGCCGCTCTCATCTTCGATTCAATCACAGGTCGCGGCGACTGCGCCAGTGGGACTGTGGGTCGATGACAACCTGAGCGGGTCACCCCGGGGTTCACTCCGACAGAAAGGCCAGCGACTGTAGCTGCGTGATCTCGAAGGGCTTGCGGCAGCGCACGTTGGCGCAGACCAGTTTGTCGTCGCGACGCACCATGTAGGACTGCGCCTTGGCGAAGCGAGCGCGGTCACGCTCGTCGGCATTGCGAGGCAGTTGCGGACGCTTGCGGCGAACGACCCAGGTGACTTTGTACTCGGCTGTCTGGCCGCACTTGGCGCAGGTAAAGTTGTGGCTGCGCTGTTCCGTGGTCTCGATGAAGAATTCACGCTCTTCCATGGTCTCCAGCTCTTCCCCTGAAGGGTCAATCTATTCCATACTCGATCTTACTGCCCCGAAAATGCAAGCCAAGGGAACGCAAGCAGGGGAACGCAAGCCGGGGAACGCAGGCGAGGGAGTGCAAGACTGGAACGGGATGCAGGCAGGGGCGATGACGAAACGCAAGCCAGGAAAGTTTTCGGCCACCAAGGCGGTGAAAGCCAATGCACGGGAGCGGGTTGGGCAGCCCAAGCCGGCGCGCGTGGTGGATACGGAGCCGCGGACGGGACGCGAGGCCAAGCACAAGCCCAAGCTTGAGGAGATTATTCAACGGGAGGAGTAGCAGCGGGAGGAGCAGGTCTGGCCAAAGCGGTTGGAGTAGGCGGCGTTTTCTTGAAGGCGCGCGATCCGCAGGCGCTGGCGGACTGGTACGCGGCCCATTGGGGCATCCAGTCCCAGGGTGGAGGGTCGCTGGTTTTTGACGGGCTGGAGTCGGCCGGGATGACCGTTTTCGCTCATTTTCCGCGGGACACGCCTTGTTTCGGGGAGGTTCGGCAGGAGATGATGGTGAACTTCCGGGTAGACGATTTGGACGGGTTGGTGGCGCAGTTGGCCGACGCAGGGGTGCGGGCAGGGGTGCGGATTGATCCAAAACGGGAAAATACCGACTATGGGCGGTTTGCGAGGGTTTGGGATTTGGAGGGCAACCGGGTGGAATTGTGGGAGGCGCCAAAGGCGAAGTGAGATGATTTTCTCAATCTTTGCAGTCGTTTGGTTCGGCTGATTTCTGAGTAAGCGCTCATATTTTGATTCGATTTAGATCAGAAAAATCTCATTTATACATTTGAACGATCACAACCAGACATTTGAAAACTCTCAACTGAGGGGCGTCAACCGAGGGTTGTAAGACGCGTGCAATATCTGTAAGAGGTTTGCAGCATCGGTCATGGGGCGCGGAGCGCTTTGTAAGACACGGATCTGGGCCCCGCAAGACACGTCCGACGGGTCTTTCGGGGTTGTCTTACGGGCTTGATCGGGCGTATGGAACCGGTAGCTCTGGCTCCATTGGGCCGGTGTAAGACGGTGATACAGCGCGCACGACAGATTTTGCGGGTGGGAATGGGATCGCCTTACTAGCGTCTTACAGATGTCTTACAGAGGTGGGACAGGGGGCGGCGGATGAGGGACTGCGTTGGCGGCTGTCTTACGCCTGGCTGGTTGCTTTTGATGGGTGCTGTTGGGAAGGTTGATGGTTGGTGTGCGTGATTCTCCTATCTTGGGAGTTGCTCATCGAGCCAGGCAGCGAGTTCGGCATGGCCGCGCTCGCGGGCAAAATCGGCTGGGGTCTTGCCGGAGTCGCTGGTCTGGCGCGGATTGGCGCCATGAGAAAGAAGTAATTCGGCGAGATCGCGTCGGTTGGCGATGGCGGCGGAGAAGATGGGCGTGAAGCCGCCGGCCTGGGTGGCATTTAGGTCGGCGCCGTGAGCGAGGAGCAGGCGAATGGATTCGGGATTCTGGCCGAGGGCGAGTGCGGCGTGGAGAGGCTGATTCTGCTGCGGGTTGCGGCTGACGGCGTCGACGCGGGCGCCGGCGGCGAGCAGCGCGGAGACGGCCGCGGGGTTCGAGAACCCGGCGGCGAGATGGAGCGGAGTCCAGCCGTCGCCGGAGAAGGAGTGGGCCAGCTCCGGGTCGGCGTCGAGGAGGGCGTGCAGATGGAGAAGGTCGCCGGTGGCGGCGGATTCAAAGATGTCGAGAGGGATGCCGTCGGCGGCGAGGCGGGCGAGGAGGAAGTCGCGGATCAACGGCTGGCTGAAGTAGACGGACCAGAGGAGGGCAGAAACGCCTTGTGGGTCGTGCGAGGCGACAAGTGAGGGATCGGCCTGAACGGCGTCGGCTACTTCGGCGGTCGAGCCGGTCTGGATGAGTTTTAGAAACGGCGCGGACATGGGTCGAGGATACCGTGACGGATTGTTGCGGCGCTAGTGAGAGACGGAAGGTGAAGATAAACTCAGGCCTTTTCAGGTTGCGCTCAAGGCAGGTCTTGGTTTTCAGTCGCTGCGACGACCATCGCAATGGGGGAGTTGGGTCGTTTTCGATTTGGCGGGGATAGCCCGGAATCCGGAAGGCGGGATTCATCTGTGGTCTTCGATGAGTGCGCTGGCGATTTATCAGCAAACCACAGCCCAGCCGCAGTATTTGCTTTGCCAGCTTTGGTGGACTACTGCTTCAGCCTGAACCTCTCCGCCATTGATTAGCGGAATCAGCTCTCACTCCGCTCTGAGTGCTTCGTTCGGATTCACCGACGCGGCCCTGAATGCAGGAATGATCGCTGCCATAGCCGCGGCCAACGTCAAAAAGCCGGTCGCTATACCCGCGGAGAGCGGGTCAGTCGTGCCGGTATCAAAGAGCAAGCCTCTGATGAGGCTCGCACCAGCCAGCGCTGTGCCAACACCAATTGCAAGTCCCACTCCGGTGAATTGGGCAGCTTGCGATAGGACGAGGCGCAGGATATGCGCACGAGTCGCTCCCACAGCCATTCTCACACCGATCTCCCGCGAGCGCTGTGCAACGGTATAGGACAGCACTCCGTAGATGCCGATCGCCGCCAATGCCAGCGCCACAAGTGAAAAAATGCCGAGCAACATGGCCGTCATTTGCTGCCGCGCCGTGGAGTCCGACAAAAGAGCATCGACGGTCCGTACATGATAGATGGGCTGGTCGGGATCCAATGTGCGCACTGCATTTTTCAGGATCGACTCGGCGCTCGCGGGGTCGGCGACGGTGCGTATAAGCAGCACGGCATGGAGCCCGAATCCCGGCAGATAGATCTCCGGCTGCGTCTCGCTGTCTACCCCCAGGTCGTGCGCGTCGGCAACCACCCCAACCACCGGTATCTTATCTGGATGCGCACTCAACACTCCGAGCAGAATCCTGGCGCCCAACGGATTCCTGCCTGCCAGGTACCGCCTCGCAAATGCGGCATTGACGACAAAGGATCTGGTGCCGTTCTCGATGTCTTTCTGGTCAAAGATTCTGCCCTTTTGGAGAGCAAGGCCGAAGGTATGAAAGAAGCCGGGACTGACGTAGCGGATTTGCGCCGCGGGAAACGTCCCCGGCGCCGTGGGCGGCGCGCCTTCAACCAGAAACCGCGTCATCACCTGGGATGGCTTGAGCGGAACAATGGTTGTAGTAGCCGCGGACAAAACTCCCGGCGATCGCGCGATGCTTTCGATGAGCTGCTCATAGAAGTGATTAGTGACCGGGCTATCATCGCCATATTTTGGCTCCGGCAACCACATTTCAGCGCTGAGCAGATGGTCGGTCCTGAAGCCTGGATCAACAGCGAGCAGCTTCTGAAAGCTCCGTATCACCAGTGTGCTGAGAAACAACACCACGACGGCGATCGCGACCTCTGCGGCGACTAGAACACCGCGGCTTTTGCTTCGGCTACCGGTGCTGCCGCGCTCTCCTGCGCGCAGAGTCTCAGTCAGGTGCGGCGAGTTGTCGATGAGCGGGAACAGGCTGAACAAAATCGCGACCAGCATGCATGTGAACAACGCGAACAGCAAGACAGGAACGTTGAGGCCGATGGATTGAATCATCGATGGATCGAGAGACGCTGTGTGAGCAAGAGCCATGCGCAACAACGGCAGCACACCGGCCGCCAACACGATTCCGAGCGCTCCGCCCAGCAGGCAAAGGACAAACGCCTGAGCGAGAAACTGAGAGAAAAAATGCGTTCGGCCGGCGCCAAGAGCCTTGCGAATTGCAATTTCCCGGCGCTGCGTCGTGGCCCGGACCATCAGGAGATTGGCGACATTCGCGCAAGCGATCAGCAGGACCAGCGACACCGCTCCAAGCAGGCTGAGCACTGCCGGACGCAACGTTCCCACCAATTCTTCGCGCAACGGCCTTAGCAGCACGCCGACGTTGCGGTTGGTCGCGGGATATGCGCCAGCCAAACGCGCCGCAATTGTCTGCAAATCGGCTGTTGCTGCAGGCATCTCAACGCCTGGGCGCAGGCGGCCAAGGACCCGGACGGAGTGCCACACGCGGGATTCGCGTGTCTCCTGGTCCAGCAGCGCCATCGGCAGCCAGACTTCACCTTCAGAAGGATAGACAATGCCAGTCGGCAATACGCCGATGATGGTGAAGGCAGTTCCATTCAGGTTGACGCTGCGCCCCACCACGCCCGGGTCTTTGCCGAAGTAGCGATTCCACGCCGATGCGCTTAACAATGCGACATGATCGCTTCCCGGTTTGTTGTCCTGCTCGCCGATCACCCGGCCGATCATCGGAGTGAGCCCCAGCACCGAAAAGAAATCGCCGGAGGCAAGCACGCGATGCACCTGCTCAGCGTGGCCATCCATCACCAGCGACACTGTTTCTGGATTGAGTGCAGAGTAGGCGGCGATCTGAGTGAAGCTATGCTGCTGTGCCTTCCAATCCTCATAGTCGGGATAAGTGGCCTCGATCCCGCCTTGAATTTGCGGGTGAATCTCAGACAACGCGATGATCCGGCCCGCGTCTTCAAAGGGAAGGGATTGAAGCAGAAGTGCGTAGACGCAGCTGAAGATGGCCGCGGTAGCTCCCACGCCGAGTGCCAGCGTCGTCACCGCCGTCACCGTAAATCCGGGAGACCTGCGCAGGTTGCGTGTGGCGTAACGGATATCTCGGAAGAAAGTCTGCATCGATTGGCCCCGTTTAAGAATAAGACGGCATTGCAGATGAATTCGCTGCGAATTGCAGTGATAATTCGGCGACTGCTGAGGCTGGGTTGCATTTGGATCTCGCATGACGACTATAGACCAAGTCATTCTTCGAGCCACGCTGCGGCCTGTTCTTTCAGATATCAGGCGGTTGGCCATTCCGAAGCTGGCCCACCGTTCCTTGCAGGGCCGGCTTTGCGATCGCGCATTCTTCTTGGGCGGGATCAGTTGGCGTGGGGGAGGCTGTAGGGGCCGGGGAGGGTGGGGGCGGCGGGCTTGCTTTTTTCGGCGGGGTTGGGGGCGCTGGTGACGGCGGTGCGCTTGGAGAAAATGCGGAACTGCACTACCAGGTCGAGCATGACGGGGACGGGCTGGCCGTTCTTGATGGCTGGAGCGAACTTGGCTTTGCGGATGGCGGTTACGGCGTTCTCGTCGAGGCCGAAGCCGATGGGGCGGGCGACGGCGATTTCGCCGGGCTTGCCGTCGGCGCCGATGACGGTGTGATAGAGGGCCATGCCGGCTACACCGGCGGATTGCGCAAAGTCGTTGGAGTCGGGTTCGAAGCTGGTGAGCAGGTGGGCCTTTTGATCGACGGTGTTCTGGCGGAGGATGGAGGCGTCGGCGGGGCGGTAGTCGGCCTTGGCGGCGACGGCCCGGTAGTAGAGCTTCCAGAAGTCGGGCATGGCGGCCATCATGCGCTGGTCGAGGCCGGGGGCGAAGATGGCGCCGAGGGCGTCGCGGAGCAATTGATTAGCGTGTGCCTGCGAGGTGGTGGTGGTGACGCTGGAGGGGTCGGCGGGGCGCTCGGCCTCGGGCGTGGAGGCGATGGAGGCTTTGAGCTGGTCGGCTTCGCTGAGTTCGGACGGATCGGTCGAAGATGGGGCGGAGGCTTCGGCGGGTGTGGCGGCCGATTGCGCGGGCGGATCGGGTGTGGGCGAGGGCTGGCTCGAGGCTGCGGTTTCCGGCGTTGTCGGTTGAGCGGGAGCCGTGGCGGCGGATGCTGCCGGCGTTGAAGCTGGAACGGAAGCCTTCGCTTCTTTGGCTCTTTCCTTTGAAGACTCTTTTTTCTTTTTGGGGTTCACGACCATCTCGCGGTCGATGGTGATTTTGACGACCTTCTTTTTGGGCGTGATGCGGACTTTGTCGTAGGCGGTGGAGGAGTCGTCGTAGGCCAGTTGCTCGTTGAAGTGCAGGCCGTAGCGAATGCCTTCGAGTTCCACCTTGTGCTTGGTCAGGCGCACGTGGTCGACCTGGATGATGCTGAGCGTGTACGAGCCCTGCGGAGAGTGGCCGACGATGTGGCCGTGCTCGTCGAAGTTGAGCGAGTCGCCGAGGTAGCCGGCGCGGAGATAAACCTGCTTGCCCACGAGCATCTGCTTCAGCTCTTCTTCATTGATGGCGGGGGATGGGGCGCGCGCGGAAGCAGGGGCTTGCGCTGCGTCGGGAGCCGGCGCGGAGGTTGGTTCGGGCGCGGGCGTTGTGGTGTTTTGGGCCGAAACTGGTGTCGTGTTTGGGACGGAGGCCGGGGTCGCGGGCTGCCGGGGCGTTTCAGGCCGAGGTTGTTGCGCACGGACTGCGACGGCTAGAGCAAACAAGGCGCACAAGATCACGATGGCGCGCAAGTGCGGCGCGGCTTGGGCAAGTCGGGAGCGACCGGGAGCCATCAACATGGAAGGAGCCTTTAAGGCCCACTTTATCAGGGTTTGCGTCGATATGTGATGGTGTTTTGCGCCGACTACAACGCAAGTTGCAGGAGTGGATACGGGGGTGGGATCAATTCCCTTCGGGGATTTGGCGGAGTCGCCAGAGAATGCGGCGGAAGAGGCCGAGGATGCGGCGGGCGTCGCGCTGGGTGGGCGAGAGCCGTCGCAAGAGCAGGCGCAGGTCGTGACGGTTGGCGGCCTGCATGGAGCGCGGGGAGTAGCGGGCGGCGGCCATGGTTTCTTCGATGAC
>DATKGE010000008.1:0-21725 GCA_035510955.1 Occallatibacter sp. | reverse complement strand
GGCGATCCCACTCAAAGGAGAATTTGAGGCGTTCCCGGCTTACTCGAACTATGGAACCACCTTAGCAAATGCACTCTTAATCTACGACATTTCGGCTCTTGCGACCCGAAGGAAAGAGAGCGGTATTCCACGATGTGGCATCGCTCGCTCAACATACTACGTGGATTGATTGAAGGTACAGGTGGAATGTCCGGCTATTTGGACCGCGGAGATTGATGGTGCGGAGCAGGATATTGAAGTCAATTGAATTGCTTCCTAAATGAGAGGGTAAACATCCCGCCCCTGAAATTGAAGAATCCTCCTATGCGCCTCCGACTCCGTCATCGCACGCATATTTGCCTGGACAATCGCCGACGCAGGCCCATTCTTTTTTCAGATAATCAAAAATGCCTTCGCCGTAAATGCAATTAAATGCGTCCTCTCCCGTCTGCACGCTGTCTACTAACCGCCCCCATAGCAACCACCACCACGAGTCTCCGGTTCAAAACGCAAGAGCCCATCGTGAAGCTGGGACTGTCTCGATGAGAAAAGTGGCCAATGGACTTACGAGCGCTCGCCATTTTCATGCTACATGATGCGCCGGAGGTCCATGACGCCTGTTGCAAAATTCCGATTACGCTCATCGGGGGGGGTTTGAGCTATCACCTGGTATCAACAATTGCCTTGCTGACGCAAGAAATTGTCCACCAAGTCCGCGGTGTTCGGGACAACTCCAAGTTGCTGAAAGACGCCGAGCGATTCCACCAGCACCCAGTCCTCGACGATCTTGTCCCGCACAACGCGGTGGACGGTGAACATCCGTATCTGCATCTTCTTGCCGCTCGCTGGAATTCCGAGCCACGCGCCCAGGTGCGTGCCCTCCATTAACAGTTGCGTCACGACACGATCGCCTTCACTCAACATCTGTTCGATGCTGAAGCGGAGATCGGGGAAGCTGGCGATCCAGCCCGCCACATGCTCCTGGATCGCCTGTGGGCCGCGCGGCACTGCATCAGTTGGCAAGCCCGACCGCAGCTGATGTGTTACACAATCCTTGGCGAAGATCGCGTCCGCCAAGTCCAACCGGCGTTCATTCCACAACGCCTCCACGAACATGTTGATCAGCTGTTTCGGATCATCCATCACGCTTACTCCTGACACAATAGATAAATCTCCACGTCCCATGTCGCAGGTTTTTTTGATTGCTTTGCCGCACGAATGCTGTCGTTTCGAAAAGCTTCAGGTGGGCTTTGTCTTGGCATCTTTGATGGTCGTCTTGGGCCTGCTGGTGGCCACCGATTTGCTGGCTAGGCACTTTGCCCCCGGCCAAGCGGGAATAAGCGTAAGAGCGTTCAACACGGTCAACATCACACGCCGGCACCTTCATCCGGCGCTGCAGCAACTGGTGTTCATCAACTCATCCACCGGCACATACAAGGCGGCCAACCATGCCTTCAGACGCTTCAGAAACACCGACCTTCGGAATCGCACCGCTTGTCCCGAGGGTTTACGAAGGTTCTGGATGGGGCACGCCGATGAGAGCATGGACGATCTCTACGACAAGATTAAAGAGGACGTGGAGTTCCGCAAAGAGTGGGCTGAAAGGTGCGGTTTCGGTTTTAATTTGCCCCCAGTCGTACCGAATGTACCGAAGAAGGAAGAAAAAACAGCTCACCGAGAAAGCCGCTTAAGTTATTGTTTTTAATTGAGATAGAATGGTCGGGGAGAGAGGATTTGAACCTCCGACCCCCTGGTCCCGAACCAGGTGCTCTACCAGGCTGAGCCACTCCCCGAACATGGGTTGCAGAAGCGTATCGTTGGGGCGCGGCCTGGCGCGTTTTACCCCTTGAATGCGCTTCGATCAGTGTACCAGAATCCCGCATGGCGCGGAGGGGGCTGGGCTTATAGAGAACGCGCACAGGAATGCAGACGAAAGAATCCGCCCCGGCGCGCGATGCGCCTGGAGCGGACTTGGACCGGACCTGAACCGGACCTAAACCGGACCTGACCGTATCCGGTTTCCATGCGGCCGCTACATCTTGTCGTGCTCTGCCGGGGGAACGGCCCCAGGGAAGATGCCCTCGATGGGCGCGCGCTTCTTCTGCTCCAGATCGGGCTGCGGAAGAGGTTTGCGCGGCAGCATCTGGTCGCGCTGCGCTGCGTTGAAGACAAAGATGGCCTCGACCGTGGCGATCTGCTTCAGATCGGCAGGCTGCAGCCGCTCCACCACGTCCTGGTTCGAATGGTGCGTGCGGCTCTCGTAGTCCAGCATGTCCTGAATGAACTGGAAGCCGGGAATGCCGACCGCATCGAAGCTCAGGTGGTCGGTGCCGCCGGTGTTGCGGTTGGTAATAGTGGTTACGCCCAGGTCCTTCAACGGGGCGATCCACTGGGCAAAGATGGGCGCGATGGCCGCATTGCCCTGCGTGTAGACGCCGCGAATCTTGCCCGTGCCGTTATCCACGTTGAAATAAGCCGAGATAAGCTTCTGCTCCGGCTTCACCGTCAACGGTCCCGCCGCCCGGCGCATGAATTCCGGCAGTTGCATCTGATCCGGCGCTGTTGAGGTAGCCGCCGATCCGAAGTGAATGGCGCAATAGCCCTTGGAGCCGAAGATCCCTTCCTCTTCGCCGGTCCAAAGGGCGATTCGGATGGTGCGGCGCGGCTTCACATCCAGTGCTTTCAGAATGCGCACCGCTTCCATGGCGACGATGGTTCCAGCGCCGTTATCCGTCGCTCCGGTGCCGGCGATCCAGCTATCCAGATGGCCGCCCAGCATCACCACCTGCTCTTTCAGTTTCGGATCGGTGCCGGGAATCTCGGCAACAGTGTCGAAGCCGTGCTCATGCTCGCCGGTGAATTTAGTGTCGACGTTGATTTCCACGCTCACGGGCGCATGGTTCTGCGTGAGCCGGAAGAGGCGGCCGTAGCTCTCGATGGCAGCCACCACAACGGGAATCTTGACGCGCTTTTCGGCAATGTAGGGGGTGCGGCCGAGAGTAGCTCCGTTGTCGTCGAAAAATGTGCCGCCGGAGCCGCCGCCGTTCTTGCCATCGCGGCTAGGTTCGATCACCGCGGCCACCTTCTCGTCGGCAAAGAACTGGGCGATCTTGTCGATCATCGCCAGGCGCTGCATACGTTCACGCATTCGCGCCTGCATATCCGGGGGAAGTCCGCCACCACCGGCGGTTACCTGGAACTCGGCAATGTCATCGAGATCCTTGTCGGTGTAGCGCTCGAACAGAGGCTTTTCCACCGGAGGAACCTCGCGCATGACGCCGAACAGAACCACCTTGCCGGCAAGTTTTCCTTTGTACTGATCGATGTCCTTGTCGGTCTGGATGTTTACGTAAACCACGTCTCCGGTAACCGGGCCCGGCGTGGCCGGCGACCATGGAGTGGCCTGCACAACCAGGATTGCGGTGTCCGGGGTAACCATGCGCGCCCAGGTGTTCATCTGCTGCCAGCCCAGGCCGAACTCGCCCCAGTCTTCCAGGTGCGCATTCTCCAGGCCGATCTTGGTCAGTGTGTCGCGGGTCCACGCGTTGGCCTTGGCCAGGTTGGGCGATCCGGTCAGGCGCGGGCCAATCCCGTCCATCAGCGCGGTGCCAAACTCCATCACATGGGAGTGGTTCAAGCCCTCGTCGCGAATCCGCTGGTACATATTCAAGTCCAGCGTTTCGGTGGCCGGTTGCACCTCGGCATAAGGGTCCACTGCGGCCGGCGGCGTCGTGGGCGCCTTTGGCTTGTCAGCGGCTAAGGCGGATACAGTAAGCGCCGCAGCCAGAAAGACCGCAGGCGAGAAGCGAAGGAATTTAACTGGCATGGAGATCTCCGGTGGGAAAAAGGTGTGCTTTCTGACTGCTGGAATTGTAGGTCATCGCACCCGCAGTCGATCCAGCGATTGAGCGAGCGTTTCCAGATTTCTCCATAATTGTGATAGGGTCCGGTCGAACTGAAGGCTACCCCGCGCCGACGCATTCAATCGACCCCTTGACCACGGAGTGATCTGCCGGCCGCATCAGGAACGAAACGCCCCAACCCCATCGGTCATCCCTGTCCAGGTGCCGGATAACCACTTCGCTGCGCCATGCGCGTTCGTGGTTGGCGTCCTGGTCCTCCTTCGTGGAGACTTCAATCGAGTTCCCTCCCTTGTTGCTGCCCTGTTCGGCTAAAAACCCGCTTATGTAGTCGCCAATGTTCACATCTGTCGGCTCGGTCCCCACCCCTGAACACGAAGGTATGCCTGCCAGATCGACATCCTGAATCTGAAGCAGCGCACGCAATACCTGCTTTTGCGTAGGAGGGCTAGCCGGAGCATAAGTTTTTGCGGTCTTCTCGGGAACCTGCACTGAGGCGGGGTTCTGCGGCTGCTCCTTCGGCGCAGATTTGCACCCGGCAAGAACCACGCAGCAGGTCATCAACATGAGACCAAGTCGTTTCATCAGATAAGCTGCCCGTAAAAGAGTGCGAAACCCGGGCCCGGGTAATGCTTGATGAACTCTGTCGGCGGCTGGGTCACAACCTTGTGATGAGAGTTGGAGTAGTGCCAGATTGTTCCGTTGATAAAGATGCCGATGTGCTTCTTGGGAACGTTGTCCATGGTCCTCGTCGCCACATGGACATTGGACGCTAAAGTTACGAATACAAGGCAGCTCGTCAGCGCGTCAGGTTTGTCAGCCCACCGCCCAACGTTGAGACAACGGCTAAACACCTCGTGAACACGAAGGTTGGCGCCTTGATGCGTGGCGCCCGCGACCGCTGCCTTGCAGGTATAGCCAAATGAATAGCTCATCGCATGGCTTACGAAGTGGGCGCAATGATTATCGGCAGCCTGAACGTAGTTGTTATCGCAGATGTCGCTGATGTTTTTGCCGAGGTATGCGTTCAAATCGGACGCGGTGATCATGCCAGACTCCTCATGAATCCAGGGCGGTGTTGATTAGCCGCACACAAGAGGTGAAGAATTGACGGGCGGACTTGAGGCACACCATTTTCCCTGTTCAATGAAGAATTGGCAAGCATTTTCGCGGACCGGCCTGCGAATCCCTTAGTCGCTCTTGTCCGAGCTCTTATCCGATCCGGCGGGCAAGTCCAGCGCCACCATGGCAAACCGGGTTTGGCCGTCCTTGGGATTCTCGAAGCCGACAATATGCTGGTGCCGCTTCGAACCAGCCTTCAACTCCAGGCTATCGTTGCCGGTTCCGTAATCGCTGCGGTCGATCTTTACATTTGCGCCGTTGCCATCGTCGGAGCAGTTCAACCCCTGAGAGGTCACGGCCGGCGTACCCACCGCCGCATGCCCCTGGCAGGTAATCACGTCCCCATACCGTCCCATCGCCTTCTTGTAGAAAGCCGCCACCTTGTCCTGGGTGTCCGCCGTGCCGTAACTCACCGCGCGCACGCGCATTTCCCATTCGCCAAAGCCCAGATGCACGTCTGCCGACTTGTGCTTGTCGTCGCCCTTGATTTCCTGGGCGCCGGGATACGCCGGCAATCCCAGGTCCGCTGCCGTGGTCTGGTCGGTGTTTACGTGGACGCCGCCAAACGGAGTATCCACCTGCACATTCTTATCCTCGCCGTTGGCATCCTTATCGACATGCACCCTGAAGCATCCGGTGATTCCGGCAAGCAGCGCCAGTCCCGCCAGCAAGCCCGTAGCGTTCCGCATTCCATTCTGCACCATGGCCTTCGCCCTCATGCCCTGTTATACGCCCCCTTGTGTTCATCGGTTCCTGAAAATCACAATCTCAACCATGGAGCTTCCACGCCGGGATCAGCGAGTCGTAGCCAAGTAATCCACTGAGAGCCATGTGAATCACGACATAGATGGCCCAGGTCGAAAGATAAGCCACAACCATCTGCCTGGGCTTGCGCAAAACATACCACAGCAGCATCAGATCCAACGGAATCAGCGCGGGAACCACCGCCCGCCCGGGCATGTTCAGGCTCACAAGGCTATAGCCGGCCAGGCAGACAAAACAGCCGATTGCCAGGGGCGCGAAAACATACACGCGCTTGCTGGCGATGTAAAACCCGATTGCCCAGGATAGCGCGGTGAACAGGATGGAAATGTCCAGCAAAATGGGAGCGGGCATGCCATTCAACATGATTCCTCCCTGCCGCGAAGCATGCGTTGAAGGGCGCGCAGTATCCGGCTGTATCTTGATACGCCCGCGATATTTGAGCGGTTCCCAGATTCGCAACCTGCTTGAACGGAGGCGCTCGTCTGCTGTTTAGTGTTTGCGGGAACCCTTGCGTCTTCGGCGCGATGGCCTGGGCCTTTGATCCTGAAGATCAGCCGGCCGCCGCGGGATTCCGCGAATTTAGCCAGAACGCGCAATTATCGGAGGTATCGACACGGACCCGACATCAATGCGTTGACGACCCATCTTCCTTGCTGCTGGTGGCAAACAGAATCGACACCACAAAGACGACGATGATGACCGGCACGACGAAGAACGGCGATGTAATGTTCATGGCGCAGACTCCTGGTCGTTAGAGTACCAAAAAAGGGGTCCGGACTCATGACCGCCTTTCGATGCGCAAGGATATGCCCGATTCCCAGCGCCACAGCACCAGCCGGGAGGATGAAAGCCGCCCGCTTCACAGTTTAGAAAGTGCCAATTCCGGGTGGGGTCTGCAAGTTGCTGATTGTCATTTTATTAGCGTCGCGAGCCAGACCGGTAAAGTGCGCTTTCCGGGGGGGCGGGCCGGGTTTGCGCAATCGATTTCGGTAGATTGAACCCTCAATGCAACCTTTCTTGTATTTCTGCATCTAGTTAAATAACAAGCAGAGGCTTCCTCGAAACTCGTCCCATCCACCAAGGTTACCCTTCTTTCAGGTCCTTATCGGACCGCTTCCCAATTTCCCCCCTGGACCCCCTCCTAAATCTGCCTCTCAAAGGAGCCCGCCGGAAGGCGGGCCCATGTTTTATGGGACCAGCAAACGCCTGTTTGCAATCCGCCAACAAGTAAAATCGAAGCAGCATGACGCCCTCCTCGAAGTCCAAGGCGACCTCCACACCAGCGACCACCCCCACCGCAGTTCCTGACCAGGCTATTCAGGAGATCGATTCCGTTTTTCAAACCGCCGGCCTGGTGCGCAACCTCCGCGGAAAAGCTGCCGGCGTCACCCGCCGCATGCGTCTCGAGCGAGTTGCACCCGAAGAGCTCTCGCATTCTGCGCCTGTTCCAACCGTCGCCGACAACGGCGTCCAATTACTCAGGATTCCTGGCTGGTACAGGGGCCGGCAGAAGACTGACTGGCTCTGGCACGGTTTCAGCACGCGCCTTGGGGGATTGAGCCGAGCTTATTGCGTAGAAGACGCGCCGGGTGAATTGAATCTCGGCTTTACGGCGGCGGATGCTCGCGATACGGTGGCCCGCAACCGCAAGCTGCTGGTCGAGGCAATTACGGGAAATGCGTCCACGCCGCTGATCGCGCTCCGTCAGATTCACTCCAGCGTGCTGGTCGTCGGGAGGTCTGGAGACGCTTGCCGGTCAACGCCGTGGAAAGGCGACGGCTTGATGACGGCGGAACCGGGCCTGCTGCTGGGCGTCCAAACGGCCGATTGCATTCCCGTGCTGGTTGCCGACCGCAAACGCCGTGTGGTTGCAGCCTTCCACGCCGGTTGGCGCGGCACGGTGAAACGGATTGTCGAGTCCGGCGTGGGGCGCATGAGGCTGGAGTTCGGTTGCCGGCCGGAAGACCTGATTGCTGCTGTCGGCCCCGGCGTGGGCGCCTGCTGCTATGCCGTGGGCGAGGAAGTGTTTTCCAGCTTCGAGTCGCAGTTTGCCTATGCGGCCGAGCTTTTCCACGAGGTTTACGACGCCGATCCGGTGCGGACGAAATACCCGATGCTGTTTCTTTCGCAACGGGCTCCCGGCCACTCGAACATCGGGCCCAGCCTGCATGTGGACCTGGTTGAGGCCAACCGGCGGCAGTTGCTGGATGCAGGCCTGAGCCCAGGGTCAATCCAGGTGACCGGCGGATGCACCAGTTGCCATCGCGAGCTGTTTTTTTCGCATCGTGCTTCGCAGGGGCACGCGGGACGCATGATGAGCGTCATCGGCATCCGGCCGCGGTAGCGTTGCGGGGCTGAGTTGCCTAGGCTGGATGGTGCGGGACGAGGTAATCCCGACAAGCGTTCGGTCGAATGCAGGTTCACAAATTAATTGGGTTGCGCGAAGATTCGCTTCGCCTGGGCGCTCATGAGGCTTTGACCGCCTCATCGGGGTTCACCAGGTCGCGCAGCTCCTTGGACGGCTTGAAGTAGGGGACGCGCTTGGCGGGGACTTCGACGCGCTCGCCGGTCTTCGGGTTGCGTCCAATGCGGGAGTTGCGCTGACGGATGCGAAAGGAGCCAAAGCCGCGAATCTCGATCTTGTCTCCGCTCTGCAGGGCGCCGATCACGGAACCAAAGATGGTTTCTACGATGACTTCGCCGTCGCGCCGCGTCAGGTCTCCCAAACCGGTCACCTTCTCCACCAGGTCTGCTTTTGTCATGTCCCTCTAAGCCTCCGCTCCCAGCATAACCGGATTTTACTCCGCAGAGCGTCAAAAAAAGCGTCCCTCACGGAATTGAGCCTTTGCCCATCAATAAGATGGCGAAAATGGCGCCGGCGGTGTTTGGCCGGGCCGGGAGCTCAACTTGGGTTATCATGGCTCAAGTCTCTCCCTGGGGCATGGCCCCAAATGCAGGCCGGACTCCAGGCAGTGGGTGGTTGTTGGCGTGACAAAGTATCCCAATTACAGCATCGTCATTCCGGCCTTCAATGAGAGCGCCCGCATTCCCGCGACGCTCAAAGAGGTCGTTTCCTGCGTTCGCGAGAACGGCTGGAATGCCGAGGTCATTGTGGTCAACGACGGCTCCACAGACTCGACGGCGCAGGTGGTGCTCGACTTTGCCCGCACGGCTCCGGAAGTACGGCTGGTGGAAAACCCCGGCAACCGCGGCAAGGGTTACAGCGTCCGTTCCGGCATGTTGCAGGCGCTGGGCGATGTGGTCATGTTTACCGATGCCGACCTTTCCGCGCCCATGGATGAAGCCGAGCGACTGTTTGCCGCCATCGCTGCCGGGGCAGACATCGCCATTGGCTCGCGCTGGCTTGAAAAAGGCCGCCAGACGCACCGCCAGCCGCTCTACCGCCAGTTCTTCGGGCGCTGTTTCAACGCCGTCACGCGCGGCGTGATGGGCCTGCACTTTGCCGATACCCAGTGCGGCTTCAAGGCCTTTACCCGCGCCGCCGCGCAGACTGTCTTCCAACTGCAGACCATCGAGCGCTGGGGCTTCGATCCGGAGATTCTCTTCATCGCCCTCAAGTGCGGATACCGCGTGGTGGAGGTGCCGGTGAGCTGGGCACACGACGAGCGCACCCGCATGAGCTACCTCAAAGACGGCATCAAGATGCTGGAAGAGATCGCCACCATCCGCTGGAATGCCTTCCGCGGACGCTATGGCAAGCAGGTCGAGCCAATTCGCCGCGCCAGCCTGGAGAAGCGATAGTCGGTGCCGGCCCCGGCGCAAGCTGAAGCGGTCCGCATCGCGGCAGGCGTTGCTTTCTTTTTGCTGGTAGCTTTGCTCCTCTGGCGGCGCTGGCGGAAAAGGTGAGACCCAGCGCTTCAACGCTCAGAGGAAATTGCCTGCAAGCTCTGGAATACAGCGCTCCGGGAATGGTACGTTGGAACGGAATCCTCTGGAGGCCGCTTGTACCCTTGTGCCCGTTCGCCTGCTTCGCCTCTGGCTCTACTTCTTGCCGCATGCTTGTGCCTGTTCTACGCCGCTGCCGCCCTCAAGGCCCAGACCACCCCAAAGGCCGCAGCCGACTCAGCAGCGCAGCCCTTTGATGCGACCAGCCTCCGTGAGCCGGCGGAGGTTGGAACCCAAGGACTGGTGCAGGCCGGCGACGATCCGGCTTACGCCCGGCCAGACTTTGACGACTCGAAATGGTTGCCGGTCGATGCCAAGACCCCGCTGAGGGAGTATTTCCCCCACAACCAGCTGCCCGTCGTTTGGCGTCGTCTTCACATCAAAGTCGCGCCTGCAGACGCCGGATTGGCATTGCAGGTCTATTACATCTCCCGCGCCTTCGAGGTCTACGTCAATGGCCAGAGGCTGATGGAATCCGGCCAGGTGGAACCCTTTGTGGCCTACACACGCGAAGCCCGCATGATTGCGACTATCCCCGAGTCACAAGTGCGCACGGGCACCCTCCTTATCGCGATAAGGACCCGCGCTCCGCGAAGCTGGTGGACGAGCACCGGTCCCGGTTTCAACGGGCCCATGCTCACGTTAGGCGACGAGAGTGCCCTCGCAAACAAGAGATTGCTCAGCATGATCGGCGAGAACGCGGTGGCCCTCCTTGCGAACCTGCTTTCGCTGGGCGTCGGCCTGGTGGCCCTCGCACTGTTTCTCAGCCAACGGCAGCGAAGGGAGTATCTTTGGATTTTCATCCTGGGCGTCCTCAACGCGGCCATTCTGCCACTGCTAGCGATTTCAATCATCCGCAACCTTCCGGCGAACCGGTTCATTTCCTATGAGATTCTCCGGTTCGCAACAAATCTGGCCATGATCCTTATGGTCCGGGCCTTTCTGCGCAAGCCGTTCGGATGGCTCATGTTGCTGTGCACCGCTGTTGGCTGTTTCATTGCCTACGCCTTTGAAGTCGCATATCTGTATGGTGCTCTCCCGTACTCCTTTGCGGTCTTCGAAGTTATCCCCATCGCAATTGTCTTTGCAGTCGTTCTTCCGGCCCTGCTTTTCAGGCAACTGCGCCGCGGTGACCGCGAAGCGGGAATTCTGCTGATACCTTTCTTTCTCTATTCCCTGGGGGTCTATGGCTTCATATGCGCGAGGCTGCTTCAGCAAATCCCTCCGCTGCGCAGCGTCAGCCTCCATGCCGAGCAAATCGTCTTCGGAATTCCCCTCGGAATACTCACCGTTGGACTGGGGGACCTGGGAATTCTGAGTTTCTATTTTTCACTTGCCATCATCATCGTTCTGCGCTCCGCCCGCATGAGCCGCCAGCAGGGGATTCTTGAGGGCGAGATGGCAGCCGCCCGTGAAGTCCAGCAGGTCATCCTCCCCGAGCAGGTCGATTCCGTTCCCGGGTTCACAGTCGAATCCGTCTACCTGCCCGCGCAGCAGGTGGGCGGCGACTTTTTCCAGGTGCTGCCCACCGGGGACGGCGGCCTTCTTGTCGTCGTTGGCGACGTAGCCGGCAAAGGCCTTCCCGCCGCCATGCTTGTCTCCGTGCTTGTCGGCGCCATCCGCGGCGTAACCGAATACACAAACGACCCCGCAGAACTACTCGCCAACCTGAACGAGCGTCTCGTTGGCCGTGGTGGGTTCTCGACCGCGCTGGTGGCGCGTATCACCGCCGATGGCTGGGTGACCATCGCCAACGCCGGCCACTTGTCGCCCTATCTCGACGGAAGCGAAGTGGAGCTCACCGGCGCGCTGCCGCTCGGCGTCATGAGCGGCGCCGTTTACGAGACCATTCAGTTTCACCTTGCGCCCGGCAGCCGCCTCACCTTCTATTCCGATGGCGTGGTCGAAGCCCAGAACCAGCGCGGCGAACTGTTTGGATTCGATCGGGCCAAAGATCTCTCCACCCAGCCCGCGGCAGCCATCGCCGAGGCAGCAAAGCAGTTCGGGCAGGAGGACGACATCACCGTGGTGACCATTGCCCGCGATGCGGCCATTGCATCGGCGGCTTGAGGCGAAAACGTTCTTGCACGCAAGTTGCCGCCATCGGTTTTTTGCCGCTTCTGCGAGACGTGGTCATATTGACCATTGCAGCACATCCCCTGGTTGCATCATTGACGCCAGTAGCCGCTCGGCCCATGCTGAAGATGCAAGTATTTCGAATTCAGGTCTCGGAGGTTATTCCCTATGAGCACTTATCCTCCACCGGGTTCTGGGGCGCCAGGCCCGGGCGTGGGCGGCGTAGGGCAACGCATTGAAGAGGCTATCGAGTTGATCGAGATGGAATTGCGCCACGCCGCCGCCTACATCAATGCCGCTGTCATTCCCCAGGTGCGTAAGGAATCCATCTCTGCCCTTCGCAACGTGGCCAACTCGTTGCGCAGCTTTGCCGATCGCCTGGATGCTCAGCAGGCGCGGCAGCAGCCCCCTGGCCCGCCCCCGCCGGGGGCCCCAAAGGACCCGCGCCCCTGATGCGTGAATCTCTCCCATGGGACTTTGTCCCGCGCGACGCCAGGTGGCGAAAACCGCTTCTGTTGGCGGCGTTTGTTTCTCTCACGCTTCTCATCGCCGGATGCGGCCATCACCGCAACCCGGTGCAGCCGACCGCACAGCAGAATGCGCCGGCCACGCCGGAGCAGGCCCCAGCCACACAGCAGGCGGAATCTGCGCAAGAGCAGCCTCCAACACCACCCGCGCGCATTCCCATCACCCCAGCGCCGCCGGGCGGCGTCAGCGCGGAAGACCTCGACTTCGTCAACACCCACCGGCCGATCCTGAGCGAAACCGGCATGGCCACCTGGTATACGGCCCCTTACAAAGGACGCAAGGCAGCCAACGGGCAGGTCTTCAGCGATCGCGCCCTGACCGCAGCCCACCGCACCCTGCCCATGGGCTCGCTGATCACCGTCACCAACCTCACGACCGGGCAATCCGCCGCCATGCGCATCACCGACCGCGGCCCCTTTGTGGACGGCAGAATTCTGGACCTCACCATCGCCTCGGCCAAGGCCACGGGCATCTACAGCGTCGGCACAGCCGAGGTTCGGCTCGATGTGTACCGGACTCCCAAGCCCATCGATTGGGGCGGCCGCTGGTGCGTGCAGATCGGCGCATTCAAATCCGAGCGCAAGGCGGAGAAGCTCAAGAACGAACTTATCCGCAGGTATCCTGACTCCAATGTCATTGAGTTCCCTGGCCACGATAGCTTCTGGGTACGCATCCGCCCGCAAGGCGACAATCGCGAGCAAGCCGAGTCCATCGCCCGCCACTTCCGCCCCAGCGAGGCCGAAGCCGAGGCCTATCTCACCCGGCTGGATTAGGCCCCTCCCGGACGGTGCGGATGTGGAATAGCGCGACACCCGGAGGCTTTCGCTTAGAGAGAACTCAGGCGGCGGCCGCATCGGACCGGCGGCCGGCAGCCAGCAGGCCTATCCAGCAACTGAGTGGCCAGGTCAGCAGCCAGGACAACCAGTACCAGTGCGGCCAGCCTTTGCTCCAGTTCGGAATCGTTGCGCCGATGCCCATCACTTCCCCGATGATGAAGAACCAGAGAACATGCAGGCCGGCGCGCCGCGGAGCAAAGCGGGCGCAGAGCCAGGCACAAAGGATCGAAACGACAACAAAACATGCCGTGCTTGCCATGAGAGCGTGGTTTGATGGGATGCGGCCAGGGACAAAATCACCTGGGAACAGGCGCGAGAGCAATGGGTCGGTTGCCAGAACAAGAACAATCGAGAGCAGGTAGCTTCCGACGACGACGGCGATGGATTTGAGCATCGGTTACACCTCCAAGCAGTTTGCTGCAAATCAACGGCGAGGTCCGGCTGTTCGGCACGGCTTTCATGTGGACCGTCGTCGGTGGGTGGAAGAAGAAGTAGTCTGCTTCCAGAGCTAATCCGGCGGTGGATAGAACGGCAGCTTGTCGTTCTTCTCGTTAGCCCGGCGTACTGTCACATCGTTCAGCAGCAGGGCCGGGGCCAGCACCGTCTCCGGAACATCACCAAAGGAGTTGGCCACAAACAAGTCCTTGCCTGCCGCCTCCACGCTCGAACGCAGCGCTCGCTGATCCAGATCGTCGAGCTCCGCGCCGCGCACCAGTTCGCGCTTGCCGTCCAGAGTGATCCGGTAGAGCAGCCGCGGCACGCCTCCGCCCAGAGTCTGCACAAAGTACACGCTCTTCAGTCCGCCGTCCTTGCCCATGTCCAGCAGCTTCCTGTTCAGCTCGTCGTCTGAGAGCCCATCCTTCGCGGTCACTTTCAACGCTCCGATGGCTGGCCGCGCCGCGCCGGTAATCCCCGCTCGTCCGTGGCCGTTCGACTGTGGGAAATCCTTCACGGGCTCACGTCCGATCAGGTAGTTCTCCAGCTTGCCCGCCGTCACCAGCGTCACCGCCTGCGCCGGTACACCCTCATCGTCCACTGCATACGCCCCCACCAGGCCCTTGCCGTCATAGCTCTTCAGACCAGGGTCGTCCACCACATCCAGAAAGTCCGGCAAGACGCGTGCGTGATAGCTCGATGCGAAGGGTCCATTGGTGCGCGCCTCGGTGCCTAGCTTGGGCCGCGTGGCCGTAACTCCGCCGGCCAGCAGCGACCGCATGATGTCCGCGCTGGCGTCGGCGCTTAATAGAACCGGCCCGTGATATTCCTCATCCACCAGCGGAGCCTTGCGTAATTCCGCCAGCGACGCAATCAACCCCACCGCATGTTTGTCGAAAGCCTCCGCCGCATCCAGATCCTTCAGCGAACTGCCTGTCGAGGCATACGACCTGTCCAGCCGCATTCCATCCGCGGCCTGCGTCCCCACGCCGATGCTCTCCTGGTACTCGGCCGCTGATTTGCGCACGATGGTGCCTTCGCTGTTCACCAGCCAGGTAGTCGTCACCCGCGCATGAAACTCGCCCGTAGAGTACTCGACAGAATGCTCAGTCGCCTTTACGCCGGGATCAATGCGATAGAGCCCGCTGGCTCGCGCCACGCGCTCCGTCCACGCAGCCTCATCCACCTTCAGCCTTTCCGGATCGGCAAGCGAGATCGCCGCTGTCTCCTTGCTGAAGTCGTCGGCTTGCGGCGGCGTCTCGACCTGCTTCAACCCCGCCTGCTTCTGCGCATAAGCCGCCAGCGCGCTCTTGTAGGCCTGGTCTGTCGCCGTCCACAGCGCAGAGCGCACCGCAATGGGATCGTCGTCGAGAGCGGCCAGTTGCAGCACGCCATCGCCGCGCCCGCCCGAGCTGTCGGTCTTCGCGTCGCCCACACGCACGGTGATCCGCGCCACGCGCTGGTGGCTGTGCGACCCGCCCTCACTGGCGCCAAACTCCGCCTTGGTCTGATAATCCTCCACGTCCTCAATGCGGTACTGGATGAAGAACGGCTTGGCGAATCCCGGCAGTTGCAATTGGCTCATGCTGCGGTCAAGTTCTGTGAGCATGGCCTTCAACAGCGGGTCTTTCTCCGCATCGGCGCGCGTTTGCTGCGCTGCGCTCAACCCCGGCGCGACCATGCAACCCGCAAGAAAACCAACCCCAGCCAACATCGCAACAGGACGAATCAAATTCACTACGCCTCCACAAAATCTGGAACTAGCCACAGATAACCAGTCCCTAGTGTACTGTCTCCAAAGTTTCTATCAAAAAATAGCCCGTCATCCTGAGGCATTTTAAACCGTGGGCCAGAAGATGCTCTTCAGCCATCCATCGGAGCGCTTGGCCTCTCCGGACAATCCAAGTGTTTGCATGGCATCAAGAGTGCTCGATGATCGCGGGCGCGTCGAGCGGCAGTGCAAATTCCTAACTGCGTTCCGGCAGAAAGGAGTGCGCGCGGGAACTAGAAGGTTGTCGAAACCGTCAGGCGGAAGGTCTTGCGGGGTTCGCGGAACAGATAGCGGGAACCGTAGGCCTGCAGGGATTCCTGGTAGGTGTAGTCGCCTGCGCCTCCGGGCGGGAACAGGTCGCGGGTAATCAGCTCGGCCGAGCAGCTGCCCTTGTTGCCGCCGATGAGGACCGAGTTGCAAAACGGCGTGGAGTAAAGACGGAGCGGGTTATACGCGTAGTAGATGCGGACGGGCGCGTTGATGATGGGCATGATGACGGAGATTTCGCTGCCCAGCGACATGCGGGGAATGAAGTTGGTGCCGGAGATGGGACGGATATTCTCCTGGAAGCCGACCTGGGAACCGGGAATGCCGCCCTGGCAAGCGCCGTTGTTAAAGACCGGGCAGCCGTAGAGCGGGGAGGTAAGCGAGGCAAAGCCCTGAGGGCTCTGCATCAGCTGGCCCTTGTTCAGGACGGTGTCGATGCCAAAGTCGTCGAAGACCGAGATCATGACCGGCCCGGCGATGGGAATGCGGTACTCGGTGTTGGTCGTAAGGCTGGTGTCGCCGCCGATGGAGGCGATGCCGTAGACCGGCAGAGGAACCTGCAGGCACTGGTTCAACTGCGGATTGGTGGGATCGCGCGGAACGCAAGTGCCGTCGGGATTGGTGAGCTGAACGGTGACGCGCGTGGGAACGTAGCCGTAGGGCGTGGCGCCGCGGACATCGAAGCCGCGCAGATCGCCTTCGCCGCCGGTGAAGAAGCGGTTGTTGGGCGGAGCCACGTCGCCGCCAAAGCCCTGCACATAACCCAACTGCGCGCGGAAGCCCAGAACATTGCGCCCATTGACCGCCGGAGTGAGGTAGTGCATGGACATGAAGCGCTCGTAAGCCACGTGCGGAGTGATGTAGCGAACATTGCCGCCAATGCCGGCGACCTGGAAGACCGCCGAAAATTCCTTGCCGCTGCGCGGACGGACCGGGTTGTTGATGGTGTTGTAAATGTAGGTGAACGAGGCGGAGCTGTTGACGATTCCCGCCAGCGCGTTGGAGCCCTGGATGCCGGAGCGGAAGCTGATGGTCTGGAAAAACGTCTGCGAGGCAGTCGAGAAGGCGGTGATGGTGGACTTGGTGAGTGAGTAGGTCATGCCGACGCGCTGGAAGGCATGGCGCTTCAGCGGATAGCTCAGCGAGAAGTTCAAGCCGGTGGAGGCCTGATTGTAGTTCTGAGTCAGGGACTGTTGCGCCGCGGAGAGGTTTGGCGCTGCCCCTGTGGTCGCTTGCAATTGCTTGGCGGCGTTGAAGTCCTGCTTGGTGTTGAAGAGCTGGAAGCCCAGGTTAAGGGGGCGATTGCGCAGGTAAGGCTGGGTGAAGCCAAAGAGGAACTGACGCTGCACGTTGCCCAGGTTGCCCTGCAGGCTGAGAGTCTCTCCCAGGCCGAGGAAGTTGTTGGTCTGGTAATTGACCCCCAGGAAGGCGCCGGAAAGGCCGCTCACGCCGCCATTGAGGCCGATGGAGTTCTTGCCTTTTTCCTTCACCTTGAGCAGCAGGTCGACGGTGCCTGCTTCTTCATCCTGGTGGGCCTCGGAGTCCTCGTCCACCTTGAGCGGATTGAAGTATTCGAGTTGGTTGAGGCGCAGCAGGCTGTACTCCCACCGCTGGGAGTCATAAACGGAGCCTTCGTCAACCAGAAGTTCGCGGCGGATGACTTTGTCGCGGGTGATGGTGTTGCCCTGGAACTCGATGCGCGAGACGTAGAAGACCTTGCCCTCGTCGATGTCGATGTCCAGCGAGACGGTTTTCTTTTGATCGTCGTAGACCGGCTTGGGGATGGCGGCGAAGTTGATGTAGCCCAACTGCCCGTAGGCCTTCTTCAAGTTCTCAAGGCCCTTCTGGATGAGCGTGGCGTTGAACCAGTCGCCGTCTTTGAGTGCAAACGTGGCGCGCAGAGCCTTCACGTTGGAGACGGCCTTGTTGCCGGTGAAGGTGATGGAACCAAGGTGGTAGCGCTCACCCTCTTCCACAGGCATCAGGATGTCGATGCGCTTGCCCTTGTTGGGCCGGAAGGTAAACCAGTTGAGGCCGCCTTCGTCGCGGATCTGCGTCTTGGCTTCTTCGATGGCGGCATTGGCGTACCCTTTGTCGCGATAGGCTAGGCGGACCCGTTCGGAGTCTTCTTCAAGCTTGGAGGCGTCGAAGGTCTGCGGAAACAGGTCCTCAAAGAAAATGGAATAAGGAATGCCGATGGGCTTGAGGTTCTTCATGGCGCGGCGCAGGACCAGGCCGCTGAGGTGCTGGTTGCCGACGAACTTGATGTTGCCCACTTTGACGGTGGGGCCTTCCTTGATGTTGAAGTTGACCTGCACCGAAGCGGGAGGAATGTCCTTGATATCGAGCTTGACGACGGCAAACTGGTGGCCGTGCTCGGAGAGGATCTCCTTCAAGACAGTGGTGGCGCGGAGGATCTTGGCGGGGTCGTACTGGCTCTCGACGGAGAGGCCGACCTTTTCCTTCTTGAAGCGGTCGAGAACGTCGGACTGCGAGACGGCATTAAGGCCCTTGTAGTTGATCTCGCGAATGGTTGGTTTCTCTTTGACGAAGACATCGAGGATGAGTCCCTTTTCCGTGTCCTCACGCTCGATGCGCAGGTTTTCGAAGTAGCCGGTGTTCCACAGTGAGTTGAAGTCGCGTTCGATGGAGATGGGATCGTAGACATCGCCCTGATGCGTGAACAGGCGCGCCAGGATGGTCTCCTTGGGGATGCGCCGGTTGCCGATGACGCGAATAGAATCGATGGTCTGGGACTGCTGGGCCAGCGCCGTGCCCGCAGTGACGAGCAGGAGCAGAGCGAGAGCAAGCGACGGCCCGAACAACTCGGCGATGCGTGACCGATGGCCGGGAATCCGCGGAACGCGGGAAATGGAAGAGCATTTGGTCTTCACTGGGCTAGAGCCCGGCGTCGAGCACAGGTACTGGTGCGGGCCATTGTTCGCCATCTGGTTCGGCTTCACGGGAAGAATATCGACACCCTCACTGCTTAAGAAATCTGATCCTGCATCCCTGCATCGAGGAAAGAATGATTATATTTGACCGTAGCCGCCCCACCCAAACCAGCCAGCGGAGCAGCGGCCCGGAAACCGAATCTTTCCCAGTATTTTCCTGCCGCGCCAAGCGCCTTCGGAATGGGACTAACCCTCAGTCTACCGGACGCTGGCGGGTTGGGGCGACGGCGCATCCCCTCCGTATTGCACAGCATCCCTCTTAGACGCACGGTTGAACCACATGGCATCCTGTCGGTGCGGAGGTTTTGAATTCATGGCAGCACCGGAAGAGAAGATTTACGAGTTTTCCGCTCCCCTGCTGGATGGGCGCCCCGTGAACCTCGAAGCCTATCGAGGCCAGGTGCTGCTAGTGGTGAATACGGCCAGCAAATGCGGATTCACACCGCAGTATGCGGGCCTGGAGGAGCTTTATCGGACCTATAAGGAGCGCGGCTTTGCGGTGCTTGGCTTCCCTTGCAACCAGTTTGGACGGCAGGAGCCGGGGTCGGCGGAGGAGATAGGCGCGTTCTGCGCAAGCAAATACGGCGTCAGCTTCCCCATGTTTGCAAAGATCGATGTGAACGGCGCGGATGCTCACCCAATTTATCGCTTCTTGAAGCGGAGCAAGCCGGGGCTTCTGGGATTCCTTGCAGCCGGAAGAATCCATTGGAACTTCACCAAGTTCCTGATCGACCGCAAGGGAAGCGTAGTGGAGCGCTTCGGATCCTCGACGGCTCCGGGCGCGCTGGCAGGAAAGCTAGAGGAGTTGCTGGGCCGGTGAGGGCGCGCGGAGTCTTAGTCAAAACGATAGGCGCTAATGGCGGCGCCTATGGGCCCATCGGTAAAAATGCGTGTGCCGGGGGCGTTTCCGCCGGCGCCGATTCCTTTTCCCTGGAAGCGTGCTGTGCCGGGATTCGTTCTGACTGCGTTCGTGTTTGGTTGGGGCGCAGTGGAACTGGTGCGTGTGGGAGTTCCGGCGATGAAAGAGATCTCGTTCACGGCGCCGCGCCTGCCTGTTGCGGTGACGCTGCCTCTGGATCAGGCAGGCTGGTTGGCGCTGGCGCTTGGCCTCTCGCTGGCGTCGTGGCTGCCTGCGCGCCGGGTGGCGGGACGGTCGGGGCTGCTGTAGGCGGTCAGCCTACCGTCCAGTCTTCGGTCTTCAGGCCATCGACAAAGGCGAAGATGCTGTCATGCGTGACGAGGGTCAGGTCGAGGGACAGCGCGTGCGCTGCGATCATCAGGTCCGCGGAGTTGAGCGCGCGGCCCTTGCGCTTCAGCTGATTGCGGGCGCCGGCGTAGGTGCGCGCGGCGTCAGAGTCCCAGGGTAGGCTCGCAACCCGCACCAGGAAGTCCTCGACGCCGGTTCGCGTGCGAATGCTCCGGGGGCAACTGGCAACCCAGTATCGGAGCTCCCCCTCGGTGACGGCGGAAACGGCCAGTGATTCGAGCGGTTTGCGGGCGACCTGTTTCCGAACCGCAGGAAAGTTTCCCCGCACAAAATAGCTGACGATGTTCCTATCGAGCAGATAAGCGGGTGGCATTTAGAAGAAATCCCGCTCGATTGGGGGAATCTGGTCCCGCTCCAGGATATCCTCCTCGGGCGACCCAAGCGCATCCCAGGTTGCGAAAAGCTCCTCCCATGACTTCGCTTGCAATTCTGCCTTGGACGAGAGGACCACTTCGCCCGTGGATGGATTCCGCCGGATGGCGACTTCATCACCCTCGAAGCGGAACTCCTTGGGCAAACGGACGGCCTGGCTGCGGCCGTTCTTGAAAAGCTTGGCCGTTTTAAGTGCAGGGGCGGACGGGGACTCGGCTTTCGGCTTGGTATTTGTTTCGTTCATCTTAGAGACCTCCGCCTTTGGTATAGACCACAGTATATACCAATGTTGTTCCCTTGGATGGCCTCATTTGTCCGGTGAATGCTTCTCGCTGAACTGACGGAGTTTAGCCAGCGTGGCCGCAGCCTGGCCGGAGTCGATGGCCTCGGCGCCCATCGCAACCCCTTCTTTCAGGTCGAACGCCAGGCCCGCGGCAACGAGGGCGGCGGCAGCGTTCAGCAGGACAATATCGCGCCGCGGGCCGGGAATGCCGGTGAGTACGTCATAGAGCATGGACGCGTTGGTTTCGACATCGCCGCCGGTGAACTGGGCAGCTTCTTCAGGCGTTGCGCGGGGCAGGCCGGCCATCTCCGGGGTGACGCGTGCGCCTTTCAGGGAGGGCGGGCCGGTTTCAGCCTCCTCAACCCGGGCCACCACGGACTCGCCAGTGGTGGTTAGCTCGTCGATTCCATCGGTCCCATGGACCACGAAGGCGCGCCGGGCTCCCAATGCCGAGAGGGTACGGGCAACGAGCAGAACGCGGCTCGGCGCCAGGACGCCGATGACCTGGCTGCGGGCTCCGGCGGGGTTGGTGAGGGGACCGCAGAGGTTGAAGATGGTGCGAAAACCGAGGGCCTTGCGCAAGGGGCCGAGTGCCTTCATGGCGGGATGGTAGAGCGGCGCGTAGAGGAACATGAAGCCGGTCTGACGCAGGCACTCGGCTGCCAGTTCAGGCGAAAGTTCAATCGGGACGCCGAGGGCTTCGAGGACATCTGCCGCGCCGCAGCGGGAGGTGACGGCGCGGTTGCCGTGCTTGGCCACTTTGGCGCCGGCTGCCGCTGCGACAAGGGCCGCGCCAGAGGAGATGTTGAAGGTCAATGGACCACCGCCGCCGGTGCCGACAATGTCGACCAGCTCGGCGCGCTCTTCCGGATCGAGAGGCACGGGCGTGGCGCGCTGGCGCATGACATCGACGAAACCGGCCAGCTCCGGTGCCTGTTCACCGCGTGTGGCGAGGACCGTAAGCAGCGCGGCGATTTCGACATCGGGCACACCGCCGGCGAGGATTTCAGTCAGCACATCAGTTGCTTGCTCCCGGGTGAGAGCGGCGCCATCTTCGGCGAGCGGCTTGAGGAGTTCCTTCAACGAGGCCATATCCCAATAGGATAACGGGCTTCGCGCCTGACTACATTTTGAGACCCAATCGCATTTTGAGAAAGACGCGGCGGAGCGGTTTGCGGCACCTTTGGCGGGCAAGATAGTATTTGGGTACCGCTGGTACGGCTTCGCTGGCCCTCAAGTTCACCGGGTCCGGCGCCGAATTCCTCGAAACAGCAGCGGCCTGGGTGGTTCCAACTTGAAAATTC
>DATKGE010000007.1:0-7522 GCA_035510955.1 Occallatibacter sp. | reverse complement strand
CAACATCTTCGGCATGGAGAACAGCCGTGGAACCTTCGAGGGCCTGCTCAAGATCAGTCCCGACTCGCGGCCGTTTGTGATGACCCGCGCCAGCTATGCCGGCGGCCAGCGCTACGCGGCCACGTGGAGCGGCGACAACTCGAGCACCTGGAACCATCTGCGCCAGACCACTCCGCAGCTCATCAACCTGGGGTTGAGCGGGTTCGCCATGAGCGGCGCGGACGTGGGCGGCTTTGCCGGGTCGCCGCAAGCCGAGCTGCTGACCCGCTGGCTGGAGGTGGCCGCGTTTCATCCCATCGACCGCGACCACACCGCCTTCGGCACCAACCCGCAGGAGCCGTGGGAGAACGGCACGCAGGAGGACGTGAACCTGCGCCGCCGCTACATCGAAGAACGCTACCACCTGCTCCCCTACCTCTACACCACGGCGGAGGAGATGAGCCGGACCGGCCTGCCCATCATGCGGCCGCTGTTCCTTGCGTTCCCTTCTCCGACCGCGGACGGCAGTCCCATAGACCTGGCCAACGGAAACGTCTTCATGCTCGGCCCGGACCTGCTGGTGGCGCAGAGCCCTTACCCGGACGAGGTGGACGAATACTCCGTGGCGCTGCCGCCGGTGGGCTGGTACGACTACTGGACGGGCGCGCTGGTGGAAGGCGCGGCAGGCAGGAAAGCCATCGACAACACCCGCGTCGAGCAGCCGGAAATTCATCTGCGCAACAGCGTGGGCACACTTCCGGTCTTCGTTCGCGCCGGCGCCATCGTGCCCCAAGAACCGCTCGTCCAAAGCACCGACGAGAAGCCGCAAGGTCCGTTGACGCTGCGGGTTTATCCGCCGGCGCAGGGGGAAAAGGATTGCAGCGGCAGCCTGTATCTCGACGACGGGCAAAGCTACGCGTTCCGAAACGGCGATCTGCTGCGGGTTGGATTCACGTGCCGTGAAACTGCCCAGGGGTTGGCGGTTTCCGTTTTGCCGCACAGCGGAAGTTTCGCGCCGTGGTGGAAGCTGGTTTCGATTGAGGTATACGGCGCGTCCCGCCCGGCCACCGGCGCCAGCGCTTCTCTTGACGGTGCCACACCAACTCAGGTCACTCCCGGCTTTGATCCTGAGCACCACCGCATTACGACCGTGCTTCCAGACGATGGCAAAGGCCTGGAACTGCAGGTGGCATACTGAGAATGCATTGCGGAAGCGATTCCCAATTCGTGTAATGCGCGTAAGCAACGTGCGGAGGCCGAATGAGTAGCATCGCTGCTGTATGGGGACGCTGGAACGTATGGTTGCTCAGCGTTGCAGGCGGAGCCGTCCTCGGCTGCATTTACAGGCTCTTGATTGATTTCAAATTCGAAAACAACAATGTGAGTTCTCCCGCATGGATCATGACCATAGCCTTCCTCGTGTTCGTGCCTTTCGCAATGGGTTATTTAAGCGTCAATCGGTATCTTCGTGCCACTCCGCCGGAGAAGATTGCATGGTTTGAATGGTTCTTTCTTCCCTGGGCTTCTGTGTTGCTCACAATGATTGTCTCCGTATTGGTGAAGTGGGAAGGCTCAATCTGTCTCATCTTTGCCGGGCCAATAATGATGGCCTTTTCCCTGTTGGGCGGAGTGGCTGCAAGAATATTCTGGGGCAGGCTCAAAAGCCGCGCTCCAGGCGCGCTGAGCGCGTTTGCACTGCCGTTGGTGTTGCTCGTCGTCGAGGCACACATTCCGAGCCCGTATGAGATACGAACCGTCAACACAGAAATCCTGATTCACGCACCCGCCAGTGCGGTCTGGGATAACGTCAAGAGCGTTCGCACCATTCAGCAGGCGGAGCTGCCGCCCTCGTGGGTGGGCCGGGTCGGCTTCCCGAGACCGGTTGCAGCGACGCTTTCACATGAAAGAGTGGGCGGCGTCCGCCAGGCCAGCTTCACAGGCGGGCTGGTCTTTACCGAAACGGTCAATCGATGGGACCCGGAGCACGACCTGCGGTTTTCCATCCATGCCAACACGGAATCGATCCCGCCCTCGACGCTCGACGAGCATGTGACCGTCGGTGGGGCGTTCTTCGATGTTTTCGACGGCGAGTACCGATTGGAGCCGCGCCCGGACGGCATTCTTCTTCACCTGAGCAGCCGTGAGAGGCTCACCACTCATTTCAATTTCTACGCAGGGGCATGGACAGACGCAGTGATGCGAGCGATTCAGAGGCAGATCCTGGTCGTCGTCCGCAGACGCTGCGAAGCGGGAACAGCTGGTCACCCGGCCGCCTTAAGGCAGTTACCATAGCCCGAAAGTGTTAGTCCGCGGGATCAAAATGATACCCGCCGCCAGCCATGGAAACTGTTACCCTACATTCATGAAATTTGGTGTCCTGGTCTTTCCAGGGTCAAATTGCGACCACGATACGTTCCACGTAGTTGCCGAGGTAGCCAAACAGCCCGTCACATTTCTGTGGCACGACTCGGAAGACCTGGCTGGAGTGGACGCGGTTCTGGTACCGGGTGGATTTGCCTACGGCGACTACCTGCGCACCGGGGCAATTGCGCGTTTTTCGCCGGTAATGCAGGCAGTTCAACGCTTTGCGGCGGGCGGCGGAGTGGTGCTTGGCATTTGCAACGGGTTTCAGATTCTGACTGAAGCCGGGCTGCTGCCCGGCGCCCTGATGCGCAACGCCGGACTCAAATACATCTGCAGGCAGGTTCACCTTCGGGTTGAAACCGCCGATAGTCCATTTACCAACCAACTCGCCGAGGGAGAAGTGCTTCAAATCCCTATCGGTCACATGGAAGGAAACTACTTCTGCACAGCGGAGGAATTGCATGCCCTTGAAGCCGAGGATAGAATCGCATTCCGTTACGCGACCCCAGGGGGGGATGTGACCGCGGAGGCGAATCCAAACGGTTCTTTAGGCAATATTGCAGGAATCCTGAACGCGGGTAGAAACGTACTGGGGATGATGCCCCACCCTGATCGGTCAAGCGAGAAGATTCTCGGATCGGCCGACGGATGGAAGATTTTTGCTTCCATGGTTGAAGCGCTGGCAACTCATTGAACTTCGTGCTTCACCAGTTGGAGAACGGGTCCGCATGATCGACATTCATCACCATCTTATTTACGGGGTTGACGACGGAGCGCCCGATTTGGCGACGTCGCTTTTCATGGCGCGCAAAGCTGCCGCCGACGGCGTAACCGACATTGTTTGCACCCCCCACGCCAACGATACCTATCCGTATCAGACGGCCGTCAACCTGGAGCGGCTGGCCGAGTTGCGGAGGTTGCTCCAGGACGAGATTCAGCTCAGCCTGGGATGCGACTTCCACCTCAACGCGGAAAACATCCTCGATGCGCTGGACCATCCGCTGCGCTATTCCATCGACGGCAAAGGCTACCTGCTCATCGAGTTCCCGGATCTGACCATTCCTCCGCAACTGACCGAGGCCATGCGCAGGCTGCAGGACGCCGGCTACACCCTGGTCATCACCCATCCCGAGCGCAACCGGGTTCTGCACCGGCGGCCGGAGATGCTGGCCGAGTGGATGCGCGAGGGATCACTGGTCCAGGTCACCTCCAGTTCTCTCTACGGCCGCTTCGGACATCTCGCCGAGGCTTTCTCCAACGAACTGCTGGAACGCAACTGGATTCACTTCATCGCCACCGACGCGCACAACCCCAAATGGCGCCCACCGCACCTGAAAAAAGGCTTTGACTACGTTGCCCGGAAGGCCGGCGAAGAGACCGCCAGGCGGCTGTGCATGACCAACCCCAAGGCAGCTTTGGAAGGAAACCCGCTGCCCGCGCAGCCGGAACCGACCGGCTTGTGGGAGCATGTGCCCCTCAAGTTCGATCCCGCCAAGGTTCCCCCGAGTTCCAGGCGGATACCCGGATTAACGCCGCCGAAAGAGGCCGAGGAAGAAGATCCCGAAGCCAACCTGAAGGGTTTCTGGAACCGGCTGTTTGCCCGGTAGAGCTTCAGTCCTTTTGAAATCGATCTCTTACACAAGCCCCAGTCCGCCGTCCACCGCCAGTATCTGCCCGGTTACGAACCGCGGGCCGGTGGCGAAGAAAAGCACCGCCCGGGCAACATCTTCTGCCGTCCCATTGCGGCGCATCGGCGTTCTGGCTGCAAAGCGCGCACCGGCTTCCGCCGCGGCCGGCTCCTCCATTTCAATCCAGCCCGGCGCCACGCAATTCACGCTTACCTGGGGCGCAAACGCCCTGGCCATGGCCTGCGTGAGCATGTGCAATGCGGCCTTCGATGCGCAGTAGTGGGCATGGCCCGCCCAGGCGTGCAGGCCGCCCAGCGAACCGATGTTCACAATGCGCCCTTCGGCGGCGCGCAGGTGGGCCAATGCCTCCCGCGCCACCAGAAACGGCCCCCGCGCGTTGGTTTCGAATACCGTGTCCCATGCTTCGAGGCTGATGCTCTCCAACGGAGCCGACTGGAAGATGGCGGCATTGTTCACCAGCAGATCGAGCCGGCCAAAAATCGCCATGATCGCATGAATCGCTGCACGAACCGAAGCTTCGGAACGCACATCCGCTTCCACCGCCAGCGCCCGGCACCCGAGGGACGCAATCTCCCGCGCAGTCTCGCTCGCGTCCGCCTGCGAATTCAGGTAAGTAATGGCGACGTCGGCCCCGGCCCTGGCCAGCGTGAGGGCGATCTCCCGCCCAATGCGCCGCGCTCCCCCGGTTACCAGTGCCGATTTGCCGCTTAGCGGTTGGGTCGCCATCGCATGTTCAACACCGGTCGCAGTCAGGATTGAGAGGACGGGCCAGTCTGCCTTACTGCGGCTGCGGCTGGCTGCTCTGCGGGTTTGGCGGGGGCGCAGGAGTGTCCGCCGGTTTTGCCGGGGCAGGCGTCGCAGCCGGGTCCGTCACGGTGCTCTTGCCGTCCTGCGCGGCCTCGGGGTTCTTCTTGTAAATCGAGTACTGCGCACCGGGCCGCAACATGCGAATCTCGATTGCCATATCCGCCTTGTCGACTTTGTAGTCCTGTCCAAAGGTCTGATAGCCGTGCGCAATCACCTGCAGCCGCACCGTGTCTCCAAGCGGCAGCACATCGATGATGGTCTTGCCGTCTTCGTTGGTTTTCAGTTCCATGTTGCCCTTGTCTTTCTCCCCCTCCATGGAGTGAAAGACGACCGCGGCGTTCTCGATTGGCTTGCCATTCACATCCTTCAGAATGGTCACAGCGATGCGCGCGGTTGGCGGCGGCGACTTGTACTTGCGACCGCGCTTGGAGGCGTCGTCCTGGCCGTGGGCGGCAAGCGAAGAGGCGACCAGGCCGAACCCGGCCACGAAGACAGTGAGACGAAATAGGGAATGGCGGAACATGGCCTCTATTGTAGCCCGTTTCGCCCCGCACGCGGAACTGGACCCGCGATTCTGCCAGGGCCCGCGCATCGAAAAATCGCTGCGCGGGCAGTTGGCGCTGCAATTCCAGATCGGGCGACTCCCTTGGGAGGGAGCAGGGGTCTTTAGAACCCTGAACGGACGGAAACGTACAGAGGCCTTCAGCCCCGGACGGGGCATCTCTTGGCTTCTTGGCTGACATAACTTGCTTCGGCCGGTCAAAGGAAATGCCCCGGGGCTAAAGCCCCACTGTTTGAGACCGATTTTCAGGGGTCTGAAGACCCCTGCTCCCTCCACAAAGACAGTTCGACTCCTCGGGAAGGGTAGTGTGACAGGCCCAAGGCACAAGGAACGAAGATAGCCGCTGGTTTCCACTCCGGGCACGCGTTGGAATGGAGATCGCCTTTGCCATCAGCATTTATGAGCGTGTTACGCTCATATTCTAACAATCCACACTTGACAATCACTGGCAATTTGCCTATCTTTAGCAATTGGAAGGCTCGACTGCTAGCACCCCGCAGGCAGAATTGCTCAGCTGAGTCCGACAGCACCTGGCGTGCCCGTCCGGCCCCGGCAACTTCCGAAGCTTTTTTCTTGTAAACCACACCAAATCCGCGGCCGGGGCTCAACCCTGCCGGGACCTGAAGGAGAAGCGAAGCAATGGCATCAACATCGGTAAAAACCACGTTCACTCCGCTGCATGACCGCATCCTCGTCCGCCGTATGGAAGAGGGCGAAACCGTCCGCGGCGGGATCATCATCCCCGACAGCGCCAAGGAAAAGCCCCAGGAGGGCGAAGTCATCTCCGTGGGCAAGGGCAAGTCGAACGACGAAGGCAAGGTCTTCCCACTGGACGTCAAGGCGGGCGACAAGGTTCTCTTCGGCAAATACTCCGGCACCGAGATCAAGCTCGACGGCGAAGAGTTTCTCATCATGCGCGAAGAAGAAGTCCTCGGCATCGTGAAGAAGTAGGAGCGCAGCTGACAGCGAACAGCTGACAGCAACCAGTTCGCGAACAGATTCGGCAACAAAAAACTGTTAGCTGTCAGCTGTGAGCTGTTAGCTAACGAACATCGACCAACTAGGAGATTGAAGCAATGGCAAAGCAAATTTTGCACGGTGAAGATTCCCGTCAGGCGATTCTGCGCGGAGTCAACATCCTCGCGGACGCTGTGAAGGCGACACTCGGCCCTAAAGGCCGCAACGTAGTCATTGAGAAGAAGTTCGGATCCCCAACCATCACCAAGGACGGTGTCACCGTCGCCAAGGAAATCGAGCTGAAGGATCCGATGGAGAATGTCGGCGCACAGCTTGTCCGCGAAGTCGCTTCGAAGACCAGCGACGTAGCCGGCGACGGCACCACCACCGCGACCGTTCTCGCCCAGTCCATCTTCAAGGAAGGCGTCAAGACAGTTGCAGCCGGCGCCAACCCCACGGCCCTGAAGCGCGGCATCGACAAGGCCGTTACGGTCATCATCGGCACCCGCGACAAGGACGGCAAGTGGACCGAGGGCGGCGCTCTCGGCAAGCTCTCCAAGCCCGTGGACGAGGGTTCGGTTGCCCAGGTCGGCGCCATCTCCGCCAACGGCGACCAGGAGATCGGGGACATCATCGCCCATGCCGTGAAGGTTGTCGGCAAGGACGGCGTCATCACCATTGAAGAGTCCAAGACCATGCACACTGGTCTGGAGACAGTCGACGGCATGCAGTTCGATCGCGGCTACCTCAGCCCGTATTTCGTCACCGATGCCGAGCGCCTGGAAGTGGTTCTGGAAGAGCCGTACATCCTCATCTACGAGAAGAAGATCAGCGCCATGAAAGATCTGCTGCCTCTGCTGGAGCAGGTTGCCCGCGGCGGCAAGCCGTTGCTCATCATTGCCGAGGATGTGGAAGGCGAAGCACTCGCCACTCTCGTCGTCAACAAGCTGCGCGGAACGCTCAACGTGGCTGCCGTCAAGGCTCCCGGCTTCGGCGATCGCCGCAAGTCCATCCTGGGCGACATTGCCACCCTCACCGGCGGCAAGGCCATCACCGAGGACCTGGGCATCAAGCTGGAAGGCGTGAAGCTCGAGGACCTGGGCAAGGCCAAGCGCATCACCATCGACAAGGACAACACCACCATCGTCGACGGCTCCGGCAAGTCCTCTGACATTGAGGGCCGTGTGCGCGAGATTCGTGCGCA
>DATKGE010000006.1:0-19805 GCA_035510955.1 Occallatibacter sp. | reverse complement strand
CGGTTGAGCAGGATCAGCGCCTGCTCGCCGCGCTCGAGAGCCTCGCGCGTCTGCTCCACAAGCGCGCGGGAGAACAGCTGATCCTGGCCGGTCTCCTGAAACTCCCGGCGCATGTCGATCAGCTCGACCTCAGGCAGCGGGCGGTTCATCACGCGATCGCGAATCTCGATGCGCGCGTACTTGGCGCTCCCCCCGTTTTGCGCAATGGTGTTCTGCCACGTCTCCAGCGACGGCGTGGCCGAACCCAGCACCACCACCGCGCCGGCCAGTTTGGCCCGCATTACAGCCACATCGCGGGCGTTGTAGCGTGGCGTCTCCTCCTGCTTGTAGCTCTGGTCGTGCTCTTCGTCGACGAGGATGAGGCCGAGATTGGGCGCGGGCGCAAAGATGGCCGAGCGCGTGCCCACCACGATGGGCGCATCGCCACTACGGATGCGCCGCCACTGCTCGCTGCGTTCTTCCGGCGTCAGAGCGGAGTGGAGCAGAGCCACGCGTTGCCCGAAGGCCTGGTCGAGCAGCCCTGCGGTCTGCGGCGTGAGCCCGATCTCCGGAACCAGCAGGATGGAAGCGAGGCCGCGATCCAGCGCGCGCTGCATGGCGGCAAGATAAACTGCCGTCTTCCCTGAACCAGTCACTCCATGGAGCAAAAACGGATGAAATCCCCCCAACGCTGTGGCAATGGAAGCCAGCGCCTCAGTCTGCGGCTCATTCAGCAAAAATGGCGCAGCAGCAGGCTGCAGGCCGCCAAGCCGGAACGCGGCTACGCGTTCATCGATGCGCACCAGACCGCGCCGCACCAGCGTCTGCAGTGTCGACGAAGCCAAATCGCGGGCGCGCAACTCCCCCAGCGGCAGTTCTCCTCCGCAGGCAGCAAGCTCCGCAAGGATGGCCTGCTGCTTCGCCGTCAGCGCAGGCAGGCGGGTTTCGGGAACAAGCACAGCAAAGCGCTCCGTGCGCCGCGCGTCGCGCTCTACGGCCGCCGTCTCGCGCGCTATCCACTTTTTGCGCACTAGGCTGGCGAGTACCGGCAGTGTGGCAGTGGTCGCGGTGCGCAGCGTGGATACTTTCACCGGCTCTCCCGCAGCCAGGCGCGTGAGAACTCGATGCTCCAGGTCCTGCTCCTCCGGCGAAAGCTTGCCGCGGCGTTTGGGGCTGGATTTGCGCACAACACTGGGTGCCCCAGGTCTCGAACTTGAGACCTGGGAATCAGTCCTATCGACGCTGTCGGCCAGCACATCCCTCCCCAGGTCGGTAATGCGGTAGTAGACCGTTCGCCGCACCTCGGCCATCAGCGGCAACATACCGCGCAGCACCTCGCCCAGCGGCGCCAGATAGTACTGTGCCATCCACTCAGCCAGGGTGAGCAACTGTTCGCTCAGCAGCGGTTCATCGTCGAGCACAGCTTCAAGAAAACGCACTTCGAAATCGGGCGGAGTTGCTACTCCCACGGCCGTCACCACGCCGATGAGCTTTTCGTTCCGAAACGGCGCCACCACGCGCGCGCCACGCTGCGGGGCCTGGTCCTCGCGCACTGCGTAAGTGAACACGCGGTCCAGCGGGACGGGCAACGCGACTTCGCAGCAGACGGGCATGGGAGCCAAGAATCAGTGTAGGGGAATCAGTGTAGGGAATGGAGCGGCGCGAACGCGTGGCCTGTGGATAATCGATTTGCCCCGCAGCCCGCAAACCCGGCCCCACAAAGTACAATTCATTGCTGATGACACCCAAGCCCGATTCCAACGCTCCCGATGTCCCGCTTACGCCGATCACCGCCGCTTCGCACCCCATCACCATGACCATCGACATTGGCGGCTCAGGCCTGAAGGCCATGCTGCTTGACGCCAAGGGCCGTCCCGTCAGCGAGCGCGAGCGCGTGGTTACGCCGGAGGTGCCCACGCCGGAGGCGGTGCTGAAGAGCCTGGAAGAGTTGCGCAAGGCGATTGGCGATTTTGACCGCGTCTCGGTTGGATTTCCCGGTGTGGTCAAGCGCGGCTGCACCTTTGGCGCCTTCAACCTCCATCCCCTGTGGGCGGGCGGGTTCCCGCTGCAGGCGGAGCTGGAAAAGCGCTGGAAGAAGCCCGTGCGCGTGGGCAACGACGCCGACGTGGCCGGCTACGGCGCAATCAAAGGCGACGGCGTGGAGCTGGTGCTGACGCTGGGCACGGGCCTGGGCGGGGCGCTGTTCACCAACGGCCACTTGTGTCCTGGCCTCGAGATCGGCCACCACATCTGGCGCAAGAAGGGCATGACGTACGAGGACTACCTGGGCCGCCGGGGCCTGGACAAGTACGGCAGGATCCGCTGGAACGAGCTGTTGCGGGAGGCCATCAAAACCACCGAAGCCTTGTTCAACTGGGACCATCTTTACCTGGGCGGCGGCAACACCAAGAAGATCGACTTCGTGCCGCCCAAGAACGTGGAGATCGTGTCCAACGAGAGCGGCCTGCTGGGCGGCGTCTATCTGTGGAAGGATCAGGGGTAGGCGTGGGGGCGGGTAGAGATGGAAATTCGCCCCCGTGGAGCCTGAGAACTGTGCGGATGCAACATTGACTCGCGGCGCGTTTGCACGGCCGGCAGGGAAGCGCGGCCCAAAGCCGGAAGCAGGCCAGGCCGATTTACGGCTTCGGGCGGGTCGCCTTGAACGCGCCGTTGTACTCGGAAAATTCCCAGGTGCCCACCAAAGCAGCGGTCTCATCCAGCTTGCCAACCAACTTGAGCGCGGCCGTCTGGCCTGATTCTTCCGAGGTCATCTGGAAGTTCAGGTCCAGCTTGCCATCCCTGAAGGTTCCCGCCACGTCGGTGATCCCATACTTGCCCGTCACTTTGCCGTCCGCGTCGACAGTGAACTCAGCGTCCATTTCCCGGTCGCCGCCGGGAGTATCCATCACGAAATGCCATTTGCCACTAATTCCGGCGTTGGAAGCATTTGCGGTCTGTGCATTCGTGGCTTGGGCGTTCGCGATTTGGCGGCTCGATACCAGGCAGACCACTGCCAGCATTACCAATAGGAATTTCCTCACTCTATCTCTCCTTGCCGTCTCACCTTACTCCGGCGCTATCAATCCGCTGGGAGCCGAAAGCATCCCATTGGCGGGACAATTCGGTTCCGCTTGCGCCCTGGTCCGGTGGAATTGCCAGTGTACCCCACGGAAAATGGTCGTGTCCCTCCGGCTTGCTTCAACTCCTTGCGGGCGGCTTCAGTCCCAGTTCGCGCATGGCAATCTGCAGATCGGCCCAGGCTTCTTTTTTCTGACGCGGGTCGCGGAGCAGATAGGCCGGGTGATAAGTGATGATGAGCTGCATTCCGCGGAAGGCGTGGACGCGGCCGCGCAGACCGGCCAGCGGCTGGCGCTGGCCGAGCAGATAGGTTGCAGCCGTCGCGCCCAGCGCCACCAGCACCTCGGGGCGCACCACGTCAATCTGCCGGAACAGGAACGGGGAGCAGGTGTTGCCCTCGTCGGGCTCCGGCGTGCGGTTGCCGGGCGGGCGGCACTTGACTACGTTGGCGATGTAGACTTCCTCGCGCTTCAAGCCCATGGCCGCGATCATGTTGTTCAGCAGTTGGCCGGCTTTACCCACGAAGGGAATTCCCTGCGCATCCTCGTCCGCGCCCGGGCCTTCGCCCACAAACATCAGGCGCGCGGTGGAAGAACCGTCGCCGAAAACAATCTTGTTGCGGCCTTTGTGGAGCGCGCAGCGGGTGCAATCGCCGATGTCTTCGCGGATGAGTTGCAGGGCTGCGGCGCGGTCTGCGGCGGGGACGGCATTGGCCAAGTCCGGTGGCGGCGAAAAAGGCTTGCGTATTGGCATGGAATATACCTCCAGGGTTGCAGGCTGGGATGTCGTATCCCAGGCTTCAGAAGCAGGTTCTGGGGTACTCAGAGTTTCTATTGGCCCGGCGGCGAGCAGCGCGGGGTCAACGGGGCGGCGATAAAACTCCGTCAGGCCGAGGTCGCGATAGAAGCGGACACGGGCCAGCAGAGCTTCGCGGGTTGCGGGATCGAAGGGGCGCGCCAACTTCTCTACTCCATGGATTTCAACTTGAGGGATGCACACATAGCGGCCAGGTTTTACTCAACAATCAGTTGCCGGCGGCTGGCAGAAGGAGCGGCAGCCTGCTCAAGCACTTCGTCCTGGCGCGATTTTTCGTCTACATGTTGGTCCAGTTCCACCATCATCGAACGGGGGCGGCGCAGCGTGACGATCTCGTCGAGAATGCGGTCGGCGAGATTGCGCTTGGGCATTTCCGGCAGCTCGATGGACGTGGTCAGGGTGAGGAAGGTAGCGGCGTTGGTGTCGGCCTCAATGCCCACTCCGTCGCCGCTGACGGGGTTCACCACAATCGCGTCTGCGCCCTTGCGCAGCAGCTTGGCGCGGCCGTTGTCGAGAACATTGTCGGTTTCCGCGGCAAAACCGACGATCAGTTGGCCGGGGCGGCGGCGGCGAACTACTTCGGCGAGAATGTCTTCTGTAGGCGCGAGCTCGATGGTGATGGGACCGGTACGCTTGAGCTTCTGGTCGGAGACCAGGACGGGGCGATAGTCGGCTACCGCGGCGGCCTTGATGATGAGCGTGGATTCCTCCATGCGCGCGAGCACGGCGTTCCGCATCTGTTCGGCGGTGATCACCTTGACCAACTCGCAGTGCGCGGGCGGGTGCAGAGCGGTCGGCCCGCTGATCAGGATCACTTTCGCGCCGCGGCTCTGCGCTGCGTCGGCCAGGGCATAGCCCATTTTTCCGCTGGAGCGGTTGCCGATAAAACGAACCGGGTCGAGCGCCTCGCGCGTGCCGCCGGCGGTGACCAGAACAACTTCGCCGGCCAGGTCGTGGCGGCGGCCAAGCGCGTTGAGCACTGCGTCGGCAATGGCTTCCGGCTCGGCCATGCGGCCCGCGCCCACCATGCCGCAGGCCAGAGAACCAGTGCCCGGCTCGACCACGCGCACGCCGCGCTGGCGCAGGATTTCAAGATTCGCCTGCGTGGCCGGATGATCCCACATATTCAAGTTCATGGCGGGCGCAACGAGGACCGGCGCGCGCGTAGCCAGGTACATGGTGGTGAGGAAGTCATCGGCTATGCCATGCGCGAATTTGGCCAGTATGTTGGCAGTTGCCGGAGCGACAACCAGAGCTTCAGTCCATTGCGCCTCGCCAATGTGTTCAATGCCGTTCTGCTCGGCTGGAGCGGCGTCTGAATCGCCGTCCATCTCCTCCCACAGGCTGGTGATGACCTTGTGTCCGGTGAGCGAAGCGAAGGTGAGCGGCTGGATGAACTTTCCCGCCGCGGCGGTCATGACCACATGAACCTCAAGAGCCTGGCGCTGCAGCGCGCGCACCAGTTCCGCAGCCTTGTATGCGGCAATTCCGCCCGAGACGCCCACCGTGACTCTCATGGCTTTGATTGTAGAACGATTTGAGCGAGGAAAACGTGGCAACAATCGCGCGCCTCGATGCATGGCATTCAAGCATCGCGTCGTGTATACTGATCGAACGCTGAATGATTACGCCTACAGATAGCGAACCCTTACTTTCTGTCGTAGTGCCGGCATTTAATGAGATGGCCACGCTGGCCGCCATTGTGGCGCGACTGCTGGCGGTTGCTGAGGCCGGCGAGATCGTGCTTGTAGACGATTGCTCGACAGACGGCACCGGAGCCATTGCCGACCAGTTGGCGACGGATCACGCCCGCGTAAAAGTGGCTCACCACAGTGTAAACAAAGGCAAAACCGAGGCGCTGAAGACCGGCTTCGCCATGACCACCGGGCAGATTGTGATTGTGCAGGACGCTGACCTTGAATACGATCCGGCCGAGATTGGCGAAGTGATTGGACCGATTGTCGAGGGCGACGCGGACGTGGTGTACGGGTCGCGCTTTCTGGTGCGCAAAGCTTCGCGCGTGCTGTATTTTTATCATTACATTGCAAACAAGGGCCTCACGTTTCTATCCAACTTATGCACCAACGTGAACATGACCGACGTGGAGACGTGCTACAAGGCCTTTCGCGGCGAAATCATCCGCAACATGACCATCACCAGTTCCGGATTCGGTTTTGAAATCGAAGTCACGGCGAAGGTGGCGAAGCTTGGTGTGGCAATCTACGAGGTGCCGATTTCGTATCATGGCCGCACGTATGAGCAGGGCAAGAAGATCGGCTTGATGGATGGGTTCGCGGCGGTGTGGTACATCTTCAAGTTCAACTTTTTCTGCAGCCTCAAGAAGTCATTCCGTACGCTTCCCAAGGCCGGCAGCGAACAGCGTGCGGCGATGCAGAGGGGCAGTCGGCACTAACGCCGAGCGATTCAGAAATCCGGCAGCGGTTTCGGTTTCTTACTCTTCGTGATCAGCGCCAAGCCTTGATCGGCCCTGTTTCCTGCCGGCTCCACGGAGAATAAGACACATGGGATCGGAGTCGCAGATCGCGGCCTGCCAGCGATCCGGAATTGGAGTCATAGTGCCATCCGAAATGCAAACCACCGGTCCGTGGGGCGGGAAAGTTGTCTTGATCACTGGCGCCTCATCGGGCATCGGCGCCAGTTGCGCGAAGCTGATCGGCAGACTCGGAGCGAGACTCGCGTTGACGGCCCTTCCCGGCGATGGCTTCGCTGGCGGCGAATCCGATTCCACGATCACCGTCGCGGGAGACATCGCGTCCGCCCAGACGCGGTCCGAAATTGTCGAACGGACCATGGCCCGCTTCGGCCGCATCGACGTGCTCATCAACAACGCCGGCGTTGGCCAGTACGGATACCCGACCGAGGTGGATACGGAGATCTCCAAGCGCATGTTCGATATCAACGTGTTCGCACCGCTGGCGCTGGCGCAGTTGGCGATCCCGCACATGCGCGCGCAGAAGTCCGGAACGATCGTCAATATCGGCTCGGTTGGCGGCAAGGTGTCATTACCCTGGGCGGTGATGTACTGCGCTACGAAGTGGGCTCTCCATTGTATCGATGACTCGCTGCATCGCGAATTGATGGGCAGCGGCATTCGCGTCATGAAGGTTTGCCCGGGCATTGTAGATACCAGGTTCCGCGACCACGTCCTGGCCGGAGCAGCCCCCGGCCGCGTGGAAGACATCCGCCGCCTGGTGAGCCCGGACCAGGTTGCAGCCGGCCTCATCCGCGGCGTGGAGCGGCGTAAGCGCACCGTCTTCGTTCCTAAAATCGGCTTCATCTTCACCTCCCTCGATTTCTTCGCGCCACGCGTGATGGACTGGTACATCCGAGGCAAAATGTGAACCTGTCATGGCTAAAAAAACCTCTGCCGGCTGCACTCACACTGGTTCTGCTTTGGACCATTTGCAGGCTCGCGATCCTGGTGCATACTGGAATCCCGCAACCGGGCCTTCACGATGAATTCAGCTACCTGCTTGGAGCGGATACCTTCGCCCATGGGCGACTGGCGAATCCTCCACCGGTGCTTGGCAAGTTCTTCGAGTCGCCCCACATTCTGGTTCGTCCGGTGTATGTCTCGAAGTATCCTCCGGGACAAGCCTTGTTTCTGGCTCTGGGGCAGCGCGTTTTCGGGTCTCCGTTCTACGGGGTTCTGATCGGCAATGCGCTGATGCTTTTCACTCTCTGCCTGATGCTCTATGCCTGGGTGACTCCGCGATGGGCCTTGGCCGTGTCCGTGATGTTCGCGTTGGCGTTTACGCCGGCCATGTACTGGACCAACTCCTACTGGGGCGGTTCAGTGGCGACAAGCGGGGGAGCGCTGGTACTGCTTGCCATCGGCATCTATCGGCGCCGCCAAACTCCGCTTGCCGGAGTCGTCTTCGCCCTTGGCGCCTTGCTTCTATTCTGGACTCGCCCCTTTGAGGGCGGCGTTTTCACGATCTTGATGCTGCTGATTTTTGCACGTGAGCTTTGGCGGATGTTGCGCCCCGGCGTGCTGGTAGCGGCGTGTTCCGTTCTTGCAATCGGCGGCGCGTGGACCGGAATTTATAACAAGGCGATCACCGGCAGCCCGTTGCATCTGCCCTATCTGTTGCACGACCACATGTACAACACGACGCCGGTGTTCTGGTTTTTGCCGATGCGTACAGAGCCCGTTTACGATCAGCCGCGGCTCGCCGGCCAACACGGGAACAATGGACGCGAAGCAATCGAATACAAGGAACTGGGCCAGGGGCCGCTTCGCCCTTGGCGTGCCTTCACGGCGACGCTCTGGTACATGGGGTTGACGCTCGGCGTGGCCGTGCTGTTTACGCTGCTGGTTCCTGTCGCCTGGCGAGATCCACTTTACCGTAAAATGGCCATCGTTGCAGGATTTTTTATCCTTGCAATGAGTGCGGAAACGTTCCAGAGCCAGCATTATTTCGCACCGGTCTGGGCCGGGCTGGGACTGATGATCGCGGTCTGGGCCGAGCACGCATGGAACCTACGCATTCGCAACTGGCGCGTGGGCCGGCCGTTGGTGGTGCTGGCGCTGCTGTCCCCTGCGTTGATCACGCCGCTGCCGCACCTGCTCCGACCCTTGACTACCGCGCACGCGCTGGCGGCGGGCACCATCAAGGCACCTCCGGACCTTCATTGGCCTCGCAGGCGCAAGGCCTTGATTGACGAGCTTTCGCATCTGGATCGCGATCAACTGGTCATCGTGCGCTATCCGTGGCTCCGTTGGAGGGTGGAAGAAGAGTGGGTATATAACGGGGCAGATATCGACCATCAGCGCGTCATCTTCGCTCACGATTTCGGGCCGGATGAAAACCGCGCACTACTGGATCACTATCCCGATCGGTCGGTCGTTTTGCTCACCTTTGATCCGGACACGGGGCAGGAAAAGATCGAACCGTATTCAACGGCAGCCGACGCGCAATGACTCGCCTCCCAGGTTCCCAATCCACTTTCTAAAGTGGCAGGATCGCAATGATCGCATCTGGACGAGATGCTCTGCGCGCCGCTTTGTGCATCGGTCCTTGCTGCGAGGGCGGGGGCGCGTGCGGGGAATAGTGCCGGCCAACGAGCTTCGGATCGAAGTTGACACATCATCTCCGGCCGGCCAGACGGAGCCGGCTCAGCGCAACAGAAGCTCTATAAAATCAGCTCAACAAAATGGGGATTGCTGGGCCTTCCACCAGCGGCTTGTGAAGTTCGGTTGAGCCCTTCACATAGGCGATCTTGCCGGCCTTAATTTCGTCCTGGGCAATGCGGCAGACTTTATTGGACTGGCTGGCGACCAGGGCGTGGGAACCGCCCTGCAGTTGTCGTGCGCGGCGCGCGGCCACCAGAACCTTGCGATAGTTCGAGTCGAATTGAGTCTCAATCGTCATGGGGGTCCTTGTCCTCGTCGTTATTGTCGTTGTCCTCGTCGTCGTTTTCCTCGCCACTGGGGTCAGCCCCAAAGTCGAGCTGCTGCTGGCCGCCGTTGGGGCCGACAATCCCAAAGGCCTCCAGCACCGGTTTGAGCCGATCCTGCGAGTTCACCTGCAGGCAGGCCGCGGCTACTTCCAACACCCTTCGCGAACGGTAGGCAATGACCTCGCCGTTACGATAGAACCGTTCGGCCAGCACAATGGCCTCCAGTTGCGCTACCGCCCGGTCAAGAATGTCGTTGACCAGAATATAACCGTACTCGCGATAATTCTCAATCTCCTTGCTGGCTTCGGAGAGCCGGCGATAGAGTTCGGCCTCGACTACCACACCCTCGGCGCGGCTGCGATTGCGCAGGCGAGTGCGCAGAACCTTGGGGTTAGGCGGCAGCACGAAGATGCTCACCGCCTCCGGCATTTTGGCGCGCACCTGCGCTCCGCCCTGCACGTCGATGTCCAGCAGCAGGTCGTGGCCGCCGGCGCGAGCCTCTTCCAGCGATTGGCGCGCCGTGCCGTAGAAGTGGCCGAAGACTTCGGCGAATTCCAGGAAGATTCCCGCGTCAATCATGCGCTGGAATTCCGCGCGCGAAGTAAAGTTGTACTCGCGCCCGTTTTCCTCTGAGCCGCGCGGGGCGCGCGTGGTCCAGGATATGGCAAAGTCCACGCCGCTGACCTGCTTGCGCAGCTCGCTTACCAGAGTGCTTTTGCCTGAGCCTGAAGGCGCCGAAATGATAAAAAGAATTCCTGCCACGATGAGTCTTCCTTGAGTTCTTATTCCACGTTCTGAATCTGTTCGCGCGCCTTTTCAATCTCCGCCTTCATGGCCAGTCCCAGCTCGGTCATGCGGGTTCCCTTGCCGCCCACGCCGCCGGTTTTGGAAAGCATGGTGTTGGCTTCGCGGTTCATCTCCTGCAGCAGGAAGTCCAGCTTCTTGCCCACTTCGCCGCCGGCGGCCAGCAGTTGGCGGAAGTGGCCGACGTGCGTGTGCATGCGGGCCAGCTCCTCGGACACATCGCTGCGTTCAACGATGACGGCGACCTCTTCCAGCAGGCGCTGGCGGTTGAACTCGGGACCGGTGGCCGCAAGGAGGCGTTGCGCAAGACGGTCCTGAAAGCGCTGCTCGATCTCCGGCCGCAGCTCGGCCACGCCATCGGTGGCCTCGGTGAGACGATCGAGCGTGGCGTTTAGAATCTCCGCAAGCGAATGGCCCTCGCGGGCGCGCATCGTCTTCAGTTCTTCGAGCAGCGGCCCGATCTGCTCGCGCACGCTCTCAGCCAGCGCAGTCAAATCTTCCTCGCCGCGGTTGTCGCTCTGCAGAGCGCCGGGCAGGCGGAGAATGGCGTTGAGGTCCGGCTCGCCGTCGAGGCCGAAGTCATCGCGGGCAGCGGCAAACGCGGCGACATAACCGGCAACCAGTTCGCGGTTGTAGCCGGCTTTCTGCTGCGCGCTGCGATCGACAGACAAAGTGAGATCGACGTGGCCGCGAACCAGCGCGTCCTTTATTGCCTTGCGCAGCTCCACTTCGAGCGCGTCGAGGCCGTTGGGCATGCGCAACTGCACGTCGAGAAAGCGGTGATTGACGCTCTTGACGCTGAGTGTGTAGCTGAGTTGATCCTGAATGCGAACCTGTACGCGCGCAAACCCGGTCATCGAGTAAATCGGCATTTCGTGCTACTCCTGGGGGCCTGCGGTGAGAGAAAGCTGCAATTGAGAAGGATCCTTTTCCAGAGGGTCCAATCCCTGCGCCTCGGGCATGTCTCTGAACTGCAATTGATAAAGGCGCTGATAAGTCGGCGATGAAATCAGCAGCTCCTCGTGCGAGCCCACGGCGGTAATGCGGCCGTCTTCAAGCACGGCAATGCGGTTGGCGCGGCGAATGGTGGAAAGCCGATGCGCGATGACCAGCACGGTGCGGCCCTGCATCAAGTTGGCCAGCGCAGCCTGCACCAGCGATTCGCTCTCGGCGTCGAGCGCGGAGGTGGCTTCGTCGAGAATCAAAATGGGCGCGTCCTTGAGGATGGCCCGGGCGATGGCCATGCGCTGGCGCTCCCCGCCGGAGAGGCGAAAGCCTTTTTCGCCGATCACCGTATCGTACCCCTGCGGCATGCGCAGAATGAAGTCGTGGGCCAGCGCGTTCTTGGCGGCGCGCTCCACCACAGCGGACTTCACATCCGGCTGCCCATAAGCAATGTTATTGCGCACCGTGTCGTTGAAGAGGATGGTCTCCTGCGTGACCTGCGCAACCTGGCGGCGCAGCGATGCGAGCGTAAGGTCGCGAATGTCGTGGCCGTCAATGAGGATGCGCCCCGAAGTCACATCGAAGAGGCGCGGAATCAGGTTGACCAGCGTCGATTTTCCCGCGCCGCTCGGGCCCACCAGAGCCAAAACCTCGCCGGCGCGCATCTCGAGATCGACGTTGTGCAGGATCTGATGCTCGCCTTCCTCCGTTGAATAGGAAAAGCCCACATCTTCAAACTTCACCGCACACGTAAAGCCTTTCAGCGTTGCCGCGTGATGTTTCTCCTTGACGTCATCCTTGGTGTCGAAGAAGCCGAAGATGGACGACGATGCGCCCATCGCCTGCTGGAAACTGTTGTAGAAGTAAGCGAACTTTCGCACCGGATCGTAAAGCTTGAACAGCAGGATGATGAACGCGCCGAAGATGCCCATGGTCATGTGGCCGTGCTTGATTTCATTGCGCCCGATGAACAGGAATATGGCGATGGCGATGGCGCCGAATGTATCCATCAGAGGTGAGCTGATGGATTGTATGCGCACGCTGCGCAAATTGGCGCGGAACAGGCGCCCGGCCGCTTTTTGGAAGCGCAAGACCTCCCACAGCTCGGTGCTGAAGGCCTTGACGATGCGGTTGCCCGTGACCGTTTCATGCAGGATGTTCTGGATCTCGGCCAGCTTGTCCTGGCCGGTGCGGGTGCGGGTGCGGACTTCCCTGCCGATCTTCCGTGAAGACGTAATCACCACAGGCACAAACAGGAGTAGCGCCCAGCTCAGCTCTCCACCGAGGCGGATCACGAGGACCAGTCCAACAAGAAATGTGAAGAACTGCTGCAGGAACTCGCCGATGACGGAACTGACCGCCGTCTGCACCTTGTCCACGTCATTGATGAGCGTGGAAAGAATGGTGCCGGTGGCGTGCTTGTGGAAGAAGCTGGAAGAGCGGCGCAGGGTGGTTTCGTAGAGATGATTGCGCAGGTCGGTAATCATCCCGAAGCCGGCATAGTTGACGAGATAAGTGCCCATATAGTCGCAAAGACCCTTGAGCAGCGTGGAGACGATGAGCGCGAAGGCCACGACGTCCCATGCGTTATGCAGGTGAAGGAAATGCGGAACAATACTTCTCAGATCGAATTGCCAGCGGCTGTTGCGCAGGCCAAGAAGGATCGGGCCTTCGGGCGCGTCGGGTCGGAGAACCTGATCGAAAATTGGCTGAAACAGGAGAGTGCGAAAGGTATCTAGTACACCGACCATGGCCAGCAGCAGCACTCCCGGCAGCCACTCCAGCGAGAATGGGAGCCCATAGCGCAGAAGGCGCAGAATATTCCTCATGCCGGCCGATCCGCCTTGTGGACAGCTGACCGCACGCGAAATGCCGGGGCGTCAATTGTCTGTGATGGAGCGCTCAACCTCATCCAAGTATTGTATCCGGCGACGGTGCGCGGGCACTCGACTCCGGGCGCTAACCCGGTCCAATCCGGGATTCCCTAGTAAGCCTCCAGGTCCACGATAGCTTTGAGGATGGTCTCCGGCTGGGGCAGGATCGCATCTTCCAGCACTGGCTGATAGGCGACAAAGGTGTCCATCGACCCGACGCGGCGCACTGGCGCATCCAGATGCTCGAAGAGTTCATCGGCGATGCGCGCGGCAATCTCCGCTCCGTAGCCCCAGCTGATCATGTCCTCATGGGCCACAATCACGCGGCTGGTCTTGCGGATGGATGTGGCGATGGCTTCCCAGTCGTAGGGATTGAGCGTCCGCAGATCGAGAATCTCCACCTCGATTCCCTGCTGCTGCGCCTTCTGCGCGGCCTGCAAGGCGCGGGGCACAAGGGCACCGTAGGTGACCAGCGTGATGTCGGTTCCGGGGCGCACGATCTTGGCCTTACCGAAAGGAATGGCGAAGTCCGGGCCGGGATAAGGGGCGCGGCCGTAGGTTTCGCGGTAGAGGCGCTTGTGTTCCAGAAACAGCACCGGATCGTCGCACCGAATAGCCGTGCGCAGCAGGCCGTTGGCGTCGAGTGCATTCGAGGGAAAAACGACGCGCAGGCCCGGAATATGCGTGAAGATGCTCTCCCCGGACTGCGAATGGTAGATGGCTCCGCCGGTAAGGTAGCCGCCGATGGGCACGCGGATGACAGCAGGCGAAGCCCACGCGCCGTTCGAGCGCCAGCGCATCAGCGCCAGTTCGTTGTGGATCTGGTGCATGGCCGGCCAGATGTAATCGAAGAACTGAATCTCGACCACTGGCTTCATGCCGCGCGTCGCATAACCCACGGCGCGGCCCACAATGTTGGCCTCGGCCAGCGGCGAGTTGAAGACGCGCTCGGAGCCGAATTCAGTTTGCAGGCCCGCTGTGAGTTTGAAGACGCCGCCCTTGCCCTTGACCTCGGACAGAGCCTCCTCGCGGCTCGCGTCGGCCACATCTTCGCCGTAGACAACAATGCGTGGGTCGCGGCGCATCTCGTCGTGCAGGCAGGCATTAATCAGGTCGGCCATGGTACGTGGCGCACTGCCCTTTTCGCCCCCGGTTTTGCCGCCACCGCTCGAGCCAGGCGCACGCACCTGCTCGGTGGCGAAGAGGGAGCTGGTGGGGTCAAGATCTTCGGAATAGACGTGCTCGCGGATTCCTTCCACTGTGGGCAGCGGGGCCTCAAGAGCGCGGTCGGCGGCCTCTTCAGCCTCGCGGTCCACCTGCTGCTCCAGCGCGTTGATCTGCTCTTCAGTCAGGATTCCCTCGCGCAGCAGGCGCATCTGCATCTTGGCCAGCGGATCGCGCAGGGCGTCGGCCTCGCGCTCGGCCGTGGAGCGGTAGAGCTTGTCGTCGTCAGAGAGCGAATGCGAGTACGGGCGGATTACGTGGCCATGCACAAATGCGGGCCCCAATCCGGCGCGGCAGTGCGCGGCAGCCTCTTGAAATGCCCGCAGGCAGGCCTCGGCATCGGTGCCGTCGATCTCGGCAAAGTGGAAGTTGGGAAAGTTGGCCACCAGCCGGGAGATATTTCCGCCGGGCGTGTTTACCTCGACCGGCACGCTGATGGCGTAGCCATTGTCTTCCACGCAAAAAATTACCGGGAGTTTTCGATTGGAGGCGGTATTGAGCGCCTCCCAGAACTCGCCCTGCGAGGTTGAACCTTCACCGAGCGAGGTAAAGACCACCTCATCGCCGTGAAACTCGACGTCGTGGAAGGCGCGGTAATCGCCTTGAACTTTCTCAGCGGCTTCTGGATGGCGGCTGAAGTAGCGGCCGGCCTCGGCGCAGCCCACGGCATGAAGCAACTGCGTGGTGGTGGACGAAGAGGTGCTGACGATGTGCAGCGGCTTGCTGCTCCAGTGCGTCGGCATCTGGCGGCCGCCGCTGGCTGAATCAGCGCCTGCGCCCACCGCCTGCAGAAACATTTCCAGCGGCGTTACGCCCAGCGCCATGCACAAGGCGCGGTCGCGATAGTAGGGGAAGAACCAGTCGTAGCCCGGACGCAGGGCCAGCGCCGCGCCCACCTGGAGAGCCTCATGGCCGGCGCCGGAGACCTGGAAGAATACCTTTTGCTGGCGTTTGAGCAGAATTTCACGATCGTCGACGCGGCGGGAGAGATACATGAGCCGGTAAATGTGGACCATCTGTTCAGGGTTGATGGCTTGTTCAGGGCTGAGGGCTCCCTGTTCGGGATTGAGGGCTCCCTGGTTGGGGCTCGGGCCACCGGCTGCGACATTCGGCTCGGGCACGCGAGCACTGGATATTGCCAGTCCCATTCCCCTCACTCCCTGAAGGCTCTTTCTAACCAAAAGCCAATCTGATTGTACCAAGCCAGAGCAGGATCGGACAGCAGACAAATCCACCCTTCAGTACCCGGCGCGCCCCAGCGCTCGGATGCCGTTGTGCCATCAATAGTGTACTGGCTGAAGCGGTGGCAGAAACGCCGGCGTGCCGCCCACCGAAGTACTCATCTTGTCCTTGACGTTGTGGGCCAGCTTTTCAATCTCCGCCACCTTGCGAAGTTGGGCCTCGGTGAGCGCATTGGGGTTGGTGCGGGCAATCTCGGCGTTGAGTTCATTCACCAGCCTGAGCAGCTTATTGGTGTCGGAGACCAGGGATTTTTGCCGATCGGCGTTGAGCGCGCGAAGAAGCCTTTCATTCTGAATCGGATTGGAGCCTGGCGGGCCATCCATTCCGCCGACGTGCTGGCCGATCGGCTGCTGAAGCATGGTGGGGTGCGGTTGCCCCGGCGGAGTTTGCGCGCTGCCCTTCGCCGCCAGCAACAGCGCAAGGGCCAGGACATAAAGCAACGCTTGAGAAATCCACGGAACAGAATCGCGGCGCGTAAATCCGAATATCGGTGTGCGTGTCGTCATCTCTTCATCCCCAAACGGCCTTCAGCCTGGTGAACGGGAACTGCACTTAGTTTGGCCCAGCGTTTAGCTTCATAGTTTCCTTAACGCTATGGGCCAGTTTCTCAATCTCGTCTGCCTTGCGAACTACGGTGATAGAAAGTGTGTCCTTGGTGGTCTTGTCCACCTCCGCCTTCAAATCGGTGGCCAGCTTGAGCAACCTTGCGCTTTCATCGGCGATCTGCTTTTTCCGTTCGGCATCAGTGGCCTTAGAGTCCCGCGCTCCGTTCTGCGAAGCCGGAACCGTTGGGGGCGAGGCGATCGAAGAGCTCCCTCGGCCCGGATCCGGCGTGGGGGCGTTGCCGTCCGCTTGTTGCGGGGCGCTCTGCTGGCTTTGTATGCTTTGCTGGCTTTGCGGGCCTTGCTGGGTAGAGACGACAACAGGGCCTGCCAGGAACACGGCCGCGCAGACACACCAACATTGCAACCGCCGGGGCATGATCGAAAGCGAGCCTCGATGTACCTGATTCTTCGTCCATTTCAACGGGGAACCTCCTGAGCAGCACGCCACGCGGATCGGCCCGCGGGCCCCAAACCTTGTGCAAGCAGTGAATGGGCGAGCGGAACTCCGAATTTAACACTCCGGCAAACCAACCTCATTCGGAGCGAATCCGGGGGAAACCCTGCGCACAGTCTAGTCTAGAAACGGGAGGTTGGCGATGATTCCTGTTTTGATAGCAGCAAGATATGGCATTTTCAAGGAGGGCCGGTTCCTTGGCAAAGTGCTCGACGAATGGATCGTCGATTCCCAGGAGTTCATTCACACCAAGCTGCCGCATCTGATCGTGGTCGCGGTTATCGCTTTTATCCTCATCCGGTTACTGCGGGCCGCCACCCATCACATGATTCGCATGGCCGAGCACCATTCCGCCAACCCGGCGCGGATCGGCCAGGTAAAGACCCTGGCGGGAGTCATCCGCGCCACCGGGTTGGCAGCGATTCTGCTGATCACCGGTTTGCAGTTCCTTGGCGCGCTGGGAGTGAACCTGGCTCCTTTGCTGGCTTCGGCCGGCGTGGTCGGAATCGCCATCGGCCTGGCCGCGCAGAATATTGTCAAGGACATGCTGAACGGCATTCTCATCCTCATTGAGGACCAGTTCAACGTGGGCGATACGGTGCGCCTGGCCGGCGTGGCCGGAACCGTGGAGGCCATGACCCTACGCAAGACAACGGTCCGCGACGGCGACGGCACGCTCTACGTGATTCCCAACTCGCAGATCACCACGGTGGCCAATCAGAGCGTGGGATTCTCGGTGGCCACAATCAATGTAAGCGTGGACTTTTCCGCCGATCCCGACGAGGTGCTAAGCCTGCTGAAGAGCGTCGCCATGAACATCCGAAACAGCGATCAGTTCCGCCAGGTCTTTGTCGAAGATCCGCAGATTCTGGGAGTGGATGCGGTGAAGGGCTCCGAGGTGATTTTCCCGGTGGTCTTCAAGACGCTGGCCACCAAGCAGTACGGTCCGGTGCGGGAATTTCGCCGCCAGGTGCGCCTGGCTCTGGAGAAGCACCATCTGCTTCCCGGCGATCCCAACCGCGTATTCAGGACGTTTGACGAGGAGATAGACGCACCGCAACCCAATCGTCGAATCGAGGAAGCCGCACCGGCGCACGACCCTACGACGCTCAAGCCGCAGGAGACGAATCCGTTCAGCGGCGAGTGATGGGCCTTCCGGTCCATTCCTTTCGATTGGGTCAAATCCTTCCCGGGCTGAAGCCCCAAATTCCTGGGCGCTTTCTTCGGCACCCCTGAATAGCCGATTGCGCCCGGCTTAAATCTTGAGGTGGCTCACGGCAGAGTTTTTCCTATACAATTCGATGCCATCGGGCGGGAAGGGTCTAATCTGCGCATCCCTCCGCCATGGAGGGACTTGTGTCGGCTCCTGATGTAGTGTGGAAAGGCGGCAAGTTTGGCCGAACATCGCGGCGCGACGCCTGGTGGCTTTCTCCGACGGCAGTCCTTCTGGGCTTCGGCGCATTTCTGGTCTATGCCAACTGGGCGGCGTTCCAGAACAGCCATTACATCTTCGGACCCTATATCTCACCGTTTTATTCACCTGAGCTTTGGGGCAGTTCTCCGCACGCGTTGTTCGGCCCGAAACCGGGATGGTATCCGAATTTTCTTCCCTTTTCTCCGGCTCTGTTCATTCTCTGGATACCCGGCCTTTTCCGCGTGACCTGTTACTACTACCGCGGCGCGTATTACAAATCGTTCTGGGCCGATCCTCCGGCCTGCGCAGTCAGCGAGCCCCGCAAGAGTTACCTGGGGGAGCATTCCTTTCCGCTCATCATGCAGAATTTTCATCGCTACTTTCTCAGGCTCTCGTACATTGTCTGGGGCTTTCTGGTCTACGACGCATTCAGGTCGTTCTTTTTTCCAAATGGATTCGGCATCGGGATCGGCAGCCTGGTTCTCGTTGTCAACGTTGTGCTGATTGGCGGATATGTCTTCGGGTGTCATGCGTTCCGGCACCTGATCGGGGGGACGTTCGACAGTATCGCGGGTCACCCGGTGCGGCACAAACTCTACGATTGCGTGAGCTGCCTGAACGCAGACCACAAGAAGTGGGCCTGGGCCAGCCTGCTTTGGGTTGCGTTTTCCGATATCTATGTCCGCCTCTGTTCAATGGGCATCTGGCATGACTGGAGAATTCTCTAGATGCCGGAATTCCAGCGGTTTTCCTACGATGTACTGGTGATCGGGGCAGGCGGAGCAGGCCTGCGCGCCGCCATCGAAGCCGGAGCGACCGGCGCGAAGGTAGGAGTTGTGTGCAAATCCCTGCTCGGCAAAGCACATACCGTGATGGCCGAGGGAGGCATTGCGGCAGCGCTGGCCAATGTCGACGATCGCGATAGCTGGCGGGTCCATTTTGCCGATACCATGCGCGGCGGCCAGTATCTCAACAACTGGCGCATGGCCGAACTGCACGCCAAAGAGGCGCCGGAATGCGTGCGCGAACTCGAAGCATGGGGCGCGCTTTTCGATCGCACCGCGGACGGCAGGATTCTGCAACGAAATTTCGGCGGACACAGGTATCCGCGCCTCGCCCACGTGGGCGACCGCACCGGCCTGGAGATGATCCGCACACTCCAGGATCACGGCATTCACACCGGGATGGAAGTGCACATGGAGTGCACGGTGCTGAGCCTGCTGCTCGATGGAGGCCGGATTGCCGGAGCCTGCGGATACGACCGCGAGAAGGGCCGCTTCCAACTTTGGGAGGCGAAGGCGGTGGTGATGGCCACCGGCGGAATCGGGCGGGCCTTCAAAGTGACCAGCAACAGTTGGGAGTATACGGGCGACGGCCTGGCATTGGCGTATCGCGCCGGTGCCGAACTCCAGGACATGGAATTCGTGCAGTTCCACCCCACCGGCATGGTCTGGCCAATCAGTGTAGCCGGCATCCTGGTAACCGAAGGCGTCCGCGGCGAAGGCGGCGTGTTGCGCAACAGCGAAGGCCGCCGGTTCATGTTCGACGACATTCCCGACCTCTATAAAGAGCAGACCGCAGACACGGAAGAAGAGGGCTGGCGGTATACGCAGGGCGATAAGAATGCGCGGCGTCCGCCCGAGTTGCTCACCAGGGATCACGTTGCGCGTTGCATCAATCGCGAGGTCAAGGCCGGCCGGGGCTCGCCGCACGGCGGTGTCTTTCTCGATATTTCCTGGATCAAGGAGCGAATGCCGAAATCGGGGGAGTACATCAAGCGCAAACTGCCCAGCATGTACCACCAATTCAAACAGCTTGCCGATCTGGACATCACGAAAGAGCCCATGGAGGTGGGTCCCACAACGCATTACATGATGGGCGGCATCCGCGTCGATGGCGATTCGCAGATGTCCACTGTGCCCGGCCTCTTCGCGGCGGGGGAAGCG
>DATKGE010000005.1:0-5501 GCA_035510955.1 Occallatibacter sp. | reverse complement strand
TAAACGATGGTCATGTCAACCTAACCGAAGCCTCCTCGTTGCCTTTTCCCGCCGGTAAGCCAGTAGTGGGAGATACAATTACGCTCCCAGGCTTAGGAGGATGCACCTCAAGTTTAGCGTCCAGGTGAGAACCAAAAGTTTCCGTATAGATTTTCGTGAACTCGGCGCCAAAGAAGAACAATTGGGATGAGTAATAGACCCACACCAGCACGATGACGAGAGAACCGGCCGCCCCATAAGTCGAACCGAAACTCGCTTTGCCGAGATAGATTCCGATGAGCTGCTTTCCAATTGTAAACAGTAAGGAGGTAAAACATGCACCCACGATTACGTCACTCCATTTCAATTGAACATCCGGCAAAAACTTGTAAATGGCTGCGAACAGGAATGTGATCACCAGAAACGAAATCAAAAATACGGCCAGGTGCAATACGGATACTGAAGCGGGCAGCAGCAAACCAAACAGGGAGCCCAATGCGGCAATCGCGGCATTCAGCGCTAACGAGACCAACAACAAGAAGCCCACACCCAAGATCAATCCAAACAAGTAGAACCGCTCCTTTACCAGACGAAGAAAGCTGCGAAGGCTTGAAAAGGGCGCCGCCGGAACATGCCAAATTGTGTTCAGCGCGTCGCGCAGGTCCACCATTACCGCGGACGCTCCCAAAACCAGCGTGAGGACGCCAAGTACAGTCGCCATCGTACCCGTTGCGGGCTTGTAAGCGGACTGAATCAAATCCTGGATTGCTCGCGCCCCTTCCGTTCCGACCAGATCCTGGATCTCCCATATCAACTGACCTTGAGCCGCCTTTTGGCCAAACGCAAGCGCAGCGATGGCAACGACGACGATGAGGATAGGGGCCAGGGACAGCAACGTGTAAAACGCCAGGGAGGCGCCGAGACGCGGTGCGTTGTCGTCGATCCAGGCTTTGCCTGTCTCTTTTAGGAGTGCGCCGATCTCGCAGCGCCGGAGGCGTAAAAACTGTTGGACGCGTAGTACAACCTCCTGAATCGCCGAAGGTTCACTGGTTGACATGCTTGGCGACCTCGCGGCCCGCGCCGGTCGTATCCATAATTCGCGAGGCTTGGCAGAAGCCTCCCATGGCGCGCTACCTTCTCGTTGGCCGGGTTTGGGTGACCGCCGAGGTTCTGCCGACCGCCCAGCCACCTTATAGTATGGGGCAAGAACTGCCGGTAGTGTTAGGTTCAGAATTGTCCAACGCGTGATGAGCCTGAACGAGAGGTTCGATTCCAACACGTGATGAGCCTGAAAAGCGCCTCCCCCTTTCCCTCAAGCACCATTTTCCAGAACAGTCCTCGCCGTCAAGGGTTCGCTTCGCCGCGCCACAACGGCGCGCCCTTGACCGCTCCGGGCCGTTCTGAAGCGCGACCTAATATGACGGAAAGGGGGAACATGCAAACGCAGACCCAGACGCCTCGCCTGTGAGGTTCGGTTTCAGGCTCATTTATGGATTAGAAAATGCTGCGAGAGAAGGCTAATTCTCTGCCTCCCCAGTCCGGACACGTTTCAAACTCTTGGAGCGTGAAACGGCGCGCATTCGAACCGATGGGGAGCGGTGTTACCGGTAGCTCTGGTTGTATCGGAAATGGCTGCGTGAACCGAGAGGGAAGAAATGTGTTACCATGTGACACATGAAGTCCTCCACTGTCCGCGAACTCCATCTTAAGACCAGCGAAATCGTCCGCCAGGTCGTGGCGGGCGAGTCCTTCATTATCGAAAAGCGTGGTGTACCCGTGGCCGAAATTCGTCCCATCTCCGACCGGCCCAAGCCCCGCATGCCCAACCGGGAGGCTCTGATTATGAGTGGGCCGGAGACTATGGATAGCGGCCTGATTCTTGAGCAGGACCGCACTTGAGGCTGTATTTCGACACCGCCTATCTTGGCAAATGCTACTGGAATGAGCCCGATGGGAGGCTGGTTCGGGAACTGGCGCAGCAGGCGGAAGGCTTGTATTCGTCGGCGATCTGCATTGCCGAGATGGCTTGTCTGGCGCATCGCAAGCTTCGCGAGGGGCCGATCTCTCCTGCCGACGCCGTGATCCGGCGGGATCTGTTTCTGGACGATGTGAACTCCGGAGTCATTACGGCAGTGCCTGTGACGGATCGGCTCTTGCGCAGGGTCGAGGCGACGACTCGTGCCCTTCCGCCCTCATGCTATTTACGGACTTTCGACGCACTCCATTTGGTTACGGCCGCCGATTCCGGGTTCGTTGAAGTCTGGACGAACGATCGGCACATGCTTGCCGCCGCACCTCATTTCGGACTGGCGGGCCGTTCCGTTTGACATGGCCGGCGCCGGCACGAACGGCCTTTGACTAGGTTTCCCCGAGTTCCTCCGCTTGAACGGCAGGCCGGTCTTTCATTTCATAGGCGCGAGACTCGGCGCCGTCAGCCAAAACAAAGAGTTGGTTTTCGGGTATTGGCTCCCCAGTCTGGATACGTTTCGAACTCTTGCCATTTGTCCGCCGCCAGCGGTCCAGGCGGATTTCCAGCGGATTCAAGCACTTGCGGCTGCCTGAGGCGCCCCATGCCTACTCGCGGAACAGACAGGGAGCTACGCGAGGAGTGTGGTTCCCGCGTGAATAGCAGCCAGCGCCTGGTCCATAGTGGCTACGGAACCGCCGTGTTTCCGCGCCAACAGCACAAGGTAAGCGTCAGTGACCTGCCGGTACCCGGCGATTCCCGTGGTTGGCATCCCGAGATAAGAAACATCGTCCGGCCAGAATTCGTGCCGCGGGAGGGAGGAAATGGATTCGAGCAGAAGCTTTGCGGAATCCGCCGTCGCCTCCACACCGGCGCGCAGGTGGAAACGGAAAAGCGCGCCTTGCGTGATGGGGCATGTTGCAAACCGGTGCCCCTCGAGGAACCACGCCGCCGCGCGCGCGTTGAGACTGTGATCGGGCGTCGCCAGTGCGATGAGGACATTAGAGTCGAGCAGGTAGACCTTACTCTTCGTCATCGAGAGCCTTGACGTCCCCGGTGGTGACCGGCCGGGCGCAACGGAAAGTGGGGAAACCGTAATCGCTCATCGTTATGGATGCGCCTTTCGCCCCTTTCGACGATTGCAGAATGAGGTCGCCAACCACTCGTCCGAGGCTGCGGTTCTGATCCCGGGCGATGGCCTTCGCGATGTAGTAGGCCTCATCTGAAATGTCGAGCGTAGTTCGCACAACAACATCATAGCACAAGCGCACAAACCTCTGGCGGGTTGACCAATGGGTGAACTGCGCAGCAGTTGAAACTCCAGACAGGTCGCAGACTTGCCGACCGTGCTGAGGGTCCACCGCCGTTTTTTCGGATTATCCATCTCTATGCCGGTGGCCAGTGGAACAGTGACAAAGCACCACGGGCGCAGTCCTTAGAAGACTACTTGGCTTGGCTTAGGGAGGCGGGTGCCGCGCTCGGCGAACGCTCTTGAACCGTCAAGCAGATCAGTTTGAATGCCGAGTGCCGACCCCGGCTTCCCGATGAACCCAATCTTCGAAGAATCCTTCCTTGAAGGCGTCGACATTTTGGAATCCGGAATCTCGAAAGTCACTGGCGATCCGCCCGCTCTGGTCACCAGAGATAACGGTGATGTGAGTTTCCTTCCTCGGCTCGTTTAGCAGAAGGTCGCACGCACGTTGGTCCACGGGAGCAAGCTGTAGCCGCACAGCACCAGGCGTTGGCTCCGTTTTACTGCGCTCTTCGTTTGCGTCCACCGGCGGTCGGCTGCTCTCCAAACCGCTTAGTCAGATGTCGCGCCTGCTGCGGAAAAGGCGCCTGCATGCCCAGCATGAAGTCGATTACACCTTTGCCCATTTCAGACGCCACCGGGTATTCTGCGTGCCGCGACGCACCAGCTCCGATCACGTAGGTTGTGGCCACAGCCCCCCCTCTAACTCCATTGAAACATACCCTACTTACAACGCGCCGGTCGCATCGACGTTTCGAACTTTCGCACAGTGAACCGGCGGCCCCTGGAACCGTGAAACTGGTTGCCGATCGAGGCGATGGCGGCCACACGGGTCGCTTGCTGGGGCATAATGAAGTTGAACCATGAACCTGACTCCCGAATTCGGCAAGATGCATGTGGACGACGCGGCGCTGGCGGAGGTGTGCCGCCGTTACAGTGTCAAGGAACTCTCGCTGTTCGGGTCCGCGGTCCGCGGCGAGATGCGCCCCGAAAGCGACATCGACATGATGGTTGAGTTCGAGCCGGGAGCACGCATCGGTCTGATCAAATTCGAATCCCTTGCCGAGGAGTTGGAAGCTCTCGCCGGGCGCAGAGTCGACTTGGTTACCAGGGGCGGACTGAAGCCCTGGGTACGCCCCGCGGTTCTCAAAGATGCCCGAGTTATCTATGCGGCATGAGCCGTCCTTCCTGAAGGATATCCTGGCGGCATGCCGAAAAATCGAGGCGATTGTTGCGGCAACCTCGGAGGATTCATTCCTCAAGGACGAGATAATGCCACCAGCCGTGTTGCACCATTTGACCGTAATCGGCGAGGCCATCAGCCGTCTGTCTATTGAGTTGAGAGGGCGCTACCCCGATGTGCCGTGGCGGCAAATCATCGCGGTGCGGCTCAGGATCGTGCATGCATATTTTGATCTGGATTGGTAGATCCTTTGGGACGCGGCCGTCGAAGACATTCCTGGACTCCGCAGGCAGGTTCTCGACATCCTCACGACGGAATTCTCAGAATCCGAATCCGATTGAGGTGTCGATTCTTACGATCATTTACTGGCCAATCTCAGCCTATTTGGGGGTATGTAGCCCGCGAAGCGTGTAGCGAGCGCAAGGGGCATTATGGAGCAGATCTGCAGGTGAATCAAGAGCTTTCAAGGTAACGAGTCCCGCCCCCCGCCTAACCAGTCGCAAAAGGCCAACAAACGGGACTTCCCCAGATTGGCCAGACTGTATCACCGACTTGAGGTGACAGAAGCGTCTGAAAAAAATGACTTCGCTTCCTTATCCAGTCAGATCAGACTTTGGCCGGTAAAGGAGTCACAGAAATTTTCGCGAATTTTTTCCTTTCCCATCAACCCCTTACCCGCCAAGACCCCCGAATCCCGCCTACCCTCGTGCTTAAATCTGAAGCGTAGGAACCCGATGTCAAAACCACCCATCTCCGCCGAGCGCCTCGCTGCCAACCGAGCCAACGCCACCAAATCCACCGGACCGCGCTCCTCCGAGGGCAAGGCCCGCGCTTCCCAAAACGCGCGCAAACACACCTTCAACCCCGCCAACTTCACCGTCCTGCGCCTCGAAGATATCGCGGAAATCGCCAACCGCCGCGCCGACCTCATCGAGTGCTACCCACCCGTCAACTCCCAGGAACTCTGGGCCATCGACCGCCTCGCCCTCGCCCAGCAAGCCCTCGACCGCGTTTCCCGCGCGGAAATCGGCATGTACACCGCGTGCCTCAACGAGTCTCTCGATCCCGACGGCCGCCCGCTCCGCTTGATGTATCTCGAAATGGTCGAGGACATCGACGTC
>DATKGE010000004.1:0-8752 GCA_035510955.1 Occallatibacter sp. | reverse complement strand
GCGCAAGGAAAGCTGTAGAAATGGCGCAGGCATTTCGCGTGTCGGACCTGACTGGAATCCAGGTGCGTCCGGCGCGGCTGTGGACGCATTCGCTTTCGTGGATTTTGTTTGTAATGGGGATCGCGCTTTACGTGCATTTTTCCATTGTTCGCCATCGCGAAAACCCCGAGGATCGCGTCATCCCTTCGGCCACGCAGCTGGTTCAAGGGCTGAAAGCATCTGTGCTTGAGCCAGCCGAAGAGGATGACCCGCTGGACTCCGGCGCGTCGCTGTTCCAGCAAGTGCGGCACAGCATGATCTGGAAGGACACGGCGTCCAGTGCGCGCCGCTTCTTTATCGCCCTGCTGCTTCTGGTTCCGGCGATGCTGATCGGCCTGCACATGGCTGTATTTCCGTATGCAGGTGCGTTTTTCCTGCGTTTTGTTCTTTTTTTCGATAAGATCGTAGCACTGTCGCTATTGCCAATTTTGTTCATCGTCTTCGGAATCGATGAATGGTCGAAGATCATGCTGATGGTCATCGGCGTTGCCCCCACGCTGATGCTGGACGCGTACAACATCGCCGGCGGCGTACCCCGAGAGCAGGTTGTGAAGGCCTTCACTCTCAAGTCGACGAACCTCGATGTGGCCTACCGAATCGTTCTTAAGCAGGTGGTGCCGCAGTTGATCAACAGCGTGCGGCTCAACCTGAAACCGCTGGCGCTGTTTTTGTTTGCGGGCGAGATGATCGCCTCGACCGACGGGCTGGCTTATCGCATCGCCATCATGCGCCGCCACATGGGCATGGACATTATCATCCCCTACTTGCTCTGGGTAGCGCTGCTGCTGTTTTCGCTAGACGCGTTGCTTCGCATTACGAACAGGAGATTGCATCCGTGGTATCAGCCGCGCTGAGATCCGTCGCAGCACCCCTCCCAGGATCCCTTGATGAACCCTTCGAGGCCGTCGCGCCCCACTCCGCGCCGCGGCGCACAGAGATTGAACTGCGCGATGTTTCGCTCTCCTACTTCGCCGGAAAGGAAGGCAGCAAGACGGTTCTCTCAAAGTTGAATTTGAAGGTGGCGGCGGGTGAATTCGTCGTTATCCTAGGGGAAACCGGCTGCGGCAAGAGCACGTTGCTCCGCCTGATTCTGGGCCAGGAGTTTCCCACCGAGGGCGCCATCGAGGTGGATGGCAAGCCGGTAACCTCGATCGACGCGCGTTGCGGTTATGTGCCGCAAAAGTATTCTTTGTTTCCCGATCGAACGGTGCTGGGCAATGTAATGTATGGACCAGAGAACGCGGAATGCCGGTTCCTGGCGCGGCTTCGTCCGTCGTTCTTTGCTTACAGGCGCAAACTGCGCGCGGAGGCCCGGGCGTACCTGGTGCGCATGGGTCTGCGCCCGCAGGATATGGACAAGTATCCGCACCAGCTCTCGGGCGGCATGCAGCAGCGCGTGGCCATCGCACAGGCGCTGTTGATGCATCCGCCGGTGCTGCTGCTGGACGAGGCGTTCAGCGCGCTCGATCCGTCAACCAGGGCCAGCCTGCAGGAACAGTTGCGGGGCGTCTGGCTGGAGTCGAAACCAACGGTGGTTTTTGTAACGCACAACACGGCGGAGGCACTATTGCTGGGTACGCGGCTCATCCTTCTGGGGCGGCATCGTGAAGAGCGTGCGGAGGAAACCAACCTGGTGCTCGATATGGAGATTCCCGCTTCGCCGTTGCCGCTCGCCCTGCGCATGAAGAGCCGCGAGTTCCAGGAGTTGCTGGAGCACGTGAAAGAGCTTGCCTACAAATCCTCAAGCCTCTGCATGGACGACGCGATTGCCGACCGCATTGTCGAGGAGGGCAACCTGGCATGAAACACCTCTTCATGATCGGGAGCGCGTTTGCGGCCACGCTGGGCATGGCCATCGCCGTCACGGGGAGAGTCGCGGCCTCAGCGGACGCACCTCCGCCGCCATCGTCGCCGAAGTTTTACTCGACCAGGGTGACGGACATCCTGAACGACAATTGCCTTACCTGCCACGACGAAACGGCGAAGGGCGGCCTGCGCCTAGATTCGTACGCGGGCATCATGAAGGGCGGCACGGACGGCGCGGTCATCGTACCGGGAGATCCTGCGGCGAGCATGTTGATTCAGGCTATCCGGCGCACCGGGGACTTGAAGATGCCGCCCAAGCGAGTGCTGGGCAATGCCGAGGTTGCCGACCTTGAGGCCTGGGTGAAAGCAGGAGCAGCCGGGGCCGATCCGGCTCCGGCGCAAGCAGCAATGTCGCCTGCAAATCCAACCACTGTTACCTCGCCGGCAGCAACTGCGGCTGCGTTGCCCGCAAAGATGGATGTGGATTTCTTCGAAAATAAAGTGCGGCCCATTCTGGCCAACAGTTGCTACGACTGCCACGACGAAACGGCCAAGGGCGGCCTGCGAGTGGACTCGAAGGCGGCATTTGAAAAAGGCGGCAAGGACGGCCCGGTGGTGGTTCCCGGCGATCCGGACAAGAGCCTGCTGATTCGGGCCGTCGAGCAGACCGGCGACCTCAAGATGCCCAAAGGCGGCAAGCTGAAGCCGGAAGAGGTGGCCACGCTGGTGGAGTGGGTGAAGGCGGGCGCAAAGTGGCCCGCGAATGCCGCGGCGCCGATTACCTCCACCACGGCGTCGAGCGGCGTGATTACCGACAAGCAGCGCGAGTTTTGGTCGTTCCAGCCGTTGAAGACCGTCGCGCCGCCGGCCATCGAGGACAGCCGCTATGAGCACTGGGCGCAGACGCCGATCGACCGCTTCATTCTTTCCGGGTTGCACAAGGCGGGGCTGCAGCCTGCCGAGGCCGCGGACCGCACGACGCTGATCCGGAGAGCAACCTACGACCTGACGGGGCTGCCGCCCAGCAACGATGAAGTGCAGGCCTTTGTCAGCGACAAGTCGCCGCATGCATGGGAGAAGGTAGTCGATCGTCTGCTGGCCTCGCCGCGTTACGGTGAGCGCTGGGGACGCCACTGGCTCGATGTGGCCCGCTACGCCGAAGACGATGTGCGCGGCCTCGATCCCAAGGGCCGCGGCTACATGCCCTTCAACGGCGCATACCGTTATCGCGATTGGGTGATCAAGGCATTCAACGACAATCTTCCCTTCGACCGTTTCACGATGATGCAAATGGCAGGCGACAAGCTGCCTTTCAGATCGCCCGATGAACGCCACGACGACCTGACCGCGACGACCTATCTGGGCGCAGGCCCCTGGGTATGGGACCAGGCGGAGCCGATTCAGGGCCGAGCCGACGAACGTAATGAGCGCGTGGACGCGGTGACGCGCGGCATGCTGGGGCTTACCGTTGGTTGCGCCCGGTGCCATAACCACAAATACGATCCAATCGCGCAAGCCGACTATTACAAGATTGTCAGCATCTTCGCCAACTCCACTTACAAGGAGTACCCGGTGGCGTCGCCCGCGGCCACGGCTGCGTATGACAAGAAGAACCTCGAGGACGCCAGGCTGCACGCCGACTTGCGCGACTATACCACGGGCCTGAGCAAGGAGTTGTCGGGCGCTCTCGCCATTCAAATATCCGACTACCTCACCGCCGCGTGGAATGTGATCGGCAAACCCAAAAAGACCGTGGAAGAAGTGTCCGCCAGCAAACAGCTTGATCCTGAAGTGCTGCAGCGATGGGTCGACTATCTTCCCAAAGAGCACACCTATCCTTTTCTGAATGACTGGAAGGCAATGACTGCCTCGCCGGAGAGTACCGAAGCCGATGCCAAGGTTCTCGGCGAGGCCTTTCAAAAGCTGGTGTTGCGCGTCCACGCCGCCCAGGCGGAGATCGAAGAGCAGAACGACGTCGTCAAGGCAAAAAACAACGTTCCCAAGCACCGACTGCTCGACGCCAAGCCAAGCGAGTTCGACACCTTTGACCAGTTCTGCCCCGGCTGCGAGCTGGAGTTGAAGGCGCTGCCCGCCAACGAAGCCATACTCTACCAGGAACTTTTCATCGCGCTTTCCGGGGACCAGGAAGAACGGTTCAAGCCGGGAGTGCTGGTGTTCATGGGCTGGAGCCTGACGCGGCGCGTGGGCCCGCAGTTTCAGGCCTATATCGAAGCTCAGCAGAAGCAGGTCGCTGCGCTCGACAAGGAACTCAAGGACACTCCCTACCCCTACGTGAACGGCATGGACGACAAGCCGAAGATCGAAGACATCAAGCTGAACGTCCGTGGCAATCCGCACTCCATGGGCCCGGCGGTGCAGCGAGGTTTTATCACCGTGCTCAGCCCGCCGGACAAACAACCCTACTCGGATGGCAGCGGTCGGCTCCAGTTTGCCACCGACATCGCCAACCATCCGCTGGCGGCGCGCGTCATTGTGAATCGCGTGTGGGACTGGCACTTTGGAACCGGGATTGTGAACACGCCAGACAACTTCGGCGTGATGGGCGACAAGCCTTCGAACCGCGATCTGCTCGAGTATCTGGCGTCGGAGTTCGTAAGCCATGGGCGCTCCATCAAATGGCTGCAGCGCGAGATCATGCTCTCAGCGGTCTATCGCACCAGCACCGAAGAGTCTCCCCAGGCCCACGACAAGGACGGCGGCAACCGGCTTTACTCGCACTTCAATCGCCAGCGGCTTGACGCCGAGGAGTTGCGCGATGGCATGTTGTTCGCAGCCGGCGATCTGGACCTTCAAGATATCGGCGGCCAGTCAAAGGATTTCACGCCCGAGAATCTGCGCAGAACCGTCTATTGCAAGGTGAGCCGCTACCGGCTCAACAATTATCTGATGGTCTTCGATTTTCCCAATCCAAGCTTCACGGCCGAACAGCGCTTTTCAAGCAATGTTCCTTTGCAGCAGCTCTACTTCATGAACAATCCCTTCGTTTACAAGCAGGCAAGCGTGCTGGCCGAACGTGTCCACAGCGAATCAACCGACGAAGCGCGCATCAACAAGGCTTACGAGTTCCTGTTTCAACGCAAGCCCACGGCGGATGAACTCGCGTTGGGTCTGAAGTTCCTGAGCACGACACCGGAGAAGCCGGGTTATACCGTGGATGGCGAGCCAATCACGGCATGGGATGAGTACGCGCGCGCGCTGCTCAGCTCCAACGAATTCCAGTTTGTAAACTGACAGGCAGATGCGGGCCGGCAAACCGGTCCAACGAGGAGATGAGAATGCTGCACACCCCAACAAACCGCCCGCTGACACGCCGCCAGGCACTCAAGACCATGGGCTGCGGCTTTGGCTATCTCAGCCTGGCCAGCCTGGTGGGCGAATCGCTGGCGCGCGCTGAGAGCGCGAGCGACCGCGCCTCCTGGATGATTACCGACAAGCCGAAGGCCAAGCACGTCATCTTTCTCTTCATGAATGGCGGTCTGTCGCAAATCGACAGCTTCGATTACAAGCCGGCGCTGGAGAAATACCACGGCCAGCCGATGCCGGGCGGCGACCTGGCGCACGAGCGCAAAACCGGCAACCTGATGAAGTCGCCCTTCGCATTCAAAAAATATGGCAAGAGCGGCATTGAGGTCAGTGAAATTTTCCCTAACCTCGGCGAATGCGTGGACGATATGTGCTTCGTGAAATCCGTCTACACAGAAATCCCCAATCACGAGCCGGCGCTCGAGATGATGAATACCGGCGCAAACTTTTCCGGGCGCCCGTCGATGGGATCGTGGCTGACTTATGGTCTCGGCAGCATGAACAAGAACCTGCCCGGCTTCGTGGTCCTATGCCCTGAAGTGCCCACCACCGTTGGACCGCCGCTTTGGTCTTCGGCGTTTCTGCCGCCCATGCATCAGGGAACTTATGTTTCCGACGCGGTGTCGAAATCCGAATTCGATCCGCAGAAGCTGATCGCCAATATTCACAACGAACAGTTCGACCTGAAGCAACAGCGCAAGGAACTCGACCTGGTGAAGCAGTTGGACCAGATGAACATGAGCTCCGCGGCAGGCGGTGCACACGACCCGCAGCTCGAAGGCACCATCGGCGCCATGGAGACAGCATTCCGAATGCAGACGGAAGCCCCGGATGTTTTCGACGTGCGCAAGGAATCCGACGCGGTGTTGAAAATGTACGGCGAGGGCAGCACGGCGCGCGGCTGCCTGACGGCTGCTCGGCTGATCGAAAAGGGCGTGCGCATGGTTCAGGTCTACTATGCCAAGGGCGACCCCTGGGATCACCACTTCGACATCGAGCTGCACCGCAAGACCGGACACGACTCCGACCAGCCATTTGCCGCGCTCATCAAGGACCTCAAAGCGCGCGGCCTTTTCGACGAAACCATCATCGTGGCCGGTTCGGAATTCGGACGCACGCCGGTGGTCGAAGTGGGCAGCGGATTCATGGGCGGCCAGACCCACAACGGCCGCGACCACAATCCGCATGGCTTTACCATGTGGCTGGCCGGCGGAGGCTTCAAGCGCGGCTTCACGTACGGAACTACGGACGATTTCGGTTGGAAGGCAGTGGAGAATCCGGTCCATGTCCACGACATTCACGCCACCATTCTTTATCAGCTCGGCATCGATCACACCAAGCTGACCTATCACTACAGCGGGCGCGATTATCGATTGACCGATCTGTATGGCAACGTCGTTCACGACCTCATCGCCTGATCGCGTTACGTGAAAGGAAATATCCTCGCCGTTCTCCAACCTGGGGAGCCGCGCACTCCGACTGTACCCATCAATTCTCCATCGTGCAATCCAACCAGACCTCGATGCCCCGCATAAAGAAAGGCAAGCATGAAGCGCTCTCTTCTGCTCCTGTTAATTCTCTCGTCCTTTATCTGTGTAGCGCGCGGCCAGTTCCCTGATCCCGACGGCGGAGATCTGGAGCGCGGTACGCTGCCGACCAAGTGGACCACCGGCGGACCGAAGTGCATGGAGATCCCCGAGTGGCAGGTTCACGAGTACAACCCCGATTTCTTCATCCTGCGCCAATCGGGATGCACTGACGCGGAGATGCCGTTTCTCTATTTGATCTTCGGCAAGGAGCGCGGCCTGCTGTGGGATACCGGCTCGCGCAACGGCAATCTTGCGCCAGCTCTGCAGCACGTGGTGCACGACTGGTTGGAGCGCAATCATCGCACCAGCGTTCCGATTGTTGTCACCCACTCTCATTCGCACGGCGACCACACCTTCGGTGACGCAGCCGTGCAGGCTCTCAACGATCCCGCCATCCCGATCGAGTTTGTAGCGCCCACCGTTGAGGCCGCGTCCAAGTTTTTCGCCATTGACCCATGGCCCACTAGCCTGGGACAAGTGGACCTCGGCGGCCGTGTACTGAACATCGTTCCAATTCCGGGTCACGACAAGTACGCCATTGCACTCTACGACCGGAAAACGGGGATCGTGCTGACCGGCGACAACCTTTATCCCGGCAGGCTTTATATTCCGGATTTCCCGACTTACCAGACCAGCACGGAACGGCTCATTGCCTTTCTCGAAGGCAAACCCGTGGCGCACGTGCTCGGCAATCACATCGAGCAGTCCAGCACGCCGTTCCTCGATTTTCCCATCGGCTCCATCTACCACCCCAATGAGCATCCCCTCGAGCTGACCTTCGGAACTCTGCTCGAACTCGAAGATGGATTGAAGTCCATGCATGGCATTCCGCGCCGCCTTGCGACGCGCGATTTCACCATATGGCCGACCGATCCAAAGGATCACGGGCTGGGCAAGAAAATGGAGGAGATTTACAAGCAGACCCAGGCTGAGCAATTGAAGAACAAATGGGATCAGCCCTTGAAATAGCGTTGAGTTACCGAGTGCCAAGTCTCGGCTCGTCCTTCGCGCCGAGCACAGCATGGAATGCGCTGAACCCGCAATGCGCGCCTCACTAAGATTCGATGCGGGCTCCAGGCCCGACCAGCCAACGCCACTTGCGGATTTGAGAAATCGAGTGTGAAATCTTATGACATGCGGTACCTGGGAATTCTCGCCATCGCAATTGCGTACACGCTCCACGCTTTGGGCCAGCACGTCGCCGGCGCTCACGCATCGGTCGTATCGGTAACCACCCGCCAGGCCACGCTCAATGGAACGTCCGACTCACTTCTTCGCGCAGCGATCGAGGGCTTGCACTCCTGCGTCGACACGCCGCTTGTCGCGGCTCCCATCGGTCCCATGAACATCCCGCACCACTATCTATCGGGCTCGAATGGGCCGACTAACCCCGCCGAGGCGGCCGCAACCCGCGTCTACGCAATGTTCGAAGGCCGGATCACAGCCGGAATGAACCAGTACCTTGCGACGGGCAGTCATGCTGAATCAGCCTGCGCGCTGGCGCAACTAGACGCCTGGGCCCAGGCGCGCGCCCTGCTCAACTACGACCGCCAGGATTCTCCGCAGGCCTGGTACCAGGTGGAGTGGACGCTGAGCTCCGCCGGCATCACTGACTCTGTTCTCGTGAACGATACGACGCTCGATCCAGCACAACAAAAGCGCGTGACTGCATGGCTTGACGCCGCCGCCCGCAAGGACATCTCTTTTGAGAAAGCCGGGGATACCAACAACAATCATCACTATTGGCGCGCGCTTGCAGCAACTGCTATCGGCATCACCGCTTCCGATAACAAGCTCTACCGTTTCGGCATCCAGACATATGTCGAAGCGATCAGGGAGATCGATTCCAACGGCGCATTCCCCAAGGAAATGGCCCGCCATGAGAACGCCACCCACTACCAGGGATTCGCGCTCGAGCCGCTGGTGCTGATCGCGGAACTGGTGACGCGCCAAGGCATTCCGCTCTACACCTACAAGGCCAACGGTCATACTCT
>DATKGE010000003.1:0-6317 GCA_035510955.1 Occallatibacter sp. | reverse complement strand
ATCCCATAGGCAGATCACCGCGTCCGTCGCAGACGCCAGCGACTTACTTCAAACGACCCTATCGAAACTGTCCCGGCAGAACATCCTGCCACAGGACACCCTCGTCGCGCCGGGACAGTCCCGATAGGGACCTAACGTTTTCGGGGAGTGATCCCGACCATCACACGTAACCGGATGTCAATGAGTGCTTTAGGCTGAACGCAGCATTCGGGGTGCGGGAAGCGTGTGATGGCTGGGCGCTGGCCGACTTACGGGCCCGGGTATCATTTCAGCATCTGGGCCGGCGGTGGAGATGAATTCCACCGCCGGCAGATTCGAACCCGTTCGAGGGCGCAGGCGCTTCATCGCGCCGTGTACCAGCGAACATAATCTACGGTCATCGGCCCAGGGTTGGTGAGGTTGGCGATCGATCCACCGAGGGTTCCGCCGATAGCCTCGTTCAAGAGGATGAAGATCGGTTGATTGAACGGCCACAAGTCCCCGGGGGGGAGGCTGGCGGGTGTCGTGGTGAAGAATGGTTTGGAGGGGTCATCCACGAAGAACTGGATCTCGTCGGGCGACCAAATGATCCCGTAGGTGTGGAAGGCTGTGTTCACCGCTTCTCCATTGGGGAATAAGAAGCGATCCGAAATTCCGTCTCCGCCGGTAAGGAAGGTGTGGATTGTGGAGTTCTCCCCTGTGTCGCCGGCTCCGTTGAACCTTTGCGGCGACCAGTCTTCGAGGATGTCTGCTTCGCCGGCGGTGGGCCATGGAACGCCACTGTTGATGTTGTTGCCCAGTGACCAGAAAGCGGGCCAGATTCCCTGGTTGGTGAGATCGGGAAGATTGATCCTGGCCTCGATAATGCCGTATTGGAAGGTCTGCCCTCCATCGGTATTCAGTCGAGCCGAGATCCACGTTCCATTTACATTTCTGGGCTGGATCACGAGATGACCGTTGCCATCAATGTAGACCGGAGCCGTGTCGGTGCTGAACGTGGTCGGGCATTGGCTCGGGTTGCCCTCGACTCCCGGCGGCCCGCAGTACACCTCTGCTTCGCCATTTCCCCAGCCGTTATTGTTTCCGAGGTCGAAATTCCAAGCCTCGGTGGATGGCGGACGTGAGGGACCCTCGAACTCCTGGCACCAGGTCGGCTTGTAGGTCACTCCTGCAACCGAAAGGTCGCCGATCCCCTTGCAGGGGCTGGCGAAGAGGCCACCTTTCCCGGTGTTGCTGCTGTTGGTTTCCACAGCAAGCGACCACAGTTGATTGGAAGCGCCGGTGCACGTCTCCACGACGACGGCGCTCCCCACGGCCGCCCCGCTGGCAGCAAGGCAGAGATTTGTGCTGTTCGCGGGCTGAAATTCGTAGGAATCGCCAATCAGCACCGGATCCCAGGCTTGTGCGGGCGTGCCGGCGCACGGATCCAAAACCACTGCCGAACCGCTGGTACTTCCCGAGGCGGTTACGCAGAATGGGCCGAGTGTGGCGAAGTTATAGAAGCCGGGCGGCGTTACGCCGGTATTGTTCGCTGACAATGCCTGCGCACCGGTACTGTTGGAAGTGTAGATGTCGATCGGATTTCCGGCTGATGTTCCGGCGCCCGAGTCATCAAAGACCAACGTTGGAGCATTGCGCGGGCTGAGTGTGAAGCTGCCAATGCCGATTGGGGCGGTGCCAGTTGCACCAGCCCGGTCGACGTTCCCGCAATCTGAAGTTGCGAAACATAATTGACGGTGAATCGCTCCGCTCCCGATTCCCTCATCGGCCGAATGGCCTCCAGGAGCTGTGCCTTGTGCCACGAGTGAATAGCTGGATGGAAGAAGCATCACGGCCAGCAGGCAGTACCACAGCCCGCTCATGAGACTTGCTTTTGCTATGCCTTTTGAAATCACGGTAATCTCCTATTTTTTGGTGTGTGTTTGACGCAATCTGCGCAGAGGAACTCGATTCAGGCGCAGACCATTCCGAGCTTTGCGTACTTTCGCGAACCGCTCTTCCCTATCGAGTATGTACAACAGGGGCATCGAGTGGCTTGCAGTGTAGTCCCTCACCGGCGGCCGGATCCGGGTCCGGCATTGGGCGCTCTTAAGGTGACATTCGATCTGTTTCGGCCGAATGAGGGGAAGACGGCGGTCAAAGGTTTGTCTAGCGTCGTCGATCAGCTGTCGATCATTGTGAGGGTTTTTCTGAATTCTTCGCCCGGCCCGCAGTGTTCGGACTCGAGCGCGAGCGAGGCCCCAAGGCGACCGAATTGTATTTCACGGCGGCAACGCCACGCAAATACCCCCGTTGCAAGAGGCGGGATCGCAGTTGATTGCGCTGCCCGGTTGCAGAAGTACAAACCAAATACTGTCAACATCGGCCCAGCCAGTGCGCTGGCAAAGGTAGCAGAGCTGAGAAAACGCGCGCCCGTAAGCCCCGAGGAACCTTGGGTCTCAAGGGGGCCCAGGACTGACTCGCGGCCGGTGAGCTGCGAAAGGTTCAGCTTCCACTCGAAGATGGTTGAACTGCGATTTGGAGATTTTGCGATGAACGGGATCCCGCGCGAGTTCCAGATCGGTAGTTGGACTCAGCGGCGTTTTTCATTCCTTATCTGACCATGGCCGCGTCGCCATCCCGCAAGTGAAGCTAGATGATGGCATTTGGGAAATTGATCTCTTGCTATTCGATTTACGGGGGCAAGTGACAGGTTATCCGATTCGGGATAAGCTGGTGTATCGCAAACGCTTGATGCGCATCGTCGCCGGGAGGAACTGTGGGGGCACTGCCCCAGACCGTGACCGTATCCGAGGTCTCAGCGACCTCTCCGGATGTGGTGCGCCGCGAAACCATTGTGTGGCAGCGCGGCCTGTTGCCGTTCATGACGTATTTCGTGGTGACGATGGCGGTGGCGTTCTTCCTGTTCAGCGGCTTCCACGTGTATGAAGTGACGCGGTTCATCCAGGAAGACCAGCGACAGAGCATCCGGACGGCCGTGCAGGCAGAGATCAGCCGCCCGCTTGCCACGCCGCTGACGGCTACCGATCTCACCAATAACGCGCTCATTCTTCTCGAGGCCGACACGCTCGACAAGCGGTATCATCAGGCTGGCGGTATGCTGATGTCGCGTATCTGGAGCCGCCAGCTCACGTTCATTACGGGCATGGTGCTGGCTTTTGTCGGCGCGGTCTTCATCCTGGGCAAGCTGAGCGAGAGCTCGTCGCAGATTAGCGGCGAGACGGCGCAAATGAAGTTGGCCATTACGAGCGCGTCGCCGGGATTGATCCTGACCTTCCTCGGCACGTCGCTGATCATGGCGTCGCTGTTTGTCGCATCGAACCTCGATGTTGCGGATGGCGCCGCATACGTGAATCGCCTACAGCCTGCGCGGCAGCTACAGGCCGGCCCGGCGACGGCGGAGCACGATGCGCCGCCGCCGAGCCTCGAAGAGCTGCAGCAGATGCAGTCGAACCGGAAGAACAAGCAGGCAAAGTAGACACGAGGGAGCGGCGATGCGGAGACAGATGCTGGCGGCGGCAGTCTTCGTGGTTCTCGCGTCTGGGCGTGCGCCGGCCCAGACGCTGACCGCCGTTGAGACCGATTGGAACGCGACGTTCGTGGCACTCGAGAGAGGAGATGCTGAAGAGGCCAAGGCGGCCTTCGGGCGCTTCAATCTTGCGTTGCGGTCATATTCCAGCACGAACCGGATCGACTGGCGCACGGAATACCTGGCCGGCTCGCTGGACTGCCAGTTCGCCGAGACGAGGGACCTGGGCGCGCAGGTGCTAAACGATATACTGCAGAACAATCGGGCGCTGAACGCGCAGGGCAACGCGGAGCTATCGCGCGTCCTGAAGGCATGCCAGGCGCCAGTCCAGAGCAGGGACGCCTCGGTCGGCGCGCCGCCCATCCCGGCGAACCTGCTGGATGCCTCGGCGCACTTTACCCAGCCGGGTGTGAGGGGCAATACGAAGTCTGGCGACAGCTACACGCCGCCGAAGGAGTTCCAGTCGGCGGTGACAACGGTGAGTTCGGCGGAGCTCGAGGCACGGCGTGTGGCGATCAGCAGCCCGCAAGTGGCTCTCGACGATGCGCTCAAGTCCATAGGTCAGCCTTCGGCGGGGACGACCCGCGACGGCTTTGCGGTCGTGGAGCTTGGTGGAACGAGCAGGGACGCGGCGGGGGTCGCGGACTGTCTGGCGCGCTATGCCGCACCAATGAAGGCCGAGTTCCAGATTGAGCCCTCGCGGTACATGCTGACTGTGTACGTCGTTCCGTCGCGGGTGGAAGTGTACGAAATGGCGCGGCGTCTGCACGGCCTTGTGTTGCCGCCGGGGGTACTCGCCTACTCGGTGCCGGAGGATATGAGCCTCACTTCCCAAGGTGGACTTCTTGACTGCGGGTCGATGGCACACGAGATGGTTCATCTGCTCATCAAGGACCGATTTCCCGGCGCGCCAGCGTGGCTCGAAGAGGGGCTTGCCTCCGAGGTCGCGATCGCAGAACCCACGCCAGAAAGGTTCGTGTTTGGTTGGAGTTGGCGCGACCGGGTGCTGTTCCCAGACCCGAATGGGCGGCCGACGATAAACGAGCTGCTGAACATGTCTTGGACGGATTTCTCCCAGAACCCGGACTATCCCGCGTCGTACATTCAAGCGACCGCAGCGGTGTTTGTTCGATACCTCGATCAGCGGGGCAAGCTTCAGCCGGTCTATTTTGCGGTGCGCGACCACCACCTGACGGCGGACCTAGCTGCGTACCGATCGTACCGGGAGATCCTCGAAGACGTGTTTCACGCGCCGATCAGCACGCTCCAGGCGGACTTCAATGCATGGTTTGCGCAGCAGTACGGAGTGAATAGGCAGCCTCGAACGGTGGGTTCTCACATTAATTGAGTATGGCCCGCCGCGACTCACGACCCAGCACATAGCGCCACGGTAACCCCGAGGCGTGAACTAACGCATCACCAACCAAGAAAAGGAGTCCCAATATGTCCACCATGACCATCAACGCCAGCCGAACCGCCCACCTCCTCGAGCTCATGAAGAAGGGGGACGACGCCTTCAACTCCCGCGACGTCGCAGCGATGAACGCGGCACACCACCCAGACATAATTGCTCACATCATGGGGATCCCTGATCCGATCCTCGGAAGGGTAGCGCACGCCGCAATGATTCAGCAGATGATTCGCGTGTTCCCCGACATCCACGTCCACAACGACCCATATCCAATCCAGTTCGGAAGCGGCGATTGGATCACCGTAATCACCCGCGCTACAGGGACCTTCACCGGAGAGATGATCATGCCCGACGGCAAAGTGATCGCCCCGACGGGAAAATCGTTCGACCTCGATTTCGCCACGACCGCAAAGTGGGAAGGCGACCTGCTCCTCGAAGAGTTCGTCTTCGTGGACCCCGCTCTACGGGCGAAGCAGATCGGGCTCGCCTAAGCGTTGCGCCGAATCCCGAAACTTACCCGTTTTGAGACACGCCGTGTGCAGGCTAGGAAGCGCCACACTTGCCGACTCCCAAGGAACAATCATTAAGTCTCTGCCGGAATGATTCGGAATCCGAGGTGAGCAGCTTGCTTGCGTAGTCGCATTTCAGCGCGTTTGAGCGCCTCCTCTTCGCATTTGTGGAAGACGGACTCGTTGTAGGACTCTCCTGTGCTGAGTAGGTGGAAGACGATTCGCGAGAGCTTGTGCGCTGTGGCAGTGATGGCCTGAGGCTTGCCAAGCTTACGGCAGATCCTTCGGAAGAACTCTCCCATGTAATCCTTGGCGTGATGCAAAGAGCGCGCCGCTAAGCGAAGTGCGATCGCAACCCGGCTTCGGACGCGCCTGCTTTTGGTAAAGAGAACTTTTCCACCGCTGATCTTCTTTTCGTCCAGCCCAACATAGAGCCTCTTATGCGACTCGCGGCATTGCAAGGTGCCTCTTATTTTACTTATCCTCCGAAACTCATCCGGGACGCTCGATGCGTCGCCCCAAAATGGCTGGTTCTTTGCCAAGGTCTTCGCATTGAGTAGAACAACGAGAGCGATATCTCGAGCGCGTTCAACGTGGCAGACGTGAGTAGATCGCCGGCGTATCTGCGGAACAGTGAGCCGCTCGATAACGATCATCGGCGCTGTGCACCTGGGGCATTGCCATGCAACGGGGAGAGGCGGGCCCCCTCTGCCAGGCGAGTCGATGACAGCTGACAACCCTTTCCCTAGGATGGGGTCGAATCCAATTCTCCGAGCTATCAAATCGGGTACGTGCCCAGCAAATTGTGGACGCAGCTGACCGCCAGAGCGCCGTCACCGATTGCAAAAGCCACCCGCTTGGTAGTACCGCTGCGGCAATCGCCACTGGC
>DATKGE010000002.1:0-2746 GCA_035510955.1 Occallatibacter sp. | reverse complement strand
CGAATGAGAAAGTCGGTCAGGTTGTTGGGAATGGCCCACAGAAAGAACAGCGGCGTGACGACAATAAACGGAATCAGCCGGCCGTGTGGAATCAGCGGTGCTTCCAGTTCCTCGTCGTGCCGTGGCTTTCCCTCAGTCCCTGCCGAACCCATGGAGATGCTCAATCTGCCCACACCCTTTCCGATACCCTGTCGTCGCAATCTGCGCCCAATTGCCGGTTCTTGCCGTAAACGATTTCAATTCCAGTACGGCGAACTCATGCCCGAAACGTTCCACCCTTTCTATCCAATCCTCCGCCTTGCTGGCAACTCGGACTCCAAACGGCCCGGACTCGCGCTCCACGATCGCCGTCTGCCTGGCAAACGCCAACGGCGCCGTGCTGCCTGGCTTGTATGCTTGGGACAGTATGGATTTGAGGATGGAGTCGTCCGATGCGAAGGAGGCCTCCACGGGCGGCCCGGTCGAAGCCGCGCGGCGCTTTTACGCGGAAGAATTGCGGTTCCATGCGCACATGGCCTCCGATGCGCTCTTCGCCGCCTTCGCCACGGTGCCGCGCGAGCGATTTGTTGGGCCAAGCCCCTGGCGCATCCTGGGCGAGGATGGATTGTGGAAGACTGAGGACGCCGATCCACGGCAGATTTATCACAACGTGCTGATCGCGCTCGACGAGGGCAAAGGCATCAACAACGGCCAGCCCAGTCTATGGGCTCTTCATCTCGACCGGCTTGGGGTGCGAACCGGCGATCATGTGCTGCACCTGGGCTGCGGCACAGGCTATTACACGGCGATCCTGGCGGAGGTCGTAGGGCCGGATGGGAAGATTCGTGCGGTTGACATTGACGAAGGGATGGCGGAATGGGCGAGCATGGCGCTGGCGCCGTGGCCCCAGGTGACGGTGGAGCACGGCGACGGTTGCGCCGGTCCCTTCGAGCCGGTGGATGTAGTTGTGGCCAGTGCCGGCGCTACGCATCCACCAGCAGCCTGGCTTGCGGCTCTCAAGCCGGGCGGAAGGCTGCTTTTTCCTCTGACGCCGGACACGGGATCGGGAGCGATGGCGCACCTGACGCGCACCGGCGCGGAGAGTTTCGCAGCCCGGCTTATGTTTGGGGCGCATTTCATTCCATTCAGCGGAGCACGGGACCGCGACGTCAGCAGGCATCTTGCGCACGCGCTGAACCGCGATCAGGGCGCGGCGGTGCGATCGTTGCGGTGCGATCTACATGAGAAAGAGGAGACGTGCTGGCTGCATGGGGAGGGGCGGTGTTTTTCGACACGGGAGCCTGTTGTGCTAGACTAGACCTAGTCAAGTCAAGGGGGATTTATTATGCCAACAGCCAATTCGACCGTTCAAACCGTGAACATCTACGAGGCAAAGACCAAGCTTTCCAAGCTCGTCGATCTGGCCTCTTCCGGAACAGACGTCGTGATTGCCCGCGCGGGCAAGCCGGTGGCACGGCTGACTGCGCTTAAACAAGGGAAGCGTCCGCTTGTGCCAGGACTTCTTGAAGGCGAAGGCTGGATCGCCGACGATTTCAATGCGCCTCTTCCGGATGACCTCCAAGCCGCCTTTGAAGGCCGCTGATGCGACTCCTGCTTGATACTCAAATCGTTTACTGGTTCTTTTACGAAGAAAAGAATGTGCCTAAAGAGGCCTGGATTGTGATGAAGAAGGCCGACGGGGTCTTTGTCTCCGCTGCATCGATCTGGGAGATTGCGATCAAGGTCCGCATTGGGAAGTTGAATGCTGATCCTGCGCGGATTGTTCAATTGGCGGAAGCTGCAGGTTTCGACGAGTTACCAGTGTTTTCAAAGCACACGGTCCTGGTCGCCGGTCTGCCGTTGTATCATGGCGACCCTTTCGATCGCCTCCTCATAGCTCAGGCGATTGAAGAGCCGATGCACCTACTCACGACAGATGCACACTTGACCCAATACAGCGAATTGGTGGTTCGTGTGTAACCGCAGCAAAGGAACACGTCGTCCCGGCTAGAGCACCCGTCCCAGCCACTTGCCGGTATGCGACAGCAGGTTTCCAGCGACTTGCTCCGGCGTTCCTTCGGCTACGATGCGGCCGCCGCCTTCGCCGCCTTCCGGTCCCAAATCAATCACCCAGTCGGCGCACTTGATCACATCCAGATTGTGCTCAATGACAATCAGCGAGCCGCCGCCGTCGATGAGCTTGCGGAAGGCTGCCAGCAACTTCGAGACGTCGTCGAAGTGCAGGCCGGTGGTGGGCTCGTCGAGGATGTAAAGTACGCGGCTGGCCTGCGAGGGCTTCGCATTGGCATTGGCCGCGCGCACCTGGGAAAGATGCGCGGCCAGCTTCACCCGCTGTGCTTCGCCGCCGGAGAGCGTGGTCGCGCTCTGGCCGAGGCGCAGATAGCCAAGACCGATTTCGTCCAGCACAGCAAGCTTTTCCAGCAATTTGGTCTGCCCGGCAAAGAAGCGCAGCGCCTCCTTCACGGTCAACTGCAGAACCTCGTGGATGTTCTTGCCCTTGTACTGCACTTGAAGAGTCTTCGCCTGGTAGCGGGTGCCGTTGCAGTCCTCGCAAGGCAGTTCGACATCGGCCAGGAATTGCATCTCAACGGTCACCGTGCCGTCACCCTCGCAGGTGTTGCAGCGGCCGCCGGGGACGTTGAAGGAGAAATGGCCAGGGGTGAGCGAGAGGCGCTTGGATTCAGGCTGCGCCGCGAACAATTCCCGCACCAGGTCGAAGCCCTTGATGTAGGTGATCGGATTGGAG
>DATKGE010000001.1:0-5085 GCA_035510955.1 Occallatibacter sp. | reverse complement strand
CAGCGACGTCCGCTGCCTCATGCCTTGCGAGTACTGGCCAAGCGTGCGCGTCAGGTCAGGGTCCAAGCCGACCTGGCGCAGGGCTTCGGCGGGCGAGAGGCTCGGCCGCCCTGGGTAGAGGCTGCTGAAATAGCGCAGGTTTTCGACTGCGGTGAGTTCGTCGTAGAGCATAGGTGCGTGGCTCATATACCCGATGCGGGCGCGGGCTTCCTGGGGGTCGAGACCGCCGAAGACCTTGACGGCGCCAAAGCTGGGGCGCAGCAGTCCGGCCAGAATCCGCAGCAAGGTCGACTTTCCTGCGCCGTTTTCGCCGATGAGCACATAACAGCGGCCAGGTTCCAGGTCCACCGTGACCTGGCGCAGGGCCGCAAACGATCCAAAAAGCCTGGAAACACCGTCAAGACGGGCGCACAAGGGCGAACTGGCTTCCCCTGCTGTCATCCTTAAGCAGCCGGATTTGAGGCGGCCGGTTTGGCGGTGTCGGCGGCAGGGGCCGAGGCATTGGATTTGGGGGCGGGCTTGGCGGCAGGCTGATTGGGTCCGGCGGGAGCGTATTTGCTGGCGCACTTGGCCTGCAGAACGCCGGCGTGGAAGACGCCGTCGCGGCCGTACGAGCCTTCGGCCAGCGCCTGCGAGTCGTCCTTGAAGGTGTCCGGGGGCGGCTCGGAGCCTTTGTAGGCTACCTTGAGCAGACGGCCGGCCGACGCCTTGGGAGAATGGCTCTCAAACTCGTTGAGCACGAAATTCACATTCGGCCCGTTCTGCTCGATGGATCCGGGAACCACGAAGCCCTCGACGCGCAACTGGCTGTGATAGGCTTTGTCGCCCAGGCCGCCGAGTTCCGCGATGGTGACGTAGTAGCGTTTGTCGGCGCCGTAGCCGGTGTAGGCCAGCCAGGCAACGGTGCCGAGAATTATGGCGGTCGCAATCCCGATCCGCACGGTGTTGGCAGAGATTTTCATAGTCACCTCTAACGATACGAGGCTAACCCGCTGGGGTCAACCAGCCTGTGATGTAGATCATCTGAGATGAAGACTGGTTTGGGAAGGCCGGCGAACGTGCTTTTTCAGCACTTTGTCTTGGTGCGGCGGCGGAGAACGGCCCCCAAAGCGGACGGCGTAATCGTCAATGCGACAAACAACGCGCCAATCACGAAATCAGACATAAGCCGCGCTCCGTTCCGCCGGTGGGCCTGCGCGGGGTGCGCGGCGTGGGCCGGCGGATCAATCAGCAGGTAGGCTAGCGGCAGCAATCTGAAAAGGGAAATAGCGCCGGGGTGGGAAGCGGCGTGGTTCCTTGGTAATAGCCGCTTGATTCCTTGGTAATATCGGTGCTTAATCTATTGAGAAAGAATGAGTTAGATGGTCTCCGCTCAACTCTGAGTCCCGCTTTTCTTAGCCAGTTCAGTTTACGGAGCGGTTTCCAGGTTTTGTGCCGCGCGACCGAGGGCCCGGGTCAGCACGGTCAACTGCTGCGAAGCGCGGCTCAGGTCTTTCGCGTCGATCGCTTCATTGACCCCGGGAATCACGACGGATGCGTAGCCGGTGAACTCGCCGGGCGCGTAAATGGTGTGCCGGAACCAGGGACGATTGGGCAGGCCGGCATCGGAGACCAGGTCGGTTTCGGTCTGGCGCAGAGCCAGATTCAGCTTGCCGAGGTCGCCGCTTGCGGCTGTCTGCAAATTGTGCGCCCTCTGCGCCGCTGCCACAAAGCGGACAGCAGCAGCATCCGCCGCGGCAAAGTCGAGGGAGCTGAGACCGGCGTCGAAGGCTTTGCGGCGGGCGGCGGCGATATAGGATTCAATGCTGTGCGCGTAGGTGACGTAGTCGTACGGGAGCACATCGGCGTCGGCCATGCGCAGGGCTTCCAGGCCGAAGACGCGCGCCATCTCCTGCAGATAGACAAAGTGCGGGTCGGCGTTTTGCACGTACCAGGCGTAGTCGTCGAAGGTGGAGTGGTAGACGCCATAGGGGCCGCTCGAGCCGATGTCTGTCGAAGGCACGCCGACGTGCTGCAGGAAGGGCGTGAAATCGGAGCCGGAGCCGAGGTCGCCGACGTGCACGTCTTCGTCCTCCTTGGGCGCGTTCGAAGCGCGATGCTCGTTGCCCTCGGAGTGCTGCATCTTCCACTGGTCGTAGACCGTTGCGCCCTGCGGGCTGGGCACGGAGCGGGTGAGCTCGCGGACAAATTGCTTGAGCGAGGGCACGGCGGCGGCGGAGAAATCCGGCCCGGCGACGGCTACGTCCACGTTGAAGTAAGCCACGGCGCTCTCCAGCATTTTGGCGTGCTGCTCCACCCACTCGGTCGAGCCGATGAGGCCTTCTTCTTCGGCGTCCCAACTGCAAAACACCACGGTGCGCTTAGGCCGCCATCCTTGCTTGAGCAGAGCGCCGATGCCGTGCACCGATTCGAGCATGGCCGCGGTGCCGCTGTTGGGGTCGACCGCGCCGTAGACCCACGCGTCGCGATGATTGCCCGCGACAACCCAGCCGTCGGGGTACTGGGAGCCTTTGACTTTGCCGATCACGTCCCAGATGATGCGGCGCTGGTAGTCCTGTTGCGAGACCAGGTGGACCTTGACCGCGCCGGGGCCGGAGACCACGCCGACGTGATAGCGGAAGGGCAGCGCGCCCTGCCAGCCCTGGGGCACGCTGGGGCCGGCGAGAGCTTGCAGGATGGGCGAGGCATCGTGATAGCTGATGGGGATGGAGATGATGTGGGGCTGGTTGCCCTCGGGCGAGACGCGGGCGGAGTCGGGCAGGTCGAGCGTCGAGGCGACGCCAGGAGTTTCAGGGTCGCCGGGATACTTGAAGAGGAATTGCACCGACCCGCGCTGCACGCCGGTCTCCGGGCGCCAGGGGCCGATGGGCCACGGATCGCCTTTGTAGTAGCCGTCGTCCTGCGGGTCGGAGTAGATGAGCACGCCCATCGCGCCGCGCTGCTGGGCGATGTAGACTTTGACGCCGCGGAAGTTGCCGCCGTAGCGCACCAGGACGATTTTGCCGTGCAGGTCGACTTGCTGGGCGGCGAGCTGATCGAAGTCCTCCAGGCGGCCGTAGTTGGCGTAGACCAGTTCGGCGGTTACATCGCCTGACCCGGATGACCCGTTGAAGGGCATGACCACTCTCGGATCGTCCTGGCCTGGGTCGCCATCGACGTGCTCGCGCGTTGGCCCGCTGATGAGCAGCTTGCCGTTGGCGTCGAAGGCCTCGATGCGCACAACTTTGGGCCAGTTGAGCAGCACGCGGAAGGGAACAATCTCCGTCTCTAGGCCGGCGGCGCGAAATTTGTCGGCGACATATTCGGCGGTCTTGTGGTCTTCGGGCGTGGCGGCCATGTGCGGCTCGGCGGTGAGCGTCTTCAGGTGCTGGCCGGCGAGTTTGGCGTCAGGGACGGCGAGAAACTCACTCTCGATTTTGGACTCGGCAGCGAAGTCGGTGTAGCCGAAGACGGCGGCTGGCGCCGTTTGCGCGGGAAGCAGGCCCGGTGTGAGCGCAGGAAGCACAACAAAAGCAAGCAGAGTGCGCACAGTCATTCGTTAGTCCCTTAGGAGAACGATCGTTCCCGTCCTGAGATTTTGGAATTCAGGCCCGCGTTGGCAAAGACGCGGCGATAAAGCCACAGCTTACACTAGAAGCCAGGGAGAGCCATCGTTTGAACACGGACCGCGACTTGAATCGGGAGCCACAAAGTCTCGCGGTCGAAGAGGCTGCAGCGGCTACGGCCGCCTTCCCCGACCAACAGGACAATCAGTTCCCACAAATTATCCGCGCCTTGCGCAATCCGAACTTCCGCCTTTTCTGGAGCGGCAATTTTCTATCGAACATTGGCACATGGATGCAGTACGTGGCCCAGGGCTGGCTGGTGCTCACGCTCACCGGCTCGGCATTCTGGCTGGGTGTGGTGGGGTTTGCCGGCTCCATTCCATTTCTCATCTTCACGCTCTTCGGCGGGGTGGTGGCGGACCGCGTGAACAAGCGCAGGCTGCTGCTGGTGACGCAGTCGATCATGATGCTGCTGGCGTTTACGCTTGCTGCGCTGGCATGGTTCAAGATCATCACCGTGTGGGAGCTTGTCCTGCTGTCGTTCCTCAACGGCATGGCCATGGCCATGAACGCGCCCAGCTACCAGGCGCTGGTGCCGCGGCTGGTTCCGCGCGAGGACCTGACCAACGCCATCGCGCTCAACTCGGCGCAGTTCAACATGTCGCGCATCCTGGGGCCAACGTTGGGTGGATACGCCATGGCGCTGGTGGGCGTGGCGGGAAACTTCTTTCTGAACGGCGTGAGTTTTCTGGCCGTGCTCTGGGCGCTGACGCGCATCCGCTACCCGGAGCGGGAGCCTTCGCACTATCCCGGCTTGCTTACGAGCCTGCGCGAAGGGTTTGCCTACGTGCGCGGCAACCGCCAGATGCGGGTGCTGGTGTGGATGACGGGCACGGCCAGCTTTTTCGGCATTCCCTTCATTACCTTCATTCCGTACTTTGCGCGCATGCAACTGCACGTGGGCGAAACGGGACTGGGCTGGCTGATGGCGGCCTCCGGGCTGGGCGCTGTTTTCGGCGCGGTGACGATTGCCGCGCTGGGCACGCTGCGCCATCGCGGCAGGGTGGTCACCGTGGGCGGAGTGGTTTTCTTTTCCGCGATTATTTCCTTCAGTTACTCGCACAGCTTTGTCTTGTCGCAATGCCTGCTGCTGTTTGAGGGCTATAGCGCGATCCTCATGATCTCGTCGTTCAACGTGGCCATTCAGCACCTGGCGAGCGACCAGATGCGGGGGCGCGTGATGAGCATTTACGCTACTTGCTTTCTGGGGTTGCCGCCGTTGGGTTCGTTGTTAGCCGGCGAGTTGTCTCGCCACATTCCCACGCCGCACGCGCTGGCGGCGATGGCCGCGACTGCGGCAGTCCTGTTTGCGGGAACGTATGCTGTTTCGCCCCCGCTGCGGGAACTGGACTAAAAGCAGCAAGTGGCGCGCTCTTGCTCCAAAAAGCCGAACCTCAGACGCTAAAGCCACGCTCGATGTGCGCCGTTTGTGTCCGGGCTGAAGCCCGGACCTACCGCAAAACAAGCGCTCAAGCACGCT